>JAQCEV010000116.1 GCA_027618515.1 Chloroflexota bacterium | reverse complement strand
CACATCATGCCCGACCGGAGCAGGGAATCCACTTATCCCCACTGTTCAGTTTTCCGGAGCCACCTCTCACCGTGGTGATGCCAAAGAGCACGCCTGCAACGATAAAGGTGCTACCGATCCCACGCGAGTCGGCGATAACTCCTGCCACCAGCGGCGAAACCCCACCGACCGCAAGTCCACTGAGGAACTGCGCTGCTGTGATCGAGTTGTGGAGTTCAGGCGGCGCGATGTCCAGGCCCTAGGCGTTGAGGACGAGCGCGGTGCTGAACATGACCAGGCCGATGGCTGCGACGACGACGAACAGGGACGCGGCACCGGTGGTGAGCACCAGCATGGGCCCAAGATGGTGAGCAACGCGGCGGTCGGCAGCACTGTGTACTTGCGACCGATACGATCCGATATGTAGGCCAGAACCGGCTGCGACACCAGCGATAAACCCAGCAACAGGGAGGCGACCGCACCGACCAGGCCCTTACTGAGGCCAAGGTCTTCGAGCGCGTACAGAGGCACGAACGCGAGCAGGATCATCTGTCCACCTGTGCGCGTGCTGCCAGCGACAACGGAAAGCAGCAGCGGGCGGTGCCTGGCCGCCTCGCCGAGGGCATTGAAGTAGTCAGCCATAGACGTGTGACCGCGTGACGAGCCGGTCGCAAACCCGCGCATGAGCAGGAAGAACACCAGCGCGAAAAGCAGGCCAGGAATCAGGGCCATCTTGAAGATCGCTTGCCAAGTGAACGCGAGCAGCAGGCCACCTACGACCAGCGGGCCCAGGGTGTCGCCAGCGCCAGCCCCGATGCCGTGCATGGCCATGCCGAAGGCGCGACGTTCGGGCATACGTGTGGAGATCAGGCCTATGGCCGGTGGGTGCCAGAGCGCACCACCGAATCCGAGGAATGCCGCGAGGATTGCGATGGTCACCAGGTCGCTGGCAAATCCGATGAAGAAGTAGAAAGCACCGAACCACAGCAGAGCCGCCGTCATGAAAAGCGTACGGCGGTCGGCGAAGCGGTCGGCGAGCATACCCATGGGGAATTGGGAGATGGCGCCGCCCATGCTGCGGGAGGCCATGATGATGCCAGCAGCGGACGGGGGTAGCCCCAAGCTCGAAACCACCTCAGCCATGAGAACGACGAATGCGTGACCACAGAAGTGGATGAAGGAATGCCCAAACGCCAGCGACCCGAGAAGTCTGACCATCCTGCGGCCAGATAACGTTTCGTCTTGAGCCTCATCGGCTCCTATATTTTCAGTGCTCAATGCTGCCTTCTATTCGTCCTCTGAATGGTCTCGGGGCCTAGGAGCGCCGAAAAACGCGCTGGAGGCCGATTGCAGCGCACGCCTATCAGTTGACGACGGCCGATGGCGACGGCATGCTTGTGCCGTAAGCCTAGACACGTACGCGCCTTCCGGCCGCCGAGGTGATGAATGCTAACCAACGATGAGAACGAACTCCTGACGCAGACCAACGCAGGTACGCCCATGGGCGATCTCTACCGGCGGTTCTGGCTGCCAGTCATGCTCGCGGAGGAAGTGCCCACAGTCGACTGCGCCCCCGCTCGCGTCAACGTTCTTGGCGAGCGACTCGTAGCATTCAAAGACACCGATGGGCGCGTGGGGCTGCTGGACGCCAGGTGCCCGCACCGGTCGACCAACCTATTCTGGGGTCGCAACGAAGAGAGCGGCCTGCGTTGTGCGTACCACGGGTGGAAGTTCGACGTGAACGGCACATGTGTTGATGTCCCCAACGCTCCCGAAGGCGCAACGTTCAAGGACAAGATCACAGCGTTCGCGGCGTACCCAACGCAGGAGCGTGGTGGGTTCATCTGGGCGTACCTGGGCCCCAAGGAATCGCAGCCGCCGTTCCCTGAATTCGAGATCAACCGCGTTCCAGATTCTCACCGGCACATCACCAAGGTGTTGTTGCGAGCGAATTGGATGCAATTGATGGAAGGTGAGCTGGACTCCAGCCATGTGAGCTTCCTGCACAGCCGCGTCGACAAGGGAGAGAACCCGCTGGCGGCACGCGACCGCATGCAAGGCGCGATGTTCTCCGATGCGACACCCACGTGGTTGTTCAAGGACACGGACTACGGAATCATGCTGGGCGCACGACGCAATGGCGAGGACAACAAGAGCTACTGGCGCGTGAACCAGTGGCTCATGCCTTCGTTCACCATGATTGCGGCCAAGCCCGGCACGCCCGTGCACCTACAGATCCGTGTGCCCATCGACGACAAGTCGTCGATCTTCTATCGGGCCATCTGGCACCCTACCCGTCCCCTCACAGACAAGGAGCGTTGGGATGCCGAGCACGGTGGCGTGAATTTCCCGGAGATGATCCCCGGGACGTACCTACCGAAAGAGAACATGGACAACGACTACCTGATCGACCGTGCTTCCCAGAGAACGACATCGTTCTCTGGCATCAAGTCGGTCCCGGCGCAGGACTGGGCAGTTCAGGAGGACATGGGTGGCCCCATCGTGGATCGATCCATCGAACACTTGGTGAGCTCGGACGCGGCGATCATCTCGGTGCGCAAACGGCTAATCAAGACGGCGCGTGACCTGCAAGAAGGCACGGAACCCCAAGAACCTCAATCCGGGAGTCGCTACGGCGTGCGCCCCATCGACCTCATGCTCGATGAGCAAGCCGAGGTCTGGGACGGCGCGCGTGAGTACCTAGAAGCCAAAGCCTGGTAGACCAGCGCCCGCTCTCAGGCGCCTAGCCTCGGTTCATCAAGAACGTACCCGCGTCCGTGAAGTACGCGAGCATGAGAATCGTGTCCTGTGGTGAAGCGTCCGAGTCCGCCACCGCCTCTGTCATGTGCAACACCCACGCGTCGCGCTCCACCTGGCCGATCGCGAACGGCGCGTGCCGCATCCGCAACGCTGGGTGGCCACGCTCCATGCTGTAGTTCGGCGGACCGCCCCAGTACTGTGACAGGAACCCGGCAAGGTGAGCCTTACCCGGGCCCAGGTCCTCTGGGTATAGCGGGCGAAGAACTGCATCTTGCTCCACGCCCTCGTAGAACTTGTCCACGAGTTTCACGAAGAACGGCTCCTTGCCCACGCGTTCGTAGAGAGTGGTGCTAGCGGGATCCGAACTCATCGTTGCGTCAGGCTCCCGTAGACCGACTCCGGCGTGACCGCGATCACGGTTCGCTTCTCGTCGGCCATGGTCTGCGCGAATTCTTCGTCGCTCTGCGTGGGCGTACGGCCCATCGCGATGTACACGTCCTTGAGCAGCTTCACATGCGCTGCCACCTTGGCGCTGTCCTCCGGCCAGAGGTGAATGGCCGCCGGGCCCTCAACCGTGATGTAGCGACGCGTATCGAGCTTGATGACCGTAACGGTCGCTCGACCGTTTCGCTCGATGTTTTTAACCTTGATGGTCCTGCCGCGCGATATCCAGCAGAGTTCGCCATCGACCAACCCGGTGGTAACGATGGTCGACTGGGCCTTGCCGGCTGCGCCGACCGTGATGGCGACGGCGGTGTGGTTTTCGGTCAGCAGCGGAAGTGCTTCGCTTAGTTCCAAGTGAGGTCTCCTTGTACGCTCGGCTCTAGGCCGTTGCGGTGATTCTATCCGGTCGCATGACTACTTCCCATAACCGCTCTGCGCGCGGTCGCTCTGGGCGTGCGGAAGCGCTGGTATCGAGATTCATTTTGTAGTAGTGTCGGGCCTATGCGATTCGCAAAAGAACACGCAACGTCACTGTTGTTGGGATCGATGATCGTCAGTATGGTACTGATCGCAATATCCGACTCCGGCCCGCTACTAGTCATCGGGCTGGTGGGGTTGCCGATCTCGACGGGAGTATTGATTTGGCGGATGTACCAACGCCAAAAGATGTTGCACGCATACGTCAGCCAAGCCGAACAACATGGCCAGGGCCAATCTCCGCTGGAGCGCGCCAAGCACATGCGAGCGTTCCAGGATATGTTCCACCGCCACTGATCCCTGGAGCGCCACTCCCTCCCGCCTTCAGTCGCGGATGTCCTGCAACAGCCACTCTGTGGGGATCGAATTGCCGAGTCCCTTGGCCTTCGCCAACTCGTACGCCCTACCTGCCACTGCGTAGAACTGCTCTCCCTGGATGTTGCCACGCTCTGGCGCAGCTGTGCCTGAGCCATTCCCCACTGGTCAGAAAGCGCGCCAACCATTAGGCTACGCGACGGTTACCAGAAACCTACAACGGAGGAAAGATATGGCGAACTCAAGCGCAGTTGGAGAGGTGCAGGCTGGCGGCAGCGACATGCAAATCTTCACGTACACACCAGACGGCAGCGGCAAGCGCCCTGCGGTGATCGTGATTCAGGAGATCTTCGGCGTCAACGACCACATGAAAGATGTGGCAAACCGCTATGCAGACGAAGGATTCATCGCGGCAGCACCCGACCTGTTCCACCGCGAAGGCAAAGGCGTGATCGTGCCTTTCGACGACATGAAGCGCGGCGGCGGCATCCGCGGCAAGCTGAGCAACGATGACATCATCGCCGACGTGACAGCGACCGTAGACTTCCTGAAGAACGACCCCAACGTCGACAGCGACAACATCGGGATCGTCGGATTCTGCTTCGGCGGCATGGTCTCATACCTCTCAGCCGCCTGCGTCCCTGGCATCAAAGCTGCGGCCATCTACTACGGCGGTGGCATCTTGCCTCGCCCGGACGCACCGGAAGGCACGCCCCGCCTCTTGGACGACACGGTGGACAGCATCAACGTGCCGATGATCGGCTTCTGGGGTGATGCCGACGGTGGTATCCCCGTCGTCAACGTCGACCTTATCGAGTCGACGCTGAAGGCCAAGGGCAAGGACTACGAGAGCCACA
Organism: Chloroflexota bacterium; assembly: GCA_027618515.1. Lineage (GTDB taxonomy): Bacteria > Chloroflexota > Dehalococcoidia > Lucifugimonadales > Australimonadaceae > CALGTL01. The sequence goes on along the minus strand of JAQCEV010000116.1, from coordinate 2,860 downwards.
CCTACGCAGGTGCGGGCCACGGCTTCTTCTGCGACGAGCGTGGAAGCTACAACGAGGCTGCGGCCAAAGACTCCTTCCCCCGCGCCATCGCCTTCTTCAAGAAGAATCTCGCCTAGTCCGGTACTCATACCAGACAGTGAGCGAAAGGGCCGCCCAGCAGGGCGGCCCTTTTTCGTTTCGGCCCGATACGCGATGGCGGTCTACAGCGAATCGCGCAAGAGATCGCCGTCTGGGTACTGGCTGATCAAACGCCGAGCGATCACCTGGCGCTGGATCTCACTCGTACCCTCGCCGATGATCATCAGCGGTGCATCGCGGAAGTAACGCTCGATCGGCAGATCCTGCGTGTAGCCCACGCCGCCGTGGATGCGCATCGCGCTGGTGGCCACGCGTAGGCACGCCTCGCTGGCGAACAGCTTCGCCATGCCCGCCTCTAAGTCAGCGCGCTCGCCACGCTCCATCTTGGCGGCGGCGTTCACCACCAGTAGGTGAGATGCCTGCACGTCTGTCGCCATGTCCGCGAGCAATTCCTGGATCGCCTGGTGCTCCGCGATCGGCTTGCCGAAGGTCTGCCGCTGCTGCGCGTAGCGAATGCTGTCCTGCAACGCTGCCCGCGCAACGCCGACCGCACGCGCGGCAACGTTGACCCGCCCGAGCTCCAAGCCACGCATGACGTGCCTGAATCCTTGGCCTTCTACGCCCCCCAGAAGATCAGTCTTCGGCACACGCAACCCATCGAACGATAGCTCGGTGGTTTCGATGCCGCGATAGCCCATCTTGGGGATGTCGCGCACCACAGTCAGGCCAGGGCCTTTCTGCGCGAGTATCAACGAGATGCCCTTGTACGCAGGCTCCGCGTCAGGATCGGTCTTGCAGACCACGCCGTACAGGTCGCCATGACGACCGTTCGTGATGAACATCTTGCTGCCCGTCAGCAGGTAGTGGTCGCCGTCATCGACCGCGCGCGCCTGGATCGCTTGCACATCCGTCCCGGCGCCCGGTTCGGTGATACAGAGCACGCCACGAAGCGTGCCGTCAGCCATAAGCGGGAGCAAGCGCTCGCGTTGCTCGTCGGTCCCGGATTCTTGGATCATCAGGGCGAGCAGGAGGTGCGTGTTCAGCGCGCCGGTCAAGCTCATCCAACCCAGCGCTAGCTCTTCGATGACGTTCGCATACAAGGTCGGCGATGCGCCCGCACCACCGAATTGCTCCGGGATCGTGAGCCCGAACAGCCCAAGCTCCTTCATGCGATCGATGAGCGCCTCCGGGTAGGTGTCGTCGTGGTCGTGGGCCGCAGCAACCGGCCTGACCTCCCTGTCCACGAAGTCGCGGACGGTGGCGATAACGAGGTTGGCGGTTTCGGTGTCTGGCATGGTTTCTCCTGATGGTCGAGCCAGGATAGCCGACGAAACACGGTGCCGAGTGACGTTACCCCATTGCAGTGCTAGCATCGCGCCGACGCCCGGATGCCAGACCAGAGTGGTCAGAGATGTCAGAGATGTCAGAGATATCAGGGATATCAGGGAGGGTTATCCATGAAACGCAGCACTGACCGGATACTGACCATGCACGCGGGCAGCCTTCCGCGACCAGACGACGTCCGGGAGATGGTCGAGGCCAAGGCCAACGGCGCCCCTACGACAAGGCCCTGCTCGCCCAGCGCCTGCCGGCGGTCGTGGCCGAGGTCGTGCAGAAACAACTAGCCGTAAACCTAGACAGCATCAACGACGGCGTGTTCTCCAAGACCAACTTTTCCAACTACGCCAAGGAACGCCTGGGCGGCATCGACATCCGCCAGTTCGCCCCGGGCAATGGCCCCATGCCGCTCCAGATATCGGGCCGGGATCGCGTGGAGTTTCCTGGGTATTTCGAGCTTGGATTCGGTTCGGGAAGGCCGCGCGACAAGCAGGCGTTCTGCGTTGCGCCGCTGACCTACGCTGGCACCGCGACGGTCGCAGCAGATATCGCGAATTTCAAAGCGGCCCTCCAGGGCACGGAGGCGGTCGAGCCTTTCCTACCTGCCGTAGCGCCCGGCTCAGTCGAGCATTGGTTGTGGAACGAGCACTACCGCACGCAGGAAGAATTCGTCTACACCATCACCTAGTCACCATGGCGTTGGGCATAGGCGACGACTAGACGCTAGAGCGCCAGCATGCACGCAGCGTGAACAGCGCCGGATAAGGCGTGAACGAACCGTGACCCCCTAGAACGATGGGGGAGCGAAGGGAAACCAACGGGGAGCGACGGGCGAGCGCTAGAGGCCGAACAACGACCAACCGGGGCGCATCTCGAAATCGTCAGGGCGATGCGTGAAACCAGCGCCGGGCGGATGAAGCAGCGCCTGCTTGACCGCCCACAGCGACAGGGATTGGATGCCCGTCTTCACGATCATCTCATCCAACGTGAAGTAGCCAGCATCAAGCGTCTCATCGCCGTCCGATCGCGGCTCGCCAACGATGGGGTCGAGCCTAAAAACGACGTAGAGATTAGAGAAGGGCCGTTCGGGGTTCCCGGCGGTGTGCCGAAAACCGAGGGAATCGGTCACCCTCGCGGTGACTCCTGCTTCCTCGAGAACCTCCCGCTCCACGGCAGTGTGGATCTCCTCGTCCATCTCCACGTAGCCCCCTGGTATCTGCCAATTCCCCTTGCCTGGGTTGATCCCGCGCTGAACCAACAGGATATTCCCATCGCGTACCACCACCCCACCGCACCCTATGGACGCGTCGCCGAAGTGCATGTAGCCACAGCCATCGGTGGCGCAAGCCACACGATCACGACCGCCATCGAACTTCGTGGACAGGCTAGACCCGCAGCGCGGGCAGAAATTATGTTGACTCATACGGCCCACTTTACCGCCATT
>JAQCEV010000115.1 GCA_027618515.1 Chloroflexota bacterium | reverse complement strand
AGCGGGCGGTGCTTGAGCGTCGCATCACCGGGAGCGACCTAGGACGTCCGCGCGGGTAGCCTGCCAATGTTGGAGGCCGCTTGGAGTCGTCGCGATATCAGCGAAGTATAAAAAGGGGCGTCACGATTTCATCGGGACGCCCCTTTTGTCGTTGGCAACTACTAGCACTTGCCTGCTAGTAGTTGCCTGTAGCAATCTCTTCATTCACCGCGTCCAAGTCGTCGCTTGAAAGAACCTTGTTGAGATCCAACAAGATGATCATCTGGTCTTCGAACTTGGCGATACCCCAGATGTAGTCGGTCTTCGACGTGGTGACCACCGGTGACGGCGGTTCCACCGCGTCTGCGGGGATGCGATTGACCTCGGCCACGGCGTCGACGATGAGCCCCACATCCTGTGCTCCGATATCGACGACAACGATCCGGCTGTCCTTGGATTCTTCGCTCGCTGCTAGCTCGAAGCGCTTGCGCAGATCCATCACCGGATGAACCTTGCCGCGCAGGTTGATCACTCCCTCGATCGACGGTGGAGCCTGCGGGATACGCGTGATCGCTTGCATGCGCACGATCTCGCGCACAGCATTGATGTCTGCGCCATAAGTCTCACCAGCGAGATCGAAAACAACGATCTGATGCTCGATGGCGGTGGCCGTGTTTTTGGATTGGGTTGCAGTGGCGTCTGCCATGATTGAACCTCCGCTGCTTGACTGCGTTTCTATCAGGTACTGCTTGGGCGGTGCTGCTGCGTCAGACCTTCGCAGCACGACTGGTCTGACTTTACCTCGCCCCTCGACAAAGGGCTAACAGGTGCCCCCTCAAACAACCATCCGGATTTCTTGTATCACTCTGTAGCTCAGCTTGCCGGTCTTGGCGATTAACAAAAGATGGCGCCCCGCTGAAGGGGCGCCATCTTTTGTTAATCGGCTTCGCTGCTTGTTAGGCGGCTTCCGTCTCTATCTTGCCCTGGTTGGTCGTAGAGGAGCGGAAGGCGGTGACGTTGCGAGCGTTGGAGTCCAGGCTGAACGACCCCACCAACGTCTGTAGTGATCGAGCCATGCCGTCCATCGCCTGAGCGGCCTTGACCACCTCGTCGGCTTGAGCGCTGACTTCCTCTACCGCTGCCGACATCTCTTCGGTCGCTGCGCTGTTCTCTTCGGTGATCGCAGCGACACTGGTGACGTTTTCAGTCACGTCATCGGCGCTGGAGCGCATCTGCTCAGCGGCAGCCGCACTCTTGACTGCTATCTCGTTGACGTTCTCAATGAACGTCACCATGCCATCGGCAGAGGCGGAAACCTCTTCCGCCGCTGCTGAGATCTGCTCTATCTGCTCGGAGACTGCCACCACCGAGTCCATGATCTGGTTGAGTGCCGATCCGGCCTCTTCCGCGATCTCGGTCCCTGCGGCGACCTCCTTCGTGCCTTCCTCCGTCGCCTTGATAGAGTCATCGACGCCCTGCTGGACGCCCTCGATCAGGTTGGCGATCTCCTTGGTTGCGTCGGTGACGCGTTCGGCGAGCTTGCGGACCTCGTCCGCAACCACCGCGAACCCACGTCCTTGTTCTCCCGCTCGTGCAGCCTCGATGGCCGCGTTGAGTGCGAGCAAGTTCGTCTGGGCAGCGATATCGTCGATGACCGCAACGATCTTGCCGATCTCTGCGGACTGCTCGCCAAGACCTTGGATCTTGGTTGCAGCGCTGGTCACGGCATCTCGGATACGGTTCATGCCCGTGATCGTCTTGTCGACAGCGTCGCTGCCTGCACGAGCAGCCTCATCCGTCACGCGTGCGCCGTCCGCTGCGCTTTGGGCGTTCCTGGCCACGTCACCAGCGGCGGTAGACACCTGGTTGGTGATACCGGTTGCCTGCTCCATGGAGCTCGCCTGCTGCTGAGACCCCTCGGCGATCTGGCCGATGGCGCCGGTGAGTTGGGACATCGCATTGGTTGTCGTCGCGATGCCTGAGGCCTGCTCGTTGGCGCCCCGTGCGACCTGTTGGCTGGTCGATGCGATCTCCTGGGTAGCCTGCCCCACCTGCTCAGCTGTTGCTGACAGCGCGGAGCTGGAGTCCGTGAGATCCTGTGCCGTGTCCGAGACCTGGCCGACGAGTCGGTTGAGATTATCGACCATGTCGTTCACCGCCGAACCTGTCTCTTCCAGGCGCTCGGTCATCGCACCGTAGGAACGTGCGAGCGCACCGATCTCGTCAGCCGAGTTGACCACGACCTTGGTGGTCTGGACGTTCGCCTTGCGGGTGAGGTCACCCTTGGCGACGGCCTGCACGACACCCGCGAGGGCTGGCAGAGCGTTGCTCGCCAGGTCGTTGATCGCACCAGCAACGGTTCCGAGTGGCTTGATGGCCTTGGAGGTTGTCCAGAGCACGATGGCCAGGACGACCAGGAAGATCAGACCCAGCACGCCGAGCATCGTCTGCATCGTCGTGACCTTGCCTGCGAATTCATCGGTGTAGAGGCCGACTGTAGTCACCCCTTCAGCAAGGAGCAAGTCGGCCTTCAGGGCGATGTCGTCAGCGTCGTGCTTGAGGGCTAGGTAGTGGTCTTCCACGGCGTGGAGAGCATGTGCGTCAGCCTCGAACGGTGCCCACTCCGTCGCGACTGCGGCAAGTTCGTCCTGAACTGACGCAGGGCCGGATGCAGTCAGTGTTGCGAGTGTCGTCGAGAACAATTCGAGATCAGCACCCAAGGCGTCCCCCTGGCCTTCCTCGCCCGCCGCGAGCAGTAGGGCGGTGCGAGCGATGCGCTGTGAGAGCATGCGCATGGAGCCCGCCATGTTCACCGTGGCACCGTCCGCTCCAGCGTCGGCGAATGCGATTACGGCCGCCGCACTCGCTGCCAATAGGCTGGCGCTTTCCTCGCCGATCTTGTGGGTGATGTCTGCGGCCGTGATCGCTGCATCGGAGAACTCCAAGGTTTCAAGAATCTCGTCGTGCAACGGCTCCCAGATAGCCAGCGTGCCCTCAAGGGTCGGTACGATGGACGAGGGCGGAGCGCCGACACCCATGTCCGAGTCGCCGGTCAGCAAGGCCCTCTGCGAGTTGTCATACAGCGTCATTGCGCCCTGTAAATTGTCTACTGCTTCGGGATTTCCAGCAGCGACCTGCTGCGTGTAGTTCGCGATACGCATGGCCAGCATGGGTTGCCGCCCGGCAACGTCTAGCGTAGTCGCGTCCGCGGATTGCGCGTTCACCTGCAGGAACACCACCGCGATCGAGATCGCCATGATGACCGCAAGTATCCCGTTGCCCAACGCGACTTTGCGCGAAAGGCTTGAGGTGATGATGCTGAGCACCCCACCAGACTTGTTGCTGCCTACCGATCCTGTAGCCATTTCTTCTCTCCCCGTATACCGATTTGTTTACCCATGGATGGGCGCCTGTAGATGGATCTGGACGAAGAACGAGCCCGCTGCCCAGCAGTGCTCGTTCTCCACGAAGGCTGCACGCCTTCGGATCCTGGCTTACCCTCGATCTACCTGCGTTCCGGCAAGAACCTTGTCCAGGTCCAACAAAATGATCATGCGATCCTCGAACTTCGCGATGCCGGATATGTAATCCGTTTCCACCGTCGAGACCACGTCTGATGGCGGTTCAATGGAGTCCAGCGGGATCCGCGTCACTTCCGCGACAGCGTCGACGATGAGCCCAACATCCTGATCACCGATGTTGACGATCACGATCCTGCTGTCCTTGGTCTCTTCTGTTGCATTGAGACCGAATCGCTTGCGTAGGTCCATCACGGGATTGACCTTGCCGCGCAGATTGATGACGCCTTCCACCGCAGGCGGCGCCTGCGGGATCCTCGTGATCTGCTGCATCCGAACGATCGCCTGAACTGCCTGGATGTCCGCGCCGTACGTCTCGCCTGCAAGATCGAAAATCACGATCTGCAGTTCATCCCTGGCTGCGTTTCCTTTAGTCGCGATGGCTTCTGCCATAAGTAACCTCCACTCCGGGTGGTTTGATTGTGGTGCAGGGAGAACGCAGAGCGATTCCCCTTCTTGACTGCTTCACAATCCAACATAAGCCGGTCGCAGCGATGCGACCAACGTGGAGCCCTGCAATGTTTCGTCCAGTTAACTTGTAACGCCGGTACGTACTGGTGACTCACTCCAAATGGAGGAAAGCGCCGGGCACATGAGGGCCGCTTATTCCTACAAACCCAGCGAAGATATGGGTCATAGGTATTGCTCACATTGGTCGCCGTTCCGGCCGTGTGGGTCGCTCTCTTCGCAACTAGGTATGCAGAAAATGGCCACACACGTGCGGGGCCGTCGCAGCGCGCAACTGCCCGTCCGCCGCGTAGCGGCGCGACACTAAAATCGCGCGGTCGAACAACGCCTGACTTACGTCAAGGCCGCCTTCGGCAACCAGTCGAGCAGCAACGAACGAACGTCGTCGCGGACCTCGCGCAGTCCGTGATCGGCGCCCTCCATCATCACCAGTCGCTTCGGCTCGAACGCCCAATCGTAGATGGTCTGCGCCGTGTCTGGCGGGATCACCCCGTCCCGGTCGCCGTGGATGAATAGGATCGGTCGTGGCGTGAGCAGCACCACGTCCTCAGCCCCGTAGCTCTGGCTAGACATCGCCACCACTGCACGCACGTGTGTCGAGTATCGCGACACGCTGATGGCGACCGCGCCACCGAACGAATGGCCAACCACAGCCACGCGCTCGTAGCCCTGGCCTGCCAGGTGCCAGACAGCCACCAGCGCGTCGAGCGTCGATTCGTCGAGGTTGGCGGGGTGTCGATAGTTGAGTCGCAGGCCAGCGATGCCCTGACCGGCGAGCGCGTCGGCGACATCGGCGTACAGCCCATTGGCTGGCCCGCCGAACCCGCCACGGGCGCCGGGGACGTAAAGAACCGCCGTCCCCGCAAGCTCGCCCCGAGGCGGATGAAACAGGCAGGGGATATCGCCTCGCGTCCCCTGGAGCCGAACTCCAAGAGCATCGCCTTCAGCGACGTCCGGCGCATCCGTCGCGCCCAACAACTCGATGTTGTAGCGCTCGTAGAGAGGGGCGCGATCGCCCCCCTCTTCTGATCCGAAAACCACCGAGCTCCCTAGGGCTCTTCGCTGAGGTGCGCGCCGAAGATCTCAGCGCCCGCCTCTTCATTGGCAGCGTACTCCCAGTTGAAGTCGCGATCGCTGTATGCGCCCGGAGGCATGAGGCTCTCGCCTCCACGCTTGGCGACTTCAGCCATGAACATATCGCGGATCCACGGGGCCTCATCGGGGTACTCGATCTGATCCTCTTGAGGAACGAAATTCTCGTTGCCGGGGCGCGTCTGCTTCAACGGGGAAAGCGCCAGGTACCGGGCTGGGGTCTCGGACACGTTGAAGTGCTGGTGGAACCACCTGTTCGGCGGCACGAACATGCTTGCCTCGTGCCACGGCACTACCACCTGCTCCCCGCCTTCCGGCCACATGATCGAGAAGCCTTCGCCTGATGGGATGATGATGACCACGCCCGGGCCGTGTCGGTGGCCCTTCTTGTAAGTGCCATTGGGGAACACGGACATGTGCCCGCCCATCACCGAATTCGGGAACTCGATGTCGACCACGTGACCTCCGCCGCCGCGCTGACGGTGAGGCACCAGGCCGTCCCAGCCAGCCAGGTCGGTGAAGAAGTTGCCGCGCCATGTCGCGCCACGTCCGCCCTCAGACCGGGTGGCCACCGAGTAAGCCTCGCCGGTGTCGGCGGTGAGCAGACCGGTATCCATGTAGGAATCGTTATAGAAGAACTTCGGGTCGGGGAACATCTCCATGGCCAGCGGCATGTAGTTGTTGGCCACGATGCGCGCGGGCTGATCTCCCCGAGCGTTGGCGTGCTGCCGATACACACCCTGAGGGATGCAGAACAGGCTGCGCGGGCCCCACTCGAAGGAATGCTTCTTCCCCTCGTCGGTCCATACGGTCGTGATCCCGTGACCCTCCAGAACGAAGATCACCTCGTCCAGCGCGAACCGGCTCGGCGACATCGTGCCTCCACCGGGGATCTCCATGACACACGCCCCGGTGACGCCCTGCATGCCTTCCAGTTGGATCATCGCAGCGTTGCACTGCATCTCTTCCCACGGCGCCAGCTCTGTGAGGCGCAGGTCTTCGATGAAGTAACCCTTGTGAATGGGCAGCTTCAACGCATCTAGCCACTTGTCGAACGCATAGCCCGAGTGACGGCCAACCGCGATACGTGGTGTGCTGTATATGGAATCAGACATGTCTTCCTCCGTTGCCCCTCCGTTGAGGGGAACATTCGCTTAGAAACCGACTGCGCCAATTTCGACGCTGGACGGTGTTCTGTCAACCCGAAAACGCCGCAACGGCGTCATATGGCGTATGCTCGCTCTGCATACCTCCCGATCCACCGTCCAGGATGACTCCCTTCCGTATGATTCCGGCCATCTTTAAGAATAAGACCGCCCGTGGGCTTACGATCCTCTATGTCAGCACGCTCATGGCTGGCTTGGGCTGGTCCATGGTCTTCCCGATCATCCCCCGGCTAACGGACGAATTCAACGTCTCCGCTGGTGTCGCGGTGCAGATCGTCACGTTCTTCGGGCTGGGCCGCATCGTCGGAACACCCGTCGCTGGAATGGTGGTCGACCGCATCGGATCGCGCCTCGCCTTGATCGCTGGCCCCGTGCTCGTCGGCCTTGGTGGCCTGGCGAGCATCTTCACTCCGTGGTTCCTCGTGATCCTCGCGGCTGCGTTCCTCGTCGGCGTCGGCGAAAGCCTCTGGGCCTTCGGTCGTGAGATAGCCGGGATCGACCTCGTGAACCAAGACCAGCGCGGGCGTGTCCTGAGTGGATTCCACGGCATCCACGGTGCCGGACTCGCCGTTGGCCCTCTGTTCGGCGGCATATTGGCCGACGCCATCGGCCTGCGCGTGGTCTTTGTTGCCATCGCCGTTGAATCCGTAGCCGCTGTCGCCTTGGGAACGATGGTCGCAAACTCGCGCCGTCAGGCGCGGGTCGCAGTTGAGGCTTCTGGCGCTCCGGCCCCCACCAAAACGAGCCGATCACCCGTCGGCTGGGCTCGTTCCATCAAGGGCCTCGTGATGGAGATCAACCCAGGCTTCCGCACCACCTACATCACCCTCGTGTTCGCGACATTTGCGGGCTTCCTCTTCCGCAACGGCTACCAAAGCCTCCTGCCCGTGTTCGCGGACCAAGAGTTGGGCCTCTCCTCCACGGAGATCGGAGCCCTGTTCTCCTTCGCCGGAATCATCGTCCTGCTGCTCACGCTTCCCGCTGGGTTCATCATCGACAAAGTGGGCCGCAAATGGGCGACCGTCCCCAGCACCGCGTTGCCGGGCATCGCCTTCCTGTTGGTTCCATTCGCCCACTCATTCCTATTCATGGTTCCGCTGGTCATCATGATGGGTGTTGCCAACGGCCTTTCCCTCGGCTCCCTCGCCACATCCACCTACGATGTGATCCCCGCAGCGGCGCGTGGCCGACTGCAAGCGCTCCGCCGCGCCATCGCCGATGTGGGTGGCATCGGCGCACCAGCGCTGGGTGGCCTGCTCACCAACCTCTATGGCCCCACCGTACCCTTCGTCGTCTACGCCCCGATCCTGCTCCTCGCGGGCCTCGCCCTTGTCTTCGGCGCCAAAGAAACCCTCGTCAAGAAACCCAAAGAATCGCCAATCGAAAGCTAGTGGCAGCCATACCCGGAGCGCCTAGCGACCTTTAGT
>JAQCEV010000114.1 GCA_027618515.1 Chloroflexota bacterium | reverse complement strand
GTTGTTACGGGCACATCATGCCCGACCGGAGCAGGGAATCCACTTATCCCCACTGTTCAGTTTTCCGGAGCCACCTCTCAAATAAGCATAGTTTCAGCGCAGATAAGTGACCCGAAGTAACGGGTAGTGAATTGCAGCGTAATCGTGCTGCAATAAGCAGGTATTAGCAGGTTCTAGCACGGCGCTAGCAGCAGCCAAGCAAAAACCTGCAGGGCGGGTTCGGAGGTCGTCAAAATAGACGGCCGATCAGGAGATCAGCGGGAGAGGGAGAAGTCCGGGTTTAGCGGTTACACAAGAGGGAAATCGTCGATCCTCCGTTGGCGCGGGGGGTGGTGGGCGAAACAGGGTTCGAACCTGTGACCTCCTGTGTGTAAAACAGGCGCTCTAACCGCTGAGCTATACGCCCGGGCACCAACGCTCAGTCGCCATGCGGAGGGGACTGAGCACAAGGGGGAGGTTCACATGATACGCCCAGTTACCACTGGCGCACCCGTCACCGTGCAACGCATTGGCGCGATCAGGGAGCGCAATTCCCCATGCGGCACGTCGTCCGCGTCGGGGGTCACCGCGCGGGTTATCACCAACGATAACTTGCTAACTGGTAACGCATTCTATCAATTATCCATACATAATCCCAAATCATCTAGGTGTTTCCACCTACAAGAAGTCCTACTGTGTACGGATGGTGACTATTCAGATAATTATTACTATCGGCGCGCTTATAACAAAGCTCCGGGCGTGGCAACGCTCAGGGGAAGAGGGGGAAACATGCGAATCAGTGACATCGAACAGGCAGTGAGAGCAGGGCTTGCCGACAAAGAGTTGAAGGCCCGCATCGTCAACGAAGGCCCGGTGGCCCTCAGCGACGTGTTCATGGAGATCGAAGCCCGGGAGGCCGCACGCACGCTCACGGGACGTGCGATCGAGATGGACTCCGAGCTGAAGGTCCAGCGCGCCACAAACGCCTGGCTTTAGGCTAGGCGTCGCAAGATGATCGACAGGGTGCTAGCTCGTGCGTAGTGACGTTGCTTTTGGCATAAAGCGCGCCATTCTCTTGTGGGCCGTCCCAAAGGAGCAACGTCTTGCTGTGCTGCAAGCGCTCCAACGCGAGGCGTTCCCACTGCATCGTCACGCACGTATGCGAGCCGGCACTCTGTCGGCCGCGGCTTTCGATATTGCCGCCAGCACCCAACGAGACGCTGACCCAGAAGCTTGCGCGGCGCTACGGATTCAAGCCGCCGCGATCACCGAACTCTACATGGCAGCCGGGTTCCTCCTAGACGATGTCATGGATGATGAGGTCGTCAAAGGTTCCACGATCGGCCACGAAACCGGCCTCGGGACTGTGGTTCTGTTGATTGCCAACTCAATGTTGGATGAAGCGGCGAGTGGGCTCCCACCGACCGAACGCTTGCAGCTCACGGCTGCCGCACACCGTGCCCTACTCGCCTCGTGCGATGGACAGATGCGCGAACTGAGTTTCACAGGCTCACCCGACGCCATCGCCCGGCTTGATATCGACGACGCAATGGCGATCACGGAGATGAAAGCTGGTTCGCTAGGGGAGCTCGCGGCAATCATAGGTGCCGGCCTCGCAGCGGGCGTGGACAGCGCTGCAGCAACATCTCTCCGCGCGTGCTATTTCCACTACGTTACGTACGTGCAGCTCGTGGACGACCTCACCGACGCGGCGTTCAACCCTACGCGCGCCTCTGACATTGCGTTGGCCCGGCCCACTGTGCCGTCGGTCTATTTCTATAAGACGACGTCGGAATTGGGGGCTGGCACTAGGGGTACGCGCAAGGGTGGCAAGCGTATAAGCGCATCGCGTCGCGCACCTGCGAATCCCGATGCCGACGACCTGCGCGAAACCGGTACGACGCTCTTCACGCAACTCGCAGCGGAGATGCAACGGAACCGGGCCATCGGGATCGCGAACAGGATTCAACACGAGCATGGTGGAGCACGAGCATTGCTAGCCTTGCTCGGGGCAGAGCAAGGTGAAGGTAACAACCCTCAACCGATCGCCCAGCCAGAACCGACTGGAGCGATCCCCACGTAAGGCACTCTACCCAGGCGCCATTCCTGTTGTCGCGTTCATCATCGTCGCCACCCTTGCTTTCTTTGGTGTACGCCAGGAAGGAACTCTGGGCGTCACGGGCACACAGTGCGGCGCAGGTTGGTGCATCACGTCGGTCTACCCCGCCAGCAACGCGTGGACCGAAGGAGTACGTGTTGGAGACCTCGTCATCTCCGTCGATGGCACGCTAACGGCCACTGCTCCCCCGTCTACTTACTGGCGCGACGCGCGGTCGATCCTCGTTTCCGGCAAAGGCGGCGCAGAGATCGCCGTTGAAGTAGTCAAGCCTGTCATTGGTGAGTCCGCTCTTAAATTCTCCATGTGGATAGTCGCAGGCTTCTTCGCAATACTGGGCACTCTCATCTGGTATAGGCGCCCCGATCTCACGTCCGCTGCAGGTTTGGGGCGGATGGCAACGACAGCGTCGATCGCCCTCGCTATCGCCCCAGCGGCAGCAGGGCCCCAGCTCGAATGGGCCCTCGCTATCCAATTCACAGCTCTCGCGATCCTCGGGTTCACGTTCTTCGATTTCGTCTTCCATATGGCAGGGGAGCACTCCCCGCATCGCAAGGCCACTATCTACCTCCGGTGGATCCTCGGATCACTCACCATCGTCAACCTTCTCGGGTATCCAGTAGCGGTATTCATCACCTCGGACGTATACGAATTCCTACTACCTCTCGTGGCGACCACCCTTGCGAGCTCACTGCTGGCAAGCGTGTACGTACTCCTGGTCGCTGTGGTCAAGGCACCCGGCGGCAGCGAGGAGGATCGCCTACGTGTACCGCTCCTGGGCATGCTGCTTGGCGCCACCCCTTTCCCACTAGCGACGTTGGTACCGCTAGCGCTGGGTAATGACCCGCTCGCGCCTCACCTAACCGTACTGCCAGTGATCCTTATCCCATCCGCGTTCGCCTACTCGATCCTCCACGACCAGTTGTGGGGCATCCGTAGGCTTATCCACCGCAGCCTCGTTTACGGTCTGGTGAGCGCCATGGTACTCACCATCGTCGTCGGCGGTATCGCATTGAGTCAGCGCTTGCTCAACAGCAGTGGCGGCTCAACGGGAGATGTCATCGCCGTTTCAATCGTGGCGTTCATCGGCATCTCGGCATACGCCCCGCTAAGGCGCAGCGTTCGCTGGGTCGTCGACCGCGCGATGTACGGCATGACGCCGAGCTACCCCGAGTTCGTGCAAGGCTTGCAACGCGACCTCGCGAGCGCCGATCCGGACAGCGAGCTTCCCGAAACGCTGAGTCGTGTGCTCGCCGAACACCTGGATCTTGAATCAGCGATCCTGTTCAAGCACGACAACGAAGATGGTCAAACCGAGGTGGTCGCATCCGTGGGATCGGGAACCGAGCGAGTGCTCGAAGCGCTCCGTGAACGACGCATCGCCATCCCTACCAACCAACAAGACGACCGCCCTACGGTGATTCCATTCGAGGGCGAGCAGATCCTCAGGATGCAATTGTGGGCGGCTCAGCAGCACGTGGGCACGCTGTTCCTCGGCCCCAAGAACGGCGGGGAACTGTTCATCCAGGAAGAGGTGATGCTCGTGATGAACGCCGCGCCGTTCATGGCGGCTGCCATCGAGCGCCATGAGATGTCCCAGACCATGCGCCAACTCGCGCGTCGCCTGGTGGACATGGACGAGTACTCTCGCCAACGCATGGCAGTCGACCTCCACGATGGGCCACTCCAGAAGGCGGTGGCACTCGCCATCGGTCGAGTATCGGATCCGAGGGGCAGCGAGAGGTCGCGGCTGAGCTCGTCAACGAACTGCGAGAACTCAGTTCACGGTTACGCCCCTCGATCCTGGACGACCTCGGTTTACCGTCGTCTATCGAATGGCTCCTCGAACACAACATGCGCGGAACTGAGATCGAAGGCACGCTCTCGCTCGAAGGAGTGGACGAGGATCACCGATTCGACTCTGCCGTCGAACTCGCGCTGTTCCGCGTGACGCAGGAGGCGATCAACAACGCCGTGAAGCACTCAAGCGCCACCGAACTACGAGTCAACATCGAGTGTGACGAAGATCAAATCGCGCTGACCATCAAAGACAACGGGGTCGGTATCGGTGGCACGGGAAGTGGCCGCATACCCAGTTCACGCCTCGGAATGATCGGAATGAGCGAGCGCGTCATGCAAGTGGGAGGTCACCTACAGGTACACTCCTGGCCAGGGCGCGGTGTGTTCATCCAAGCGACCGTGCCCACGCACGAGACCACCCCCCTCTCTACTGGCGTTCCGCAGCCAGATCAAGTGCCTGAGCCAGGTGGCTTGCCGCAGATAGAAGGCAACCGATGACCGAAAAGCACACGGAAGGCAGCATCGTACGTGTTGCGTTGATCGACGATCACGCCATGGTGCGCCAGGGCATCAAGGATCGCCTCGAGCGCGAGGACGACATTGTGGTCGTCGGTGAAGCCGACAGCCGTGAGGCCGGCATCGCGCTGGTTGAACAATTAATGCCCGACATTGTGATTCTCGACATCCGCCTCCGCAACGACTCAGGCATAGAGGTCGCCAAGAAGCTCCGCGCGGACCACCCCGGCGTGAAGATTCTCATCCTCAGCGCCTATGACTACGACCAGTACGTACGGGCGTTGGCCCGAGTTGGCGTAGATGGCTACATCTCCAAGGAGAATTCCCAGGAGGAGTTGGTTCAGGCTATCCGCGAGATCGTGGCTGGAGGCGCGGTTCTCACTCCTAAGGTCGCCAGCAAAGTCATGCGCGCTATGTCGGAGCAACCCATCCCCGCCGTACCAGCAACCAGCGCCGCACAGGCTGATGACCTAACGCTACGCGAGGTGGAGGTGCTGGAACTGCTCCGCGAAGGTATGCGCAACCAAGGCATCGGAGAGCATCTCGCTATCTCACCACGCACAGTGGAATCCCACGTAGCGCGGATAATGGCCAAGCTAGGAGCCACCAGCCGGACTGAGGCGATCCGCACGGCAGAAGAGATCGGCATCATCGAGGCGTCCTCCTAGCTCCACGCCCGCGGCCTCGCATCTGCTACGCTCTAGAGGCCAGACCCAGCGATCGCAGCAGTGTTCTGCGGAAAGCCCAGGAAATCTTTGCGTTTCGGAGCCACGTCGCTTAAGCACGCGACGCTGTTCATCTACTTCCCATCGATCTTGATGTCCTTGGGCCAAGGGATGCTCATACCCGCGCTCCCCGTGCTTGGCAAAGAGTTCGGCGTCTCTGGTGCGATCGCCATACAAGCGCTAACAGCGCAACTCCTCGGGCGCACCTTGGCCCTGATCCCCGCTGGCGGAGCGATCGACCGTTGGGGAGCGAAACCTGTCATGGTGGTCGGCGCAGCACTCGCCACCATCAGTGGCATCGGTGCTGCGCTGGCACCGAACTTCGTCATCGTGCTGATCACCCAATTCGCTTGGGGCGTCGGCATGAGCATCTGGATGTTCGGTCGCGAGATCGCCGCCTTCGACATGGTGAAGGCAGACCAACGCGGTCGTCAGATGAGCGCCCTGATGGGTATCGGCAGCACCGGTATGGCCTTCGGCCCTGCCATCGGGGGAGTCCTCACCGACGCCATCGGTGTCCGTCCACTCTTCTGGTTCTACGCCATCGCATCAGCGATAGTGCTGGTCATCTCAGTGGCGCAGAAGAATACCCACGCCCACCGACCGAGCAAGCGCGGATCGTTCCTGAGCCTCAGCGCCATCAAGCACATCCACCCCTACTACCGCCTGACCTACGCGGTGTTGTTCATCTCAACGTTTGGCCAGATGGCTCGTGGCCAGGTGACCAACTCAGCTCTGCCGCTCTACACTCAGCAGGAATTGATGATGACGCCCACGCAAACGGGCATCATCTTCTCGTTCATCGCCATCGTGACGTTCTCCATGATCATCCCGACGGGTGTCATCTCGGACAAGCTGGGAAGGAAATGGGCAGCGGTACCTGCCGCGCTACTATCGCTGATCGGGTTCATCATGATCCCGTTCTTCGATACGCTGCCTCTGCTGATCGTGGCGGGGTTGGTCATCGGCGTGGCCAACGGCCTCGCCATGGGCGCCATGACGATCTACACGTTCGACATCGTGCCCGCCGAGTACCGGGGACAACTTCAGGCGCTACGTCGATCAGTTGGCGAGATGGGCGCGCTGCTATCGCCGCCAGTGGTCGGCGTGCTGGCGGAGACCTACGACGCGAGCATGGCGTTCTGGGTGGTCGCCCCCCTGCACGCGGTGGCCGCAATACTACTCATATTCGTTGCCAAGGAGAGCCTCAAGAAACGGCTCCCGCCCGGAGCTCCAGGAGCCCCGGGATCAGAGACGGAGTCTACCCCCGCCGCTGGTCCATAATCTGCTGGATGTCTCTAACCTGTTCCATGAGGTCGGTTATATCGATCTCGTCGAGACTGGCGGTGAGCATCGCTAGGGTTTCATCAACGACATCGGACTCAGCACCGAACAGGTCCATCAGGTCGTCGCCGAACTCGGATTCAGGTTTGGGCGCTTCTTCTACTGGCGCCTCGGCCGCCTTCTCTTCAACCTTCTCTTCTTCTGCCATATTCCCTCCACGTTCTATTCACTAACCGCTGGCTATTCAGTGTCCACCGGCTATCCACTAACCGCTGGCTGCCGCCGGGTGCTCACACCGTGGCCGCAGCACCAAAGATCACATGTGCTAGCACGGGTGCGATCATCATCGCGACTCCGCTCAAGATGCTCGTCAGGCCTAGGTAAAAGAACAGCGTCAATGAGTAACCACCGTCCGATATCTTAGGGGCCAACGCATTCGCAGCAGCCAGGGACAGTAGCACGGGAACCATGGAGTTCCGGAGGAACGTCAGGTTGTCCACGTTGAACGCCAGCACCGAGCCCAGTGCTGCTCCAGGACCACCTGGAACATTGACTCCAGCAGACGAGACCAGGTCGTTGAATCCACTGACCACTTCCACGATGAAGATCAGCAGGAAGCCGACCACTACGTGCATGGCCATCGAAAGATACGTGAACGAGTCCGACACCAACTTGCGCTTTTCACGAAGCTGATTCATCTTCGAACCCAACAGGGACGCCCGCTTGCCAACCTCATCCGCGTCGCCACCAAGGTTGGTGCCGTCCAGGTAGACCCGCACCGATCGCGCCACCAACTCCGAACCTGTCTCGTCGATGAACCGCTGCCAACTCTGAACTGGATCCACTCGCGCGATCAGCCTTGTCCGCAGTCGTCGCACGGGTTCCACCAGAGAGGGCATCGAGCGCATGTCGATCCGGCCGAGCGCGACAACAGGCGTGGAACCGATGGACGAAACCGTTACGCCCAGCACACGCAGGAACGTCGCGATGTCTTTGTCGAAATCATTCACACGTCCGTCGAGCCGCTTCGCCATGACGCCCACGGGCAGCATCAACACGCCCAGTCCGATCATCGTCAGCCCGAAATCGACATTGACGAGCGTGACCAATGCTGCCGCCGCCAGGCCCGCAGGCATGGTCATCATCAGCATCTTCTTGACGGGGGCCTGCGTTCTTTCCCCGCCTGAGCCCGGAATCGTTCTGATCTCTGACGGAACCGCTCTAAAGATGATCCAGACGCCCAGGAAGCAGACCATGACCATCGTCACAACAGAGGTGGCTCCGGAAAACTGAACAGTGGGGATAAGTGGATTCCCTGCTCCGGTCGGGCATGATGTGCCCGTAACAACAAGGAGCAGGAATAT
>JAQCEV010000113.1 GCA_027618515.1 Chloroflexota bacterium | reverse complement strand
CCGCCGTGGCGACCGAAAAAGAATCTGAAGCCCCGCCCGTCAAACTCCCTCATCGCGCGGCCATCGCGCAACATCTCCAAGTGCTCCTGGATCTCCGGGAGCTCAGGGAAAAGCCCGTCCATCTCGGGTATCTCGCCCCCGAACCGGAACGTGAACTCACGACCGCCGCGCTGCCCGAAGCCGTGACCCCGGAACCTCCACGCAGGCCCGAACGCACCGTCCACCTCTGGCCGTCCATCCATCCATTCAAGGAGCTCAGTCGCCTGCTCCTCCGTCAGCCTGCCAGACTCGACCAGCTTGTCGAACCGCGCGTCAGACTTCTCCTCGCGGATCTCCGCCTGCGCCTGTTCGAACGCGTTTTTCACCTCGTCCTCACCGACGCCCATGATCTCGGCGACCCGCCCGAATATCCCTAGCTTGCCGGGCTCGTCGGTCGCCTCCTGCGCCAGCACTGTACCGCCCAACAGACCCAGCGCCAGCACACCCGTAGCCACCGTCGCCAACAGCCATCGCTTTCTCATCACACCCCCAGTGCTCGTCCTACGTCGCCAGACGTCATCCGTCTCAGCGTCCGAGAGCCTAACCAGGAACTGTCAAGAAAGTTTGAAGATTGGCCGGAGTTTCCGGCCTAGGGGAAGCTAGCTTCAACCGCACCCACGCCAGCGAACTCCGACCTGATCGTGTCGCCCGGCGATATCGCATACTGGCGTGTGAACGAGCCCGTCATCACCAAGTCACCCGCCGCCAACGACTTCCCATACTCCGCCAAGCGATTCGCCAGCCATGTCACCGAGTTCACCGGATGCCCCAGTACGGCATCGCCCGTCGCGATATCCACGATCTTCCCGTTGATCCGCACCGTCAGTCGGACGGTGTCCAAGTCCGGCGCGTCCCGCAGACGTATCGGCGTCCCCAGGATCACACCCTTCTGCTGAAGGTTGTCAGGCACCACCATCTCCAGATGACCCGTGAAATCACCTCTAGTTTCCACCAACTCGAACGCTGGTGCGACCGTCGCAATCGCCGCTTCAGCATCGGCGCGCGTCGCGCCCGGCCCGGCCAGGTCAGGTCAGTGCCCATCGTCACGCACAACTCATTCTCAAACCCTGGTCCGATCAACGAATCGTGGGGGATGGCATCGCCAGAGCTATGCAATCCATCGTCCCGCAGGAAACCGAACCCCGGCTCGTGCACGCTGAACTGTTCCTGGATCGGCCTAGCCGTCAGCCCCACCTTCCACCCAACCTGCCGTCTGCCCTCCAACGCATGGTGTTGCACCAACGCAAGCTGAACCGCGTACGCCTCTTCCAGCAGCAGGCTGCCTTCCCATTCCTTCGGGAAGAACGTCCCCGCCCTCCGATTCCGGAGAAACGTCTCAAGCGCCTGTCTAGCGTCGAACTCTTCCATGATCTTTAGTTCCGCGACGCTGCGGGCTCAATGCCGTACAGCTTGCCGTAGCCCGGCACGTCGTCTGCCAGCCCCATCGTCCGCATGCCCCACCAGATCATCGCCTGCGTGCTGGTCACGATCGGCAGGCCAGTCTCAGCTTCGATCTCTTCGATGCTAGATACCACAGGGAAACGTGCGCACGGGATGTACATCGCATCGGCACCCGGTGCACTCTTCGCCACGCTAACCGCATGCTCCAGCGGAACCTCGAACGGCAGGCGCGCGATCTCAGCCGCACGGCTGAACCCGAGTCCGCCCATGCCAACCACTTCAAATCCCTGGCCTTCCAGGTACTTCTTCAGTAGCTCGTTGCGCTCGTCCGTGTACGGAGTCGCAACTGCGATCTTCTTGGCCTTGAAGCTATCCAAGCCCGTGATCATCGCCCCGGTCGTTGAGATCGAAGGCTTGCCGCTCAGCTCGGTCGTACGATCCACGACGCCTTGATCGGAACCTATCGCCGCCACCACCGGCCCGCCACCGACGATGATGCAATCGGCCTCGCCATCCACCATGAAGCCCACTGCTTCATCCAGCATCGAGATCGCCCGGTCAAAATCCTGCTGACGCAACTGCTGCACGTGCAGACTGGAATACACCATCATCACATCGTCGGGCACCATCTTGTCGCACTCGTTCAAGATCATGTCCAACGGGATAGACGGACAGACGTGACCAATACTTCCGCGGGAACCGTATGCCATCGTATTCCTCCAGTGCCCCTTTGGCGGGGCCAATCGAAAATTTCCAGGATTCTAGCGCACGCCTGCACCTACTCCACTAACCCGGCGTGGTAGCCAGCAGATCGCCGCTCCAAGCGGTGCGTCTCCAACAGCCTTAGCGCCTGCTCCGGTGGAACCACCCGCAACCGATCTCGATCCTCCCACAACCCCAACCGGTCCATCGTATCGAGTGCGTCCGGCATGTCGAAGTTCACGTCAACATCGAATTTCGCCTTGAGGTACGTCTCCACAACGCGGTCAAGCTTGTCCACCAACGCACCCCGCTCGCCCTCCAACTCGTGTGCCACGCAGAAAGCGTATGCCAGCAACGCCTCCTTCACCTCTGACTGCGCGACCACAGTCGCGAGCATGTGGATGGCTGAAGCGTTATTCGCTAGGTTTTGGAAATAGAGGTTCTTTGTGCGTTCGGAGTCACGGTCCTTGATCGCGCGCTTGTAGCCGCTGAACGTCTTCCAAGTCAGCGCCACCAAGGGCACAGCAACCAGGTACAAGATTTGCCCCGCAGCCGCCAAACCTGTCGTGCTGATCTTGAACGCCAGCGTCCAAACGGCCCCACTGCCGGTGGCGGCAAGCTTCAACATCTCTCGCGGGCTCATCTTCACTTTGGCATGCGGCAACAACGACTCCAGGTCGCTAATCGGGATCTCCTTGAACAGCTTCAGCATCACGTCCGGGCTTGCCTTCATCCGCACTGCAACCACCAAACGCTTGAGCACGGGAACCTCGGACGATTCCTTCGTCCAAGGCCGCCGCCAAGGGCGTCGCCACTGCGTCGCGGTCCCGTGTCCACGCACCCACACACGCAGTATCCGCACCCGCTCAGGATCCAACCGTATTCGCATGCCGTGGCTGTTCGCCGCCTGAATCGCCGCGACCACCTGGTCGTCGTCCATCTCCTCGAAGTTGGCCTGCCAGAGAAGGTTCTCCAGCATCTCGATCACTCCATCGGCCTCACCATCCTCGCCAGAGGGTTCGTCCCCGGGCATAACCAACGTGTCGCGGTCAGGATTGAACGGCGAGTAAGCATGAGCCAACTCACGTTCGAACGTGCCGACCTCTTGGTCGATGACCAACGTCACCGCTTCAGCGATCTCGCGCAGTGCACCAGCGTGCTCGCCGAACGTATCCACGTCCAGCGCTAGCACCTCTGCCAGATCCTCCGCGCGGACCGGGATGAATCGGTCATCCACAGTCAGAACGCCTGTCGGCTGCTGGTCCGAAGGCTCATCTAAACGACTATCAGCCATGGGTGCACTCGGCCTCTAAAGCTACGCGATTTCCGCCTCCACAGCGTACACTAGCCCTACCCTTTCTGGAGGCGAACGACCTGTGAAGATACTCGACGGCTTGAAGGTACTGGACCTCACCACCATCGTGTCCGGCCCCTACGCCGCATCGCTGCTTGCTGACCTCGGCGGAGACGTCATCAAGGTTGAGCCACCGGCCCCTGGCGACTCAGCCCGCGTGTTCGAAAGCACCGAGCCCCGGTACACCATGAACGGGCTCTCGCCCCACATCATGACGCTCTCTCGCAACAAGCGCGGCATCGTCATCAACCTCCGCAATGCCAGTGGCAAGCAGACCTTCGACGACCTAGTCCGGTGGGCGGACGTGGTCATCGACAACTATCGTCCTGGCGTGACCCAGCGACTGAAGATCGACTACCCGTCGTTGTGTGAGGTCGATTCACGCATCATCACGTGCTCTATCACTGGGTACGGCGAGACCGGCCCAGGGCGTGACCGGGCCGCGCTCGATGCGTGCATCCAGGCTTACGCGGGAGTCATGGGTATCACCGGCGAGCCCGACGGCGGCCCGATGCGCGCTGGCCCGCTGTACGGAGACGCATCAGCTGGCATGGCAGCCGCGCTGGGCATCCTCGCCGCCATCATCGCGCGTGACCGCACCGGCGTTGGCCAGCATATCGATATTTCTATGCTGGATGTTCAGGTGTCCATGCTCACGTACATCGCCACCATGCAGATGATGTCCGGCCTACCGGCCGCCCGCTGGGGCAACCAGCACGCGCTTCACGTCCCTTACAACGCCTACCCCACAGCAGACGGCTTCCTGTTCGTCGCCGCTTTCCTCAACAACCATTGGGCTGCGCTCATGAACGAACTTGGCACGATGGAATTGCCTGATTCGGTTCGTGCAGACGTCGACTACCTGCGCCAGGATAAGCTCCTCCAGCGCATCGCACGACTCGAATCACGCGAGCCAATCAACGCAGCCCTCGCCAACGTGCTGAAACAGCGCACTCGCGATGAATGGCTGACCGACCTCAGTGCCGCAGGCATCCCTGTCGCGCCCGTCAACGGCGTAGCGGACGCCGTAAACGATCCCCACGTCCTCGCCCGTGACATGATCGTGGACATCCCCCATCCTGCCGGTGGATCGTTCAAGGCCCCTGGCAACCCGATCAAGATGTCGGCTGCTGACCCCGACACCTTCGGCCCGCCGCCCCTCCTCGGCCAACACACCACGGCTGTCCTCCACGAGGTTCTCGGATACGACCAGACCAAGATCGACCAGCTCATCGCGGACGGCGCGATCGAGCAGGCGGAGTAACTCACCATGCTGACCACCACCCAACCGCTTGTCCGCTCCTGGCTGTATGTCCCAGGCCAGCGCGAGCGTATGCTGCAGAAGTCCTTCGAGCTGACGGCAGACGCCATCATCTACGATCTTGAGGACGCTGTGCCAATTGCCGAGAAGCAGGCAGCTCGCGACCTGCTAGCTCAGTACCTCACCGCGCCAGCGGCGCCCGGCGCACCCCGACGGTTCGTCAGGCTCAATCACCCGTCGCACGCCGATATATTTGAGGCCGATCTTGCCTGCGCCGTGGCTCTCAGCATCGAGGGCATCGGCCTACCCAAAGTAGAAACTGCAGACGAGATCCACGCCGTCGATGCCGCTCTCACCCGTCACGAGCAAGCCGCCGGCGCCGAACCGGGCAGCACGCGCATCATGCTGCTGATTGAAAGCCCCCTGGGCCTCGTCAACGCCTACGCCATCGCATCGGCGTCCCCCCGCATCGTCGCAGTCGCCTTCGGTGCTGAGGATTTCTCCCGCGAGATGGGCCTACCCCTCGTGAAAGAGGCCGAGGCCAAAGATCAACTGTTCGCCCGTTCCACCGTCGCCATCGCCGCCGCTGCTGCGGGGGTGGAGTCAATCGACATCATTTGGACTGATCTGAACGATGTCGATGGCATCGCGGCAGAAGCGGCCCAAGCACGCCGACTCGGCTACACCGGCAAAGCCGCCATCCACCCTGACCAGATTGCGCCCATCAACGCTGCCTTTTCGCCATCTGTTGATGAGGTCGCCTACGCCCGCGAAGTTCTCGACGTCTACAACGCCGCAGTCGCGGAAGGTACGGGCGCTATCAACTACAAAGGTGCGTTCCTCGAAGAGCCCGTGATCGCGCGCGCCCGTCACATCCTCGCCCTCGCCGACCGAACGACCTAGGTTTGCGGCAGTCGGTTAGTGGGTCTCGCTAGCACTCGTTCCACGCCAAAACCGGGGGAACGCCAGCGTGATGCCAACCACGCAGCCAATGAACACGACGCCACCGGTCGCGACAGTCGCTGGTGCGCCGAACACGTCGATCAGCGCGCCATACCCGAGCAGTGCGATGGACATCAGCGCGCGTATCCAGATGTTCAGGCCCGACACCCTGCCGTACAGCGCCGGATCCGCGTGGTACATCATCTGAGTGCTATTTGCGACGCTGAACACCTGCGCAGCGGCTCCAGCTAGGAACAGGGTGAGCAGCGACAACAGGTAGAACGGCGACAACGCGAACGCGACCACCATCGAGCCGAACGCGAAGCCAGCGAAAAGCTGTAACCCACTCCGGGTCAACCATGTGGCAAAAGTCGCGATTACAAAGGACGCGACGAGCGCCCCTAGTCCGACGCTAGCGAACATCAAGCCCAGGCTAGACTCTCCGACCGTCAGGACGTTCTTCTGGAAGACTGGCATCAGCGATGGGTACGGGTGCACCAAGATCGTTGCGCACACCGACAACAGAACGATGATCCTGAGTACCTTGTGGCCTGCGACGTAGCGCAAGCCGTACATCAACTCGCCCGCGACACTCCTGCCCGCGCCGGGCTCCGGGAGCCCACGTGGCAACCGCGTACTGAAAACCACCGATGTCATGTGCAGCCCCACGATCACGAAGAACGCGATGGATAGCTCGATCTCCAGCAACACGCCCACGATCGCGGGCCCCACGATCTGATTCAAGCTGCGGGCACCGTTGTGGAGCGCCATTCCGTTGGCCAACAGTCGCCGGGGCAGCAACAGCGGAATGAATGCCTGGCGAACCGGGTTGTTGAACGTCACCGCAACGCCGTGGACCATCGCTAACAACGCTAGGTGCCACACTTCAGCAGCGTCGAACGCGACCAACGCCGCCATCAAGGACACCATGGCAAGCAACGCGATCTGGGAAACAAGAAGCACCGTGCGCTTCGGCAAACGGTCGGCGGCGAGCCCTCCGAATGGCGCGGCGATAACTTGGGCCATCCCCTGAGACGCTGCCACGACACCGAGCATGAGCGCGGAGTCCGAGAGTTCGAAGGCTAGCCAAGGGCGGGCAAGCTGCGCCATCTGCATGGCCAAGGACGACGTGACCCACGACGCCTGGTGCAGCCGGAAGCGTGGCTCCCCATAGGACTCAAACGTTCTTCGCCTTGCACGCTCTATTAGGATCTCCGATGGAGGCGGCTGGGTCACATGGCTCCTAACTGCATTCGATGCGACAGGCGATTCACCAAGTACCACGCCAAGTTACCAGGTCTCTCACCCGCATGCCCGGTTATCATCTCGACGCAACTGACTGGATGGTCAACAGCGTTGAGAGTGCGCTATGCAACCTGAATCTATAGAGGAATTCGCGAAACTAGCTGGCTACGCGAGCCTCGCTGGCGTCACCGTGATCATCGGAGGGCTGCTGGCCCGCGCGAACCTTCTGCCACAGAACGAGCGCGGCGAAGAGATATCCCACGGCGTCGTCGCCTTTGGTGGAGGCGTACTTGTGGCTGCCGTCGCCTTCGTACTCACGCCGAAGGGCATGGATATCCTTTCGTTACCCGTAATCACGCTCGCCTTCTTTGGAGGCGTGGGAACGGTGTTCTTCCTGGATCGATTGATCGAGCAACGCGCCGGGGCAGGCGGCCAGTTCATGGCAATGGTCCTTGATTTCGCTCCCGAAGCGATCGCTCTAGGAGCGGTCTTCTCGACCGACAAGCGAGCAGGCCTGTTGCTCGCTTTTTTCATCGGTATCCAAAACTTACCAGAGTCGTACAACGCTTTCGGCGATCTGGTCCAATCCAGGTTCAGCCCCAACAAAGCGCTACTCATCCTGGTGCCCTTCAGCCTCGTCGGGATCGTCGCTGCGCTTGTTGGCGCATTCCTTTTCGCGGGGCATGACCAAGCGATCGCATCGCTGATGCTGTTCTCAGCGGGCGGGATCCTGTATCTGATCTTTCAAGATATCGCGCCCAATGCCAGGCTTGACCGGCACTGGAGTCCCGCAACAGGTGCCTCTTTGGGCTTCCTCGTGGGGATGATCGGCGTACGGATTCTCGGCTAGAGTTTCCTACCTGGCTTCCACAAAAAAGCTGCGCCCAGAGCGAAGACGATCCCAACGCCGATCCCGATCGGCGCGGCTCGTAACGCCAAACC
>JAQCEV010000013.1 GCA_027618515.1 Chloroflexota bacterium | reverse complement strand
GACGACGGTGAAGTAGAAGGACTGGATCCAGGTCCAGTCTTCTAGGGCATGGAAGGCGGCGGTGCCGATGGCTATGAGCAGCGCAACGGAGGTTGTTGCGATTGCTGTCTGGATGCCTAGCCGTTGCCTGAGTCTGTTCACGGGGCGGAGTTTAGCTCAGCTGTTTGTTGGGGGCGTGAGGGGGCGCCCTCTCCTCAGTCCTCTCCCAGAGGGCGAGGAGGCCGGATGGGGGGCGTTGGGTCGGGCAGCGCGTTGGCTGCGGTCGCATGGGAGCAGGGAACGTGAGAGGCCTTTCGACTCCGCTGGCGCTGCGCTCAAGGAACAACGGCGCGTGGGTGCGAGCGCGTTGGCTGCGGTCGGACGGGAGCAGGGAACGTGAGAGGCCCTCGACTTCGTTGGCGCCGCGCTCAAGTTACAACCGCGTTACGGTGTGAGTGCCGGGGGCGTGGGAGCGGTGAGGCCGGGCTTGTGGGTTTTGGGGGCCGGGAGGTTGGCGCTGTGTAGACTGCGCGGATACCGCGTGAGGAGTGTGATGCATGACGACTTCAGTGAATGATGAACATCCAGGTTTGGGGCTGGGTTTGGGGAGGCTGGAGGGGAAAGTTGCGGTGGTGACTGCCGCCGATAGCGGGATCGGCCGCGCGACGGCTCGGTTGTTCGCGCGTGAGGGGGCGAGCGTGGTGTGCGTGGATCGCGATGAGCGGGGCGATCCGCGGGTGGATCGGCTGATCGAGGGCGACGGCGGGCAGGCGGCGTTCATCCTGGGTGATGCGTCGGCTAACGAGACGTGCGAGGAGATGGTGGCGAGGGCGGTCGATCAGTTCGGCGGGCTGGATGTGTTGTTCCTGAACGCGGGAACGGGGGTGCGTGCGCCGATCCACGAGACATCCGAGGAACAGTGGACGCATGTGATCGAGACGAATCTTTACAGCGTTTACCGTGGGTTGAAGGCGGCGTTGCCGGTCTTCTTGGAGCAGGGGCATGGGAACGTGGTGATCACAGCGTCGAGCCTGGGCTTGCTGGGGGTTCGGAATTACCCGGCGTACTGCGCAACGAAGGCGGGGTTGATCAACCTGACTCGGCAGCTTTCGTTCGACTACGGCCCCGAGATCAGGGTGAATTGCGTGTGCCCTGGGCCGATCGATACGGCGCGGGTGAGGGAGGTTCCTCCGCGCTCGCGGCCAGTGCCGCTGGAGGGACGTGAGTCTGCGGGCGACGCCGTGAAGGGTTTGCACAGGTTGGGTCGCGCTGAGGAGGTGGCTTACCCGGTGTTGTTCTTGGCGTCTGAGGAGTCGTCATTCATCACGGGGCATGCGCTGGTGGTGGATGGGGGGCAGACGGTGGCGGTGTAGGTTGGGGGCGTGCGGGCCTGGGGTATCCCTGACCTAGGCGGTGGGCATGTGGTATTCGAAGAGTTCGGCGTCGCGGACGGCGTCGGCGACCATTTGGGGGATGTCCATGTCGTCTTCGAAGACGGTGATTTGCTCAGAGTGGACGGCGGTGTTGGGGGATTTGGGGACAAATAGGGTGCAGCAGTCTTCGTCGGGGAGGATGGAGGTCTCGAAGGTGCCAATGTGCTCGGCTTGCTCGATGATTTCTTGCTTGTCCATGCCGACGAGGGGACGGAGGACGGGCATGGTGGCGACTTCGCCGACGGTGGCCATGTTCTGGAGGGTTTGGGAGCTGACCTGCCCGAGGCTTTCGCCGGTGACGAGGGCTTTGGCGCCTTCACGACGGCCGATGGCTTCGGCGATGCGGATCATGAAGCGACGGTAGGCGACGACGCGCAGGGGGCCGGGGACGGTGAGGATGACGCGTTGTTGGATGTCGGCGAAGGGTACGAGGTAGAGGCGGGTGTCGTACTGGTAGACGTTGAGGAGCTCGGCGAGTTCTTGGGCTTTCTCTCGGGAGCGGCCTTCAACGAGGGGGAAGCTGTGGAAATGGACCAGGGTCGCTCGGCAGCCACGGCGCATCATGCGCCAGGTGGCGACGGGGGAGTCGATGCCGCCAGACATGAGGACGGCGACGCGTCCGCCAGTGCCGACAGGGAGGCCGCCATCTGCCGGGTACTCGTCGGCCCAGATGAAGGCTTCGCGGGGCATGAGGTCGACGCGGATGTCGAGGTCAGGGTTCTTGAGGTCGACGCGGGCACCGGTCTGGATGTTGACCATTTCGCCGAGTTTGACGTTGAGCTCGTAGGAGGTCATGGGGAACGCTTTGTCGGCGCGGTGCGCTGAGATGCGGAACGATTCGAAGGAGCGATCAGCGGCGATGGCGGAGACGGTTTCGGCGATGGCGTCGTAGTCGAGTTCGGTGCGGTAGGACGGCGCGAACTTCACTGCGCCGAAGACGCGGCTGACGCGTTCGCGCACAACGTTCATGTCGGCGGTCTCTTCGAGGCTTATGCGCACGAACATGCGCCCGGCCCAGACTTGCTTGACGCCGATACCTATGGTGGCACGACGGATGTTGTCTACGAGTTGGCGGATGAAGACGGGGCGGTTCTTGCCTTTGAGGGCGATCTCGTGGAACCGGACCATCACGTCGTGGGGTGCTTCGAGTGTCATGGGGCCTCCGGCGAGCCATTGTATCGGGTATGCTTCGCGCCCACCTTTGTCGACAGGAGCATGGACGCATGGCACGTATCACGGGAGCACGGAAAGAGGACTTGCCGGAGGACGTGAGGGGCGTTTGGGAGGCGCAGGAGGCGTCACGGGGCGCTCCGCAGCCGAACACGCCGATCTACGCGTTGCGTCCGTCGATATTCAGGGGGCATCGGGCGCTGGCGGCGGGGATCGATGAGTCGGGGCTGCTGTCGGGTGAACTGAAGAACCTGGCGTCGCTGCGGGCGGCGCTGATCAACGGGTGCCCTTTCTGAATTGACATCAACGCGTCGGGTGCGGCGCGCAGCGGATCTGAGGACGGGAAGATAGAGGCGCTTGCCGATTGGCGGCACAGCGGCTTGTTCGACGGTCGCGAGCGTCTGGCGTTGGAGCTAGCGGATCGGATGACGTACACGGGCCGGAAGGTGAGCGACGCGTTCTTCAAGCGATTGGCGAAGGTTTTCAGCCACGAGGAGTTGGTGGAGCTTGCGGCGGTGATAGCGTTGGAGAACTTCAGGAGCAAGTTCAATCCGGTGTTCGGGGTGGAGTCCGGGGAGTCGTGCGCGTTGCCATGGGTTCAGGGGCAGGCTGCGCAGGCGGCGGACAACCTGCACTAGCGAGCAGCGGTTGAGCGCCGGGCGTTGGCGGTTGATAATGCCAGCATCATGACCCAAACGATGAACGACCTCCCGAGTGGTTTGAACGCGGAAGACCTGGTAGATATCTACGCGAACATGGTTCTCATCCGGACGCTGGACGAGCGTATCTGGGCGATGAACCGGCAGGGTAAGGCGGCGATCGTGGCGTCTTCCCAGGGCCACGAGGCGGCGCAGTTGGCCTCGGTGTGGGCGCTGCGGCATCACGCGAAGGACTACTTCTGCTTCACCTACTACCGCGACTTGGCGGTGACTGTTTCGCAGGGCCTGACGCCGACGGAGGCGCTGCTTGGCTTCCTGGCGAAAGAGGGCGAGCCGATGAGCGGGGCGCGGCAGTTCCCGCAGCATGGAGCGATCCCGGACCGGAAGGTCATCAATATCTCGAACGTTGTTGCGACGCACATCTCGCATGCGGTGGGCTGGGCGCTGGCCGCGAAGATGCGCGGCGAACCGACGGTGGTTGCGGCGTACATGGGCGACGGGGCGACCAGCCAGGGTGAGGTTCACGAGGCGATGAACTTCGCGTCGGTGATGAAGCTGCCCGTGGTGTTCATCGTTGAGAACAACAAGTACGCAATCTCAGTGCCACAACATCGGCAGATGAACGTGACGGAAGTGTCCTCAAGGGCGGTTGGCTACGGCATGCCGGGCGTGACGGTGGACGGCACGGACGTGGTGGCGTCGTACGCGGCGTGCGCTGAGGCGGTCGAACGTGCTGCGCGTGGCGAGGGACCGAGTCTGGTGGAGCTGGACGTGGAGCGGTACCTGCCGCATACGAGCGACGATGATGACTCGGTTTACCGTGCCAAAGAGGAGATCGACGAGGCTCGCAAGCGGGATCCGCTGGCGAAGCTGAAGGCTCTCCTCCAGAGCGCTGGCCTGATGACCGACGAACGTGATGCAGAGCTTCGTGAGTCGGCAAGACGTGAGGTCGATGCGGCGACGGACGCTGCGGAGGCTGCGCCATTCCCACCCGACGATGACGTGCTGGAACGTGTCTTCGAGGAGGTGGGGTAATGGCAATCATGACTGTCATCGAAGCGGTACGCGAGGCGATGCGCGAGGAGATGCGGCGCGATGCGTCGGTGTTCATCCTCGGTGAGGATGTGGGGCGTCGCGGTGGGGTCTTCCTGGCGACGCAGGGATTCATAGACGAGTTCGGCGAGCAGCGGGTGATCGACACTCCGCTCGCCGAGGCGGCGATCGCCGGTGTTGCGGTCGGCGCGGCAATGGCGGGCATGCGGCCCATCGCTGAGGTGCAGTTCGGGGATTTCATGTTCCCTGTGTTCAACCAGATCGTGGGCGAGGCCGCTCGCATCCGGTACGGCACGAACGGGAAATTGCATGTGCCAATGGTGGTTCGGTCGCCGTACGGTGGCCACGTGAGGGGTGGTTTGTTCCACTCCCAGAGCCCTGAGGCCTACTTCGCGCACACGCCTGGCCTGAAGGTCGTGACGCCCGCGACTCCGTACGACGCGAAGGGGCTGCTGAAGGCGGCGATACGGTCGAATGACCCGGTGGTGTTCTTGGAGCACAAGCGCACGTACCGGGCGGTTCGGGGCGAGGTCCCTGACGGCGATTACGTGGTGCCTATCGGCGTTGCGGATATCAAGCGCGCTGGCGATGCTGCGACGATCGTGACGTACGGTCTGACGTTGCATTACTCGTTGCAGGCGGCGGAGGTGCTGGCAGGCGAAGGTGTCGAGGTGGAGGTCGTCGATCTGCGGACGGTGAGCCCGATCGATCGTGAGACGGTGCTGGAGTCGGTTCGCAAGACGAGTAGGGCGTTGGTGGTGCACGAGGACAATCTGTCGCTGGGCGTTGGTGCTGAGGTGAGCGCGATCATCGCGGAACACGCCTTCGATAGCCTGGACGCGCCGGTGATGCGCGTGGCGGGGCCGGATATCCCGGCGATGCCGTTCGCACCGACGCTGGAGGCTGCGTACATGCCGACGGCAGACAAGATCGAGGCGGCGTTGCGCCGCCTGCTGGAGTATTAGACGCGATGGCTAAGACGATTATTGAGCTGCCTCAGGTTGGCGAGTCGGTTACGGAGGGTGTGATCAGCAAGTGGCTGGTGCAGCCGGGCGCGAAGGTGCGCAAGTACGACCCGCTGGTCGAGGTGATGACGGACAAGGTGAACATGGAGGTGCCGTCGCCGTTCACGGGCACGTTCATCAGGGCGTTGGCCGCAGAGGGCGACACGGTGCCCATGGGGCAGGCTATCGCTGAGATGGATGTCGAGGTGCTCGAGGCCGCTCCAAAGGCAGAGGCGCCGAGGGCTGCGGCTCCGGCGAGCGCAAGTAGCTTCGAGTTCGTGGACTCGGTGCGGAGCGTGGGGCCGACCGGTTCGGGCGAAGGCGGGCAGGGGAGACCTGACGCGTTGCAGGACGCGGCGAACGCAGCGAAGACGACGGGACCAGTTGGCGGCGGTGAGCCGGTGAGGCTGTCGCCGTTGGTGAAGCGGCTGGTGGAACAGCATGGCGTGGACGCGTCGTTGCTTTTGGGCACCGGGGTTGGCGGGCGGATCACGAAGGAAGACGTGCTGGCGTTCGTGGAGTCTGGGTCGGCCAGGCCTGCGGCCTCGCCCGAGCTTGCTGAGACCGTTGCTGAGCCTGCCGGAAATGTTATGGCGCTGACACCATTGCGGAAGATCATCGCGGCGCATATGGAGCGTAGCGCGCGGGAGATACCGGCGGCGTGGAGCATGTTCGAGGTGGACGTGACGGGGTTAGTGGCGTACCGGGCTGCCCAGCGCGATGCGTTCGCTCGTGACGCTGGAGTGCCGCTGACGTATCTGCCGTTCGCGGCGTACGCGGTGGCGCAGGCGCTGATGGCGAATCCGCTTCTGAACGGTCGATGGGCAGAGACGGGAATCGCGCTGAACGATCACGTGAATCTGGGCATCGCGGTGTCCACGGAGGCAGGCTTGATGGTGCCGGTGATCCATAACGCGGAACGCTTGGGCGTGCGAGACCTGGCTTTGCGGGCTCATGCGCTGATCGAGGCTGCGCGGAATGGCAAGCTGACGCTGGATGGTGTACAGGGGGGGACGTTCACGCTGAACAATACGGGCGCGCTGGGTTCTGTGGTTTCGGCGCCGATCATCAATCACCCTCAGGCGGCGATCGTGACCACAGAGGCGATCATCAAGCGTCCGGTGGTGGTCGAGGGCGACCAGATCGCGGTGCGGTCGATGATGAACCTGTGCATGACGTTCGATCACCGCGTGTGCGATGGAGCGGAGGCTGGGAAGTTCCTCGCAGACATCAGAGCCAGGCTGGAGGCCATCAGCGAGGGCAGTTCGCTGCTGTAGCTCTAGGTCGTTGCAATCGGCAAGTTCCGCTCATAGGCTGAACGTAGGAGCGTACGCGTTGCCAGACGAAGAGAACCCAACCACAGGACAGGCCACTGATGTGGCGTCGATCCAGCAAGAGGTTGAAGGCATCCGTGAGGGTGTCGAAGGTGCGGTCGCGGCAACGTCCATGGACGAGAAAGTCGAGGGGCTGAGGCTGGCGATCCACCAGGTGAGCGGCGAGCTATCGTCGTGGCGTAGTTTCCCCCAAGGCGTGGACGTTGAGACGTTCCAGGGGCTCAAGTCTCAGGTGGAAGAGGTTCAGTCGGAGTGGCAGACGTTGGCCGCCAGCCTTCAAACCCAAAGAGACCGGCTGGATGCGGTGCTCCAGTCATTCCCGGGCGTCGTTGAGATATCCACGATCCACTCGTTGACGCTGAGGGTCATCAACCTGGAGAGCCTGGTGGAAGAGTTGCTGTCCTACCACCGTGCGCAGACCGCCCACAGCATGGCACGCACGCAGATGTGGCTGTCGGTCGCGGCGCTGGCGGCGACGATCTTGCTGTGGGGTGGGTTCGTTCTTTCGAATGCCCTAGGCAGTTGATCGGCTTTCTAGGAGACGCATAGCCGTCAAGCGGTTTGCCCTGACAGGGACGCTGTGTAAACATCAGGACGCTAAATCTGTGCCTGGAGTTTTTCGCATGCCTGAATCTGAAATGACCCTCCGCTACGGAATGAATCCTCACCAGAAGCCCGCGCGGGCTTTCGTGGAAGGCGGCACGTTGCCGTTCGAGGTACGCAATGGTTCGCCCGGTTACATCAATCTACTGGACGCGTTGAATTCGTGGCAGTTGGTGCGCGAGTTGCGCGAGGCTACCGGCCTCCCTGCAGCAGCGTCGTTCAAGCACGTGAGCCCTGCTGGAGCGGCGGTTGGCGTGCCGGTCGAGGGTACGCTGGCGAAGGCGCTGTTCGTGGACGGCGTGGAGCTGTCTCCACTGGCGTCAGCCTACGCGAGGGCTCGGGGTGCTGACCGTGTGTCGTCGTTCGGCGATTGGATCGCGGTTAGTGACGTGGTGGATCTGCCGACGGCTAACTTGATCCGGCGGGAGGTGTCGGACGGCATCATCGCGCCTGGGTACACGGACGAAGCTGCGGAGATGCTGGGCAAGAAGAAGGGCGGCAACTACTGCATGCTGGAGGCAGACACGAGCTACGTACCGGCTCCCAGCGAGCACCGAACGGTGTTCGGGGTGACGTTGGAGCAGGGACGCAATGAGATCGATCTGGACGACCAGCTTTCCAATGTGGTGACGAAGGACAAAGAGCTACCGGAGGCGGCGCGACGCGATCTGATGGTTGCGCTGACGGCGTTGAAATACACGCAGTCCAACTCGATGTGCATGGCCGTGGACGGTCAGGTGATCGGTGCGGGTGCGGGGCAGCAGTCGCGCATCCACTGCACGCGCCTGGCAGGTAACAAGGCTGATCTGTGGTTCCTGCGCCAGCACCCCGCGACGCTGGGCTTGAAATTCCGCGATGGTCTGGGACGGCCGGAGCGCGATAACGCGATCGATGGTTTCTTGCGCGATGATCTGGCGCCAGCGGAGGATGAGTTCTGGCGCGGCGCGTTCTCTGAGGTGCCGCAGCGCTTGACGGCGGCGCAGAAGCGCGAGTGGTTGGACACGCTGACAGGTGTGGCGATGGGGTCCGATGCGTTCATTCCGTTCAGGGACAATATCGATCGTGCTGCGATGAGTGGGGTGAAGTACGTGGTGCAGCCAGGTGGGTCGGTGCGCGATGAGGATGTCGTTGCAGCGGCTGAGCAGTACGGGATGGTGATGGCGCTCTCCGGCGTCCGCCTCTTCCACCACTAGGCAGGGGCAGGGTACTCCCTGCACCCACTGGCTGCCGCTCTGCAAGAATCAGCGCTTTGGACGAGCGATGGCGGGGAACTGGCGGGTTGTGCCCACGCGGCCTGCCCTCTATCGCTGCTTGCCCAGGGCAACTGGGGATTACTGGAATCCATTTGGTACTGCTCCGCAAATGCGATGGGTATGAGCAGGCGATGGCTTAGATGAGGATGTCAGGAGCGTCTCGCCAGGCGGTGTGTGGAGGCGCTACTCTAGCGTCGATGGCTATCGATTCACGATCTTCTAGGACTCCGCTGGCGAGCACGCCGACTGCCGGTCGCTTGATGTGGCTGGGCGCCGGTGTGGATTATCAGTGGGCGTGGGATCTGCAGAGGCGGATCGCGGCTGAGTGCGCGGACGGTGCGGTGGCCGATACGTTGTTGTTGCTGGAGCATGCGCCGGTGTACACGGCTGGGCCACGAGCGCCGATGGAGCATGTGGTGGGTGAGTTGCGAGCCCCGTTGGTGCAGACCGACCGAGGCGGGCAGGTGACGTATCACGGCCCTGGACAACTCGTGGGTTACCCCATCATCGACCTGGCCGCGAAGGGGCTGGGGCCGAAGGCATACGTCCACGGGATCGAGATGGCGTTGGTGGAGGCGCTGACAGATTTCGGGGTGGCCGCACATACCGAGGATGGCCTGACGGGCGTTTGGACTGAGCGAGGCAAGATCGCGGCGATCGGCGTGAAGATCAGTCGTGGGGTGTCGTTGCATGGATTCGCGCTGAACGTGAGCACCGATCTGGCGGCGTATGCGCCGATCGTGCCGTGTGGCATCTTCGACCGGCCGGTGACGTCGATGGCTGAAGTGCTAGGGGCGGCGACTGCCATGGACGCGGTCCGCGCGGCCGTTGCGGTGGCTATCGGTCGGCAGTTGTCCGTTACGTGGCGTGATGCTTCTCCGCCAGAGACCCCCTGATGATGGAACTCAAAATCCCCCGTTAGTGTGGCGCTTTTTTGTTGAATGTTAGGTTCCCTCTTCCTAGAATTGGCCTGGTACAAGGGGATTTGTGATGGCTGCGATAAAGCAACTGTATGACCTGCAAGCGGTGGATCTGGAACTGGACGTGCGGCACGTGCGGCTGGCGGAGACCGGTGCCGCGCTGGGTGACGATAGTGCGCTGAAGCCGGTGCGCGGCGAGGTGGCACGCCGGAAGACGGTGGCGCAGAAGACTACGGGTGATCAGACCAATCTGGATGCCATCATTGGCGGGTACGAGGCGAAGATCGCTCAGGCTGAGGCCAGGCTGTATAGCGGCACGGTGACTCAATCGCGTGAGCTAGAGGATTTGCAGGCTGACATCGCGATGCTCAAGCGTCAGCGTGGGGAGCAGGAGGATCTGCTGCTCGCGGTGCTGGATGAGGTCGATCAAGCGCAGAAGTCTTACACCGACGGGGCGAAGGTTCTGGCCAAGCGCGAGAAGGCTTGGTTGGCAGAGCAAGAGGCCATGACTGAGGAAGGCGCGCGGCTTGAGAGTGAGTTGCCCGGACTCCAGGCTGATCGAGATGCGCGGGCTCTGGGCGTCCCTCCTCCGGAGTTGGCGCTGTACGAGCAGGTGCGAAAGAACCACCAGGGGAAGGCCGTTGCATTGCTGCACGGGAGTACGTGTGACGGGTGCCGCATGGGCATACCCAACAGGCTGGCGCAGGATGCGCGTACGTCGGAAAAGCCGGTGCGCTGTTCGAACTGCGGGCTGATCTTGTTGGTTGATTAGGCCATGAGAAGCATCGGTTATTTCACATTTGATCCCGCGAAGCCCGACTCCCAGGCCGCGCTGACGCGTGCCTACGGGGATTTCTGCGTCCGGGGTGGGCACATAGCCACGGGATGCTTTGCGGAGGACGCGAGCATCGAAGGCCACCCGAAGTGGGATGAGATGGTGCAGACGATCGAAGATTCGCGGCTTGGATATCTGGTCGTGGTGCCTTCCGCAAGTCATCTGGGGCCGACGCTCCACGAGAAGGTGAAGCGAGTTCTCGATCTGGACGCGCTGTCGTGCCAGACGGTGTGCGATGACGCGGAGTACCCTGACCCGCTCCAGAACGCGGTACGGGCGCAGAGTGGGCCGAACTCGCGGAGCGAGCGTATCCGCGAGGGTATGCGGGCGAAGGCTGCGAAAGGGTTGGGGCTCGGTAAGCCTCCGTTCGGTTACAAGATTATCTACGACGGTACGTTCCATGTGGTTGAGCCGGAGGCGGTGGTGGTGCGGTTGATGTACGACCGCTACGCGACCGAGGACGGTGGCGTGCGTGCGGTGGCGTCATGGCTCAACGATTCTGGCCACCGAACCCGTCGCGGGCAGCGCTGGAGCATGGTTACGGTGCGCGATATCTTGCGCAATACGGCGTACATCGGTACGTATCGTCGGTTCGGCTTGCGGTTGCCAGCGAGCTACGAGGCGATAGTCGACCGTAACGTGTACCGGCAGGTGCAGGAGAAGATGCAGGGTAGGAGCCCGGTGCGTCGTAATCCTAAGGGTGAGCCGTTCCTACTGTCAGGGATCATCTATTGCGGGCACTGCGGTCAGCGGATGATGGGGGTTACGCGGCGGCAGTCTTGGCGTCGTAAGGACGGTCAGCGGGCTCGGGCTGAGTACCGCTATTACCAGTGTCAGTCGCGGGTCAATCGCAACCAGTGCGAATACCGGACGGTCAACGCTCCTGAGCTTGAGGCGTCGGTTCTCGATCAGGTGAAGCGAGGGCTGGCTGATGCGCCGGAGCAACCGCTGACCGAAGCGCCTGACACGCAGCGGGCCGATGAGGTGCGACAGGAGATCAAGACGCGCGCCGCAGCGGTGCGACGGCGGTACCAGACGATCGTAGAGCGTGCGGCGACGGGTGCGCTGACGATGGCACAGCTGCGCGCTGTCACTGTCGAGGCGGAGGCTGCGATGCGGGCGAAGCAGGATCAGTTGGCGCTGGCAGAGAGCGGTGCGGCTGGTGTGCGTCAGCTCGCGGAGTCCAGCCGCGACCGCTTGGCATATCTTTGGGAGGACCTTGCGATCGGTGAGCAGCAGGAGGTGCTGCGGACGCTGGTGGCGAAGGTGACCGTGAAGGATCGACTGCCGCAGGTGGAGTTGGCGTCGAGCTAGTTGCCCGCTGCCAAAGAGGGCTCCCGTATACTGATGGGGACCGAGAGCGCCGGACGGTCGCCGCGACTTTATGTCGGGGAGGAAAGTCCGGACTCCACCAGGCAAGGTGCTGGGTAACACCCAGGCGTCGCGAGGCGATGGAAAGTGCCACAGAGACAATACCGCCGATGGCTCTGCTCGCAAGGGTAGAGCACAGGCAAGGGTGAAACGGTGCGGTAAGAGCGCACCAGGTCTCGGTGTGAATCGAGATGCTGGAAAACCCCGCCTGGAGCAAGGCCAAATAGGGGAACGTGTTCATTTCGGTGGACATCGGGTGTCTGACCGAGTTCCCGGGTCGGCTGCTTGATCCTGCCGGTAACGGCAGGGCTAGATAGATGACCGTCACCCCGTTTTTCGGGGTACAGGATCCGGCTTACAGGCGCTCTCGGTCAATTTTTCTTGGGGTTGGAGGCCACCCTGGTCTCCGGTGCATGCTGGCCAGGTAAACCCGTGGTCTTATGCACCGCCGTACCCCTGGTTAGCCGGTGCTTACCCGCAGGCGGAGCCGTACGGTTCTGCTGTGGACGATCTCTTCGACCGATATCAAAGCGAACTCGCCTCTCGTGATCTGCAACCGGACACGGTGGCTAGGTATGGGTTCGTTCTTGCTGGCATTCAGTCACCTGTGGGCGGAACTCACCATTCCCGAGGCCCCTCCGGACGGTGATGCGAGAACCACTCGCGCCAAGTAGACTCTCGTCGTTCCTTCACCCATTCCAGGATGCCCTCGCCGAGAGTGAGTAATGATTGATACCCCCGAACCTAATGCCATGGGCGCGCCACTTCCTCGCGTGGACGGCATCGAAAAAGTAACGGGCCGGGCCACCTTCACCGCCGACGTGCGGGCCGAGAATCTTGCCTGGGCGAAGACCCTCCGCAGCCCACATCCACACGCCCGTATCGTGCGCATAGACACCACCCAGGCGGCGGCTGTGGCT
This sequence comes from Chloroflexota bacterium, assembly GCA_027618515.1. Lineage (GTDB taxonomy): Bacteria > Chloroflexota > Dehalococcoidia > Lucifugimonadales > Australimonadaceae > CALGTL01. The sequence goes on along the minus strand of JAQCEV010000013.1, from coordinate 30,032 downwards.
GGGGTCTACGCCGTGCTGACCGGCGAGGATGTCGCTGGCCTGCGCTTCGGTCGGCGAGTTGTCGACATCCCACTGCTCGCTGACGGCGTCGTGCGGTTCGTAGGCGAGCAGGTTGCTGCGGTCGTCGCCGTCGACGAAGAGGTAGCGGATCGCGCGTTGGCGCTAATCGAGATCGACTACGAACTGCTGCCTGCGGTCTTTGACGCGGCGGAGGCAATGCGCCCGTCGGCGCCGCTGCTGCACCCAGGGATGCGATCGTACCAAGGCATCGTTCCGTCGGACGACGCCCCCTCGAACGTGTCGGATGTGCACGTATGGGGCCAGGGTGACATCGATGCTGGATTCCGCGAAGCGGAAGTCGTCGTCGAGAACACCTTCGTCCTACCGGTCGTTCATCAACTGTACATGGAGTCGCACGCGTGCCAGGCTTCGGTCGGAGAGCAGGGCCGTCTGCATATCTGGGCGAACAACAAAACCCCGTACAACGCAAAATGGCAGGTGGCAGCGGCGTTGGGGATCGAACCAGACGACGTACTAGTGCATCCCGTGACCATCGGTGGCGACTTCGGGGGCAAGGGGTCGCCCATGAACATGGCGTTGTGCTGCTTCCTCGCGCGCAAGACTGGTCGTCCGGTAAGAATGGTCTTCGACTACGGCGAAGAGCTTTTAGCTAGCAACCCTCGACACTCAGCCGTGGTTTGGATGCGCACAGGCGCTCGCCGCGATGGAAGCATCGTGGCGCAAGAGGCGATCGCCGTCTTCAACGGGGGAGCGTACGCGGGCTTCAAGCCTCGGTCTTTCCTGGTGGGGGCGGCCGCCGCCGGAGGGCCGTATCGCATACCACACACGCGGATCACCGCGCACACTGTCTACACCAACCGCGTACCGTGTGGTCACATGCGGGGGCCGGGCGAAGCGCAGACTATGTTCGCGCTTGAATCGCAGCTAGATATGTTGGCCGCGGAGTTGGGCATGGACCCTGCGCAACTTCGGCGACACAACGCCGTGCGCGAAGGCGACGCCACTGCATTAGGTCACGTGTACCAGGACGTGCGCGCAGTGGAGACGCTGGATGCGGCCCTCGACGCTTCAGACTATGGCACCGTTGTACCCGATCCCCAGCCGGGAATGCGGTACGGTCGCGGCGTCGCGTTCGCTGATCGTCCTCCTGGAGGGGGCGAAGCGAACGCCGAGGTGGAGTTCCTGGCTGATGGAACAGTGCTAGTGAGCACCCCCGTCTTTGAGCAGGGCTCCGGGACGTACACGCTATTAACCCAGGTCGTCATGGAGACCCTTGGGGTCGGCGCGGATCAAGTGCGGTTGCAGGTCGTGGACACCGACCGCGTCCGATGGGACTCAGGCGTCGGCGCGAACCGAGTCGCTCGGATCGCATCTCAAGCTGCATTCAACGCCGCCGTCGAAGCACGCACCCGTTTGTTCGAACTCGCCGAACAAGCTTGGGGCTGGGAGCAACCAGCTATCGAGTTGCACAACGCAATGCTGACGCGGACAGGGTCAGGCGAGGCACGCCCTTGGCCTGAGCTTATCGCCCCCGGCGTCACCTCAGCATACGCGAGCGCCAATGTCGACGAATCTGGGCCCGCGCACATCACGTCGTTCACCGCGCAGGTTGCGGAGGTCGTGGTGGACATCGAGACAGGGCAAGTCACTCTGCTGCGGTTGACTAGCGCCCACGACGTGGGCCGCATAATCAATCCGCTCGGACACCAAGGGCAAATCAACGGCGGCGCGGTCATGGGCATCGGGTACGGCATGCTTGAGGAACTCCCCATAGTGGGAGGCTATGTCACGAGTCTCTCGATGGCCGAAGTGAAAATGCCCAACATCGCCGATTTGCCTGAGCTACGAACCGTGCTCGTGGAAGGGGACATCGGCGTCGGCCCCTACCAGATCAAATCCATTGGAGAGGCTGCTAACGGGCCTGTGCCAGCCGCCATTGCGAATGCGATTGCCAACGCGGTTGGCGTTCGCATCAAGGAACTACCTCTCACTGCGGAGCGGGTGCTTGCCGCTATCAGGGCATCGTCGGTTTCACCAAACCCCAACACCATCCCCCGATAGCGCTTAATGTGTTCTGTCAGGCTTGGAACACACAGCAACGTTGATGGTGAGTCAGCCGCTCCAAGGCCAATGGGATCAGGCTTCTTGTGTAGGCTGCCGCCGCTTGCTCTTCCTCCGATTAATGTGGTCTCGAATTCGGTCGTCTGCCTATGTTGGTGCATGGCGTGGCGGTGCCTGGCCTCAGAGTAGATACGGCAGGCCTCGAAGTCTCCGTGGATTGACAGCGATGCGGGCATCTACGTATGGTTACGCGATCGGCTGAGGCCGTTTGATTTTCTCGGGAGCTAGCGCATCGCCTGCGGGGCGGGTGAGCGTTCCGGTACAAGGAGCGATCGATGACTACCAATCTTGAAGTGATCGTTGACGGCGATGGACATATCAATGAGGACTTGGAGGCGATAGCGGGATTTCTGCCACCTAAGTTCCGGGATCACCCCGCTAGAGATTTGAACGCTTCTCTCTTCCCTGCTCTGGACCACTTACACGGCGGCCATTTCGTCGAAACTCCCGGGAGGCGGGATCGAGGAGCAGCGTTGGTTGGGCCTGCAGAATGGGAAGTGTTCCTACAAGAGGTTGGAATAGACTCGACGGTACTTTATCCGACTAGGGGTCTCGGCTTCGGGAAGATTGTTAGCAGAGACTGGTCTATCGCCGTGGCAAGCGCTTACAACGATTGGTTGCACTCGACTTATCTGGCCCGTAGCTCGCGGTTCAAAGGCATGGCGCTGATCCCGATGCAAGAGCCAGAGGCCGCGATCAAAGAGCTTCGGAGAGCCGTCGAAGACTTGGGCTTTGTCGGTGCGATGCTTCCTTCGTTTGGCCTGTCTGATCACTTGGGATCAAAACAATATTGGGGCGTATACGAAGAGGCCGACCGCCTGGGCTGTGCAATCGCGGTTCATGGCGGTGCACATAGTGGTATCGGGCTGGACAACATGAACGTCTATGCGCCGGTACATGCATTGGGCCACCCCCTAGGCCAGGCATATGCGCTCGCGGGAATGACGTTCAACGGAGTGTTCGAGCGTTTCCCCAAGATGCGAGTGGGCTTTATGGAAGGCGGTATCGCATGGTTCCTCATGTGCTGGGAGCGTTTCACAGCCTCACACGCTACTCACATGGAATACCAATTGCGCGATGATGACATGCTGGGGCCGAAGATCGGGGAGAGGGTGAGCGACTACCTCCAGCGCCAGATCGACGCAGACCGGCTCTTCATCGGTTGCGAAGGGGACGAGCCTGCACTCGCCTACGCGGTTAAGCAGGTGGGAAATAAGCCTTTCTTGTACTCCTCTGATTTCCCACACGAGGTGACCAGAGACTCGTGTATCGAGGAACTCAATGAGCTCCGCGAGAACGAAGAACTCAACGCAGAGGACAAGGAAGCGATCTTGCACAAAAACTCGCGCCGGTTCTACGGAATCTAGAGTCGCATGAGCCAGCGAGGCCCGCTTGAAGTGGAGCTTCTCGGTGATGGTCTGTTGATCCGAGGGCGATTGACAGCTATTCCGTCCGGGAATAGGCTCGCACTACCCTCGGGACTCGAGGAACCACCGTCGTAAAAGGGATGCAAAATGCCAGTTATTGATGCGGATACCCACGTTGATGAGTGCGAAGAGACTTGGTCTTACATGACACCAGCCGAGGCGAAGCACCGGCCGGTGACGTTGGTTCCTGGAGGCGACGTTCCTGATGGCAGTGCACCTCCAGGGTACACAAGACACTGGCTGGTAAGCGGGGCGCTGTCGATCCGGCGGATCCGAGATGACCAGCGCACCGGAACGACGCTGGAGACGCGGGAACTTCGGGATGTTGGGGCTCGGCTGCGCCACATGGATCAGATGGGCGTGGACGTCCATATCCTGTACCCGACTGCGTTCCTGACGCACATCACGAGCGATCCTGAGGCGCAAGTGGCTATCTGCAAGAGCTACAACCGCTGGCTAGCCGACAAGTGCTCCCAAAGCGAGGGGCGTCTGCGCTGGGTTGCTGTGGTGCCGATGCTTGACGTCGAGGCTGCAGTGGAAGAGGTGCACTGGGCGGCGGAGCATGGGGCTTGTGGCGTTTTCAAGCTGGCGACTGAGGTTGGCAAGCGCGTCACAGACCCGTATTTCTTCCCGATCTATCAGGCCGCGAACGACACCGGGTTGGGATTGTGCATCCACACCGGCTCGGGTGATCCGCGTCCCGGCGGAGGAGCGGGTGCCTTCGGAGACGGCCTTGGTAATACCAACATCGTGGACGCGTTCCACGGGATCGTGTTCTCTGGCCTGGCGACTCAGTTTCCCAAACTGCGCTTTGGGTTCGTTGAGGCGGGGGCGTCATGGATCCCCTACGTCCTCGACAACCTTTACGCTCGACGGGAGCGCATGAGTTGGGCGTTTGGTTCGTTCAATTACGCCAATCTCAACGACTTATTCCGAGACAACCGTCTCTACGTTACGTGCCAGTCGCACGAGGACATTGCGTACTTGTTGAAGTTCGGTACGGAAGACCATCTGATGATAGGCACGGATTACACGCACGCGGATGCGTCGGCGGAGATCGAGGCGATCGATGGCATCCGGCGTATGGCAGACGAGGGTACGATTGACCAAGCGGCTAAGGTCAAAATCCTAGAGGCCAACCCCAAAGCCTTCTACGGGCTATAGCCATAACGGTGGCTCAAGAGCCTGCCTAGAGGGTTAGACCTTTAGGCAGGCCGCCCAGTGACCGGGGCGTACCTCGCGGAGTTCGGGGATGGTCTGTGTGCACTTTTCGTCCGCGATCGGGCAGCGAGGGTGGAAGACGCAGCCACTGGGAGGATTCAGAGGGCTCGGCACTTCACCTTTGATGATGACGTGCTCCCGCTTCATTTCAACCTCAGGGTCCGGCACGGGCACGGCTGCAAGCAACGCCTTCGTGTAAGGGTGCAGCGGCTCATCGTAGATCGGGTCACGGGGCGCCAGTTCGACGATGTGCCCCAGGTACATGACCGCGATCCGGTCTGCGACGTGTCTGACCACGGCGAGATCGTGCGCGATGAATAGGTACGTCAGTTCCAACTTGCGTTGGAGATCCTTCAACAGGTTGATGATCTGCGCCTGAATCGATACGTCGAGGGCTGAAACGGCCTCGTCGCAGACGATGAAGGACGGGTCAACTGCGAGGGCTCTGCCTATCCCGATGCGTTGGCGTTGGCCGCCGCTGAATTCGTGGGGGTAGCGCGAGGCCATCTCCGGGCTCAACCCGACGAGGGTGAGGATCTCAGCGATGCGCTCGTCTGTCCTGCCCTTCGCGAGTCCGTGGATGGTGAGGGGCTCGCCGATGATTTGACCAGCGGTCATCCGGGGGTTCAGGGAGCTGTAGGGATCCTGGAAGATCATCTGGATGTCTTTTCGGAGTTCCCGAAGCCGACGCCCACTGGCCTTAGTCAGGTCTTCACCTTTGTAATGAATCTGGCCTGCGGTGGGCTTGTTGAACCGGAGGACGCAGTGGCCCAAGGTTGTCTTGCCACAACCCGATTCGCCGACGAGACCGAGTGTTTCACCTTTGGCGATGGAGAATGACACTCCGTCGACCGCTTTGACCAATCCCACGGTTTTCTGAAAAACCAGGCCTGAGGTGACAGGGAAGTGCATCTGGAGATCCCGAACCTCCAGTAGATTCTCCTGCCCGTTGGCATTGGTCGTGACTTCGGAGGATGAAGATGTCATGAGGTGCTCGCCTGTGATTGGTTGGTCGGTGTGGTACCCAATTCCGTTGCTACGAAGCAGGCAGAGTAGTGATCCGGTAAGGCTTCGATAAGTTCAGGCCGTTCTTCGGCGCATTTGTCTATCGCGAAACGGCAGCGTTCCTGGAATGCACAGCCCTGGCCGAGAGCCGCCAAGTTCGGTGGCTGTCCATCGATCTGTTCAAGGTCTTCTGTGATGGGGTGGTCGAGCCGAGGAACGGATCTCATCAACCCAAGCGTGTACGGGTGTCGTGGGTCGCCGTAGACCGCCCGCGCGGAGGATCGCTCGACCACGCGGCCCGCGTACATGACGTTCACGCGGTCTGCGTATCGCGCGACCACCCCAAGGTTGTGGGTGATGATGACGAGCGCGACGCCCCGCTGCTTGGTGAGTTGTTTCATGAGCTCAAGGATCTGGGCTTGCACGGTTACATCGAGCGCCGTGGTGGGCTCGTCCGCTATCAGCACTGAGGGGTCGCAGCTCAGCGCCATCGCGATCATGACACGCTGGCGCATGCCGCCGCTGAAGTGGTGGGGGTACTGGTTCAAGCGACGCGCGGGATCAGGAATCTCGACGGACGCAAGGAGCTCTATCGCTCGCTCACGTGCCTGTTGCTTGGTCATCCCCATCTCTTCGGTGAGGGGTTCCATAAGTTGCTTGCCGATGCTCAATACGGGGTTGAGCGAGGTCATCGGTTCTTGGAAGATCATGCCGATCTCCTGGCCCCGCACTTTTCGCATCTCATCGTTGCTGAGGGTCAACAGGTCCCGGCCCTTGTAGAGCACCTGTCCGCCAACGATGCGACCAGGCGGGTTGGGGATCAGACGCATCACCGATAGTGCGGTTACGCTCTTCCCACAACCACTCTCGCCGACGACGGCTAGCGTTTCGCCGGCTTCGACGTCGTACGACACGCCATCGACGGCTTTGACCGTTCCCATGTCGGACTGGAAGTGGGTCTGAAGATCTTGGATCTCAAGCAATGCGCTCATTGTTGTTCCTGCTCGTTGGTCGTGTTCCGCGGCAAGGACGCTCGTACTTCATCGAGCACCCATGCGTAAACTGCCGAACTGAGGTTCACTTGGGCTTGTTGGTCGTTCCGCCGTTCGCTTAGCCAATGGTCGAGTTCTGTGGTCGCTCCCGGCATAGTGGCCGCCACGTGGTCGCGCAAGAGTGTCTGCGCAATCACGTGTCTGTATTCATCGTCCGTGACTCCGCGTTCCGCGAGGAATCGTGTGTACGACTCTCGATAGAGCCTGTCCAACTCTGCGTCTAATGTGTCATCGCCGACCTGCGGCGCCGGGCGGAATTGCGCTTTGACCACAGCGTCGATGTCGGCACTGGTGACGGCCACGCCGCGAGCGGCGGCCTCGGCGCGCAGCAGTTCTGCGTTCAAGGCAGTGTCAGCGACAAGGTATGGCGCCGCTCCAAGGCCAGATAGGTCTGTTGGGTCGGCGACCAGCATTTGCCCCACCACTACAGCACGCACGAGTTCATTCGTTGATAACACCTGACGACCATCGATAGACACCACCGTTCTGTTGCCCGGTACGACTACCTGCTGGAAGTAGACGTAGCCTGGGATCGCGATGATGACTGCGATCCCGATCAGTGCTCCCCACAGGGCCCAGCGGCTGCGGCGCGAGTGGTTGCTTGCATCCAGCTCACTCCGCCCTTGGTTCATGACAATTCCGGTAGCAATGATCTAGCGCCCACGTAGCCGGGGATCGAGAGCGTCGCGCATCGCGTCGCCCAAGAACGAAACGCTGAAAACTACCAAGGCTAGGGCAAGTCCTGGGTACATGGAGAGCCAAGGCGCTCCCTCAAGGTTGCCGCTGGCTCCTGCCCGAATCATGCTGCCCCAAGATGGGCTCGGCGGCGGCACTCCTAGCCCAAGAAAGCTCAGGCTAGCCTCAACGACCATCGCCGTGCCCAGATAGCCCGTGGCGAGCACGAAGACGGGCGCCAACGAGTTGGGCAGGACATGTTTCAGCATGATGCGCAGGGTGCCAGCACCGGTGGCGTGGGCTGCAAGGATGTATGGCTCTTCCTTGACCGTTAGCGCCGAGGAGCGCGCCAACCGCACTACCCGCGGGAGGAACACTACGCCGATGGCGAGAGCTACGTTGTTGAGAGAGGCGCCCAGGGCCACGACCATCACCATGGCGAGGATGAGTCCGGGGAAACCCAGGAACATATCTACGAATCGTTGGATCACGAGATCAACGATCCCTCCCATATATCCAGAGGCGACGCCCAGTGGCGTGCCGATGATGGTGGCGACACCAACAGAGACGAATCCCACATAAAGCGAGACCCGCGCTCCGTATATGACGCGGCTCAGAACGTCCCGCCCGAAGTTGTCGGCGCCCCAGAGGTACTGACCACTCGGTGAAGCCAGTTTGTTGGGGATGTCTTGTATCAGCGGGTCGTGGGGTGTGATCCATGGTGCAAACACGGCCGCCAATGCGAAGAGCCCGAGGACGATAGCACCAGCGAATCCCACAGGGTAGCGCCGTGCCGCGCGGATCGTCCGCCGCCGCCAACGCGGAAAGGTGGTCAGGTCGCGGTCAGCCAGAGCCTGTCCCGTGAGCAGGCCCGTTGTGGTTTCAGTTGTCGCCATGAGGTCTCCCTGGGTTAGCGGGCATAGCTGATCCTCGGATCGAGTTTGGCATAGATGACATCAATGGCGACGTTCAAAGTCAGCATGAGGGTGACCAACATCATCACGAGACTTTGAATGACGGGATAGTCGCGCTCGAATGCTGCTTGAGCGACGCCTTGTCCGATCCCTGGAAGCGAGAACACTTGCTCGATCACCACGGTACCGGAGAAGAGGGTCGCGAGCTGGAGTCCTCCGAGCGTGAGCACGGGGATCATCGCGTTGGGCAGGGCGTGACCAGCGACGACAAGGCGCTCTACGAGGCCCCTGCTACGGGCCGTCCGCACGTAGTCTTGCCGGAGCACTTCAAGCATCGTTGAACGGGTCACGCGGGTCAGGTAGGAGCTGTAGCCCCAAGCCAAGATCAAGGCGGGCCAAATCATCTTCTGCATGTGCATCCATGGGTCGTTCCATATCTTGACGTAGAAGATAGGAGGGGTCCATGAAAACAACACGAGCATGACCAAGATGAGCATGAGTGCGATCCAGAAGTTCGGAAGCGCGGTGCCTGCTAGTGTGATGAAGCGAACGACGTAATCAGGTTTCCGGTTCTGATACACGGCTGCGATCACACCCGCCGGAATGGAGATCACCCAAGCGATCAGGGCTGTCCATGCAGCCAGTTCAAGGGTGACTGGCAAGCGGCGCGCCATGATGTCTGAGATCGGCTCACGGCTTACGATGGATGATCCACCGAATTCTCCGTTGACCATGCTCCACAGCCATCGGCCATATTGGACGGGCAGCGGGTCACTGAGCCCTAATTTCTCTCGAAGGGCGGCCGCTTGTGCCAACGCCGCTGGCGTCGACGTATCGCCACCGAGGATCACAAGTGCTACATCCCCAGGAAGGATGCGCATGATTGCGAAGATGGCGAAGGAAGCAAGAAGGAGGGTCGGAAAGTAGAGGGCAAGCCGACGGATCAGGTATCTGGTCATGAACTGTTCCTCCCGGCGGCGGGGCGAGGTCGCCCCACCGCCGGTTTAGCAGCAACTGTTACTTGTCGAGCCAGACAGTGGCGAAGTCTAGGTACGCCATGATCTGTTCTGGAGGGTGGATCCGTCCCTTGACCCAAGAGCGGTAAGGAATGGTTGCGAGGCTACCGGCGATAGGCACTGCGTAGTACTGCTCGGTGAGCCAGTACCGCTCGAACTCTTGCCAGATTGCGATTCGCTCCTCGAGGACGCTGGTGGCCTTGAGGCGGTCGAAGTAGGTTGCGACCTTCGGGTCCTCGTGCTTCACGATGGCCGTGGTGGCCTCGCTGTAGGCCACGAAGCCAGGTTCGTTCGGCTCAGGCATGAAGCTGACGATGCCGCCAGCGCTTTGAATCGCACCGTACTCCAACGTTGTAGCTGCGGCCGTCCATGCGGGGGCGTCCATCAGCTTGATGTTCATCTTGATGTTCAAGCCCGCTAGCTGTGAAGCTAGGAACTCACAGCGGTCAGCCCAGGCGCCCGTGGACAGGCAGTTGTAGTCCAGTTCGAACCCATCTGCGTATCCGGCGTCGGCCATCAGTTGAGTGGCCTCTGCGCGGTCGGCGTCCTTGGTGTCGGGGTTCCATCCCGGCCACGTCAGGATGTCTGGGTTCGAGAACGGGTTGGCGGGGTTCAGCAGACCGCCGACCACTCCAAATCCGCCTGTCACTCCATCAATGGATTCCTGGCGGTCAACCCATAGCGATACGGCCTTGCGTACACGGACATCCTGCCAAGGGCCTTCCTTGAGGACGTTCCATGCGATGCCCGATCCGCCGCCAGCGCCGAACGCCGACGGAACCTTGACAGTGAAGAAGTCGTCGCCGAGGTCATTGAGCATGGCCTCGTAGCGGGGCTTGGTGAGGATGTACCCGAATCCGGGTGACCCGCCGTCGAGTTGGCCCGTTCGGATGGCCGCGTCCATGACGTCTGCGCTGGTCATGATGGCGAAGTCCATGCCGTCCATGTAGGGCAACTGGCGACCGTACTCATCCTGCTCCCAGTAGTCCTTGTTGGCGCGAACCCTCATCATGCTACCTTTTTCGTAGCCGTCGAAGGTGAACGGGCCTAGGCCCATCATTCCGGTGTCGAGCGGGGCTACTTCCATGTTGCCCGCTGCCAGCATCGGGTCGGCGATGTGCCGGGCGTGACCGATGGTGAAGTAAGGGGTGAACAGAACGGACAGGAACAGTGGGTTCGCCTCGTTCAAGGTGATCACGAGGGTGTCACTGTCGGTGATCGCAGTGTTGTTGTAGTCACCCATGGATGTTGAGTACCAGGCTGGGGCGCGCTCTGCGTCACCCGGGCCGTCGTAGCCGGTGAACAAGAGATCCAGCCACCACTTCATGTCCTCTACGGTGAGTGGCGTGCCGTCGTGCCACTTGACTCCGCTACGGATGTTGAAGGTCCACTGGGTGAAGTCGCTGTTGTTCGACCAGGATTCTGCGATGGCCGGGCAAACGGTGTAGACATCGTCGAGGCAAGGCCGGACGAGGTTGCCGCTACCCCAGATCGGTGCACCCATCTGGTTCAGGTCGTACCAGATCGTGGTGGCCATCATGTCGAAGTTCGCAGGAGGGTCGCGGCGAACCGCGAACGTACCGATCCCTCCTGTCGTTACGGGAGGCGCCGATGAAGTCGCCGTTGGCGTTGCCCCCGGGATGGCTGTTGCCGTCGGGGTTGGAGTTGGGTCATCCGAGCACGCGCTCACAACGAGCGCCAACAGTAGGGCAAGCCCTCCAGTTAGCAGCAAGCTGCGAACTCGCCTTACCGAGTTCCGAAATCTCAGGTCCTTCACGTTTGCCCTCCCAGGAATCAAATGTCGATCAGGGGTCACTACTAAAGCGAGTACAACCTACGAGCGTTGGCCTCAAGAATCTTGTCTGCTGACGCGGCCGGCACTCTGCCGTCGGCCTTCAGAACAGTCAACGCCCTCAACTCAGAGGACGTGTCGTTGTGGCCGTAGTCAGAACCGACCACGATGTTGTCATCGCCGACGGAACTGAGAACCCAGTCCAAGTCGTCGGCGGTCTGGCATGCGACGTACATGTTGTTGTCGCGCAGAAGATCCTGCGCCGGCCATGCACGTCCTGCTTTCTTGAACCGAAGCATCATGTCGTTCATGGCGTAGGGAAGCCATTCCGCCGAGACTTCGACGAATCCCCAGCGTAGGTTCGGGAACTTCGACGGCACCTGCTTCATGAGCAGGTCGTGGAAGGCTCCGACAACGGGCAACTTGAACGTGGAGAATCCAGCGTCTAGTTGGAAGAGGTCGAACTGGCTGAAGTTTCCCGATGTTGCATGGATGCACATAGGCAGATCCAGCAACTCGGCTTCTCGGTAGATCGGGTCGAAGTAGGGGTCGGACAACCGACGCTCATGCTCGATGCTGTGCATGAAAAATCCGCATGCCCCGTGCTCTTTGGCCCAGTGCATCTCTTCGATGGCTTTGTCGATGGACATGTACGGCAGCATCGCTGCGTAGCGAAGTCGGCCGCCGCCCTGTTCCCATATATCGGCCATCCAGCGGTTGTAGCTCCGATAGAGCGCGCGCTCTACTTCCGGTCGGCGAGTGAGGGGGCGCAAGAAGATGGTTGGGTACAAGACGTGGACGTCGACGCCAAGCTCGTCCATGTGGGCGAGGCGCTTCTGAATGTCGGCGGCCTCAGCTATTTCTTCGCTGACTTCCTGGTCGCGGAAGTTTGAGCGTTTGGACGCTGCGCGGCCTTCAATGATCCAGAATTCGCTGACTACGTTCCGGCGGCCGGTGAATCCCCCTGCGAGATTGGCCTCGCCGGTGATCTTGGGAACGACCACGAAGGGCTTGAAGTCTTGTTCATGTTCTTCCATGAACTCCCAGGTGCGTTCAGATTCAATAACGTGGGCGTCAGAGTCGATGATTGGCATAGCGCGGTCTCCCTATCCAGATATCGCCGGATCTCAGCCCGTCTGGTTGCTGAGGTGACGTAACCGGAACCTAGCAATCCCATTCACGGGCGTACACGGCGCGAAATATACGGCACTCATAGGAAGCCGTCAATCCAGTAATCAAGAGGTGGAAATTCGCACTTATGGTGACTGCGAAGGCGAAATGCGGAGATGTGGGGCGGCATGATCGCGGGATCACGCAACAGCGTGATCTGAAGACCCCATCGGACAGGGCCGGGCGCGATGGTGCAGGGTCGATTATTGGGCGGTTGAGAGGGACTTCCGTGGCGGTTCGATGACGAGTCTTTCGATCACCCGGGCCCAGGCGCTGTCCACAAGCAGAACTTTGTCATCGTTTCCCTGCATGACGTAGTGGCCACCACCGTTAGGCGTTTCGTTCCCAACCATGACGGTGAAGAACGCTCCACCTTCCAGTGAGATTCGGATAGTTGTCCGAGGTAGAGCAAGACCGAACTGGGCTAGATCTAATCCCGCGGAGAGTTCCCGTTCGATACGAGGACCCGCTAGAAGCACCGGCATGCCGCCCCAGCGGTCGGGGTCGGGTTCTTCCCTTGTGGCGTCGTCAAACCGCCAGACCTCGTCGGTTTCGTCCCACGCGAATGCGACCGTGATGTCTCCCTGACTCACGGCGATGCGCTCGATGTCGCCAGCGTTGAGTTGATAGAAGAACGGCGGAGCGGTCGCTGCTGGCGCGTCAGGCCTCAGTATCCAATAGCCTCCCGCGATAACAGCTACCACGACGAGTGCTATCCCGATCACCGCGATCTCTCTCCGCGGCATCTGCTATCGCCTCCGCAGCCAGACGATAACGGCTCCGGCACCTAGGACGAGCGGTAGGGCGAACCACCCAAGGAGCCGGACCAGGGTGAACTGTTGGTCGGTGATGACTAACCCTCGAAACTCCAGCGGTTTGGCACGCACGGGTACCAAGGGGACGTCACCGGTAAGTTCGTTGACGACGTTGAGGAATAGGTCGCCGTTCGAGAGGGCCGGGAAGAATCGATTGGACGCAAAATCTCCATCGCCAAAAACGGCCAGGGTCGCCAACTGCGCGGTGGTGGCGTCAGGCGCAGGCATGTCGAGGGGGCCTACCGAACGCATGAGCAATCCTACGACATAAGGGTGGATATCGCTTTCGGCGCTTGGCTCGGTCTGGGACAGCTGCATACCTGTAAAGGAATCTGGCGTGGTCATGCCCAAAATATCAAAGTCCACGAGATTGAGGATCAACGATGGATCCGTGATGAATCCGACCGGCGCGAGTCCCGGGAAGATCGTCACGTCCAAGCCGCCTGTGATGTAGAGCGCCTGATACTGGTCAGGCGCCAAGATCGGAACTCCCGGCCTGCCTGCCACGTGATTGCCCATGTCGATCACGTACCCGTCACCAACGTTGATGCCCCAGCGCGCGAGCCAAGCCGCCCACGAGCGGTCAGATTCAGGCTCGACCGTGACGAGAATCCGGCCTCCACCTTGGAGGTAGACGTCAAGTGCGGCGGCTTCGAGGGAGGTGACGGCGTCGAGAGGCGAGGCGACGATCAGCACGGCCGCGTTGGAGGGCACAGCCCCTGTGTTGATCAGATTGAGAGAGGCTACCTGGAATGTGTCGTTGCGAAGTCCTTCCACGGCCACGCCGAACCCGCGGGCGCTGCTGACTCCGTTGTCGTCGGCGACCATCTCGCGGTGCCCGGTCAGTATGTACGCAACCTTCTGCGCGCCGCCTGTCGCGATGAGCAACGCTGTCAAGAATGATTGCTCGACATTGCTCGATGCTAGCGAGGTGCTCCGAAGGCCGGAGTCCACGGCGTCAAATACCACTGCTGGATAGCGGTTGATCCCCAATTCAAGAGCGACCGAGGGTTGAGTTTCGGGGTCGACGAACCGGTACGAGAACCGACCGTCAGACATGCGCTCGAACTCCCGGAGTAGGTTTTCAGTCCGATCTCGAAGCGCGGCCAGATCCTGATTTGCACCGTCGAATCGATCCACGAAAAACGCGGTCGCTTCGATAGGCGATTCCATCCCGTCGAGTATGGCCGCCGTCTGGTCAGCCAGGGTGAATTGGCGAGCAGCGGTCAGGTCGGCCCTCACGTTCAACTCCGAGACCAGCAGGTTCACCGCCACCACGAGGGTCGCGAACGCGACAAGCGTCATTGTGACGCTCAGTCCGTAGCGACGACGACGACGACCAACCATGGAACTGGTCCGCGCCAGACGCTCTAGTGCCGCGAAGGCCACGAGCGCTAGCCCAACGGATGCGACGATGGTTCCGCTTGCCCCGATCGTTGGCGCAAGCAAGCGTACGAGCGCTCCGACGACGAGCCCCACGACACCTACCGCGCCCGTTCCCGTGGCTAGGGGGGCGTCGTCAAACGCTTTGGTGATTGTCCGCCGCCAGCGGGTGATCTGCGTCAACATGAAGCGCGCCTCGTCGAAGCGATCATAGCCACCGTCGGCTCTCCAGAGTTCGCACGCACAGGAATAAGAATGTCGCGGTCACACTGAGGTAATAAGCGACGTCCGTCAGGTTGAAAACGCCGCGCCGAAAATCCGCGAAATGATGCACGATGGAGATCATCTGAAATGACTCCGCGATCCACCCCGTGGTATTGGCCGCTGCGAGTTGGGTGACGGAGAACAGCACTAGTAGTCCGATGCCAACGACGGCTGCGAGCGCTTGATTGGCCGTAAGGGATGAGGCCCAAAGGCCTACGGCGAGAGCCGCCGCTCCATAGAGGAAGAGGCCCAAGTAGGCAGTGAAAATCGGGCCCGAGTCGGGCGAGCCAAGCCAATAGAACAAGCCCGCAAGAAACGAAGTCAACGCCAACATGCCAACGAAGGGCACGAGCACTCCGAGGTATTTGCCCAACGTCAATTGCCATTCGCTTACGGGTGCGGACATCACCAGATCTATGGTGCCGAGCCGCAATTCCTCCGCGAACAGTCGCATGGTGAGCGCGGGCGCGATAAACACCAAGGCTAGGGTGATCGCCCCTGCGTACGGACTCACCGTTGCCTCGGGGAACAGTACGGATAGGCCGTCTACGAAGAAGTAACCAGCGATAGCGGTGAACACCGCCGCGATGATGTACACGGATGGAGATGTTAGGTAGGCGATCATTTCCCGACGTGCGATGAGGAACGTTTTACCCATGTGTGGCCTGCGCCTCAGATGTGCCGGTTAGCGACATGAAAATGTCTTCTGCTGTAGCGGTGATGCCTAGGTTGGCTGCCTTGGATAGCTCAGCCATCGACCCATCTCCTACGATCCGTCCACGGGAGATGACGACCATCCTGTTGCAGATCATAGCGACCTCCGAAAGCAGATGACTGCTGAGCAGCACGGCGTGCTCTTTGCCGAGCCCTTTGATCACCTTCCGCATCTCGACCATTTGAGCGGGATCAAGTCCATTCGTTGGCTCGTCGAGGATGATGACGGGAGGCTCGTGCAATATGGTCTGTCCTATCCCGACTCGTTGGCGATAGCCCTTGGACAGCGTTCGGATAGGGCGATCCCGGTACTCCGCAACGCCGACGGTTTCAATCACGGCATCGACAAGACGAGCGCGGTCGTGCTTGGGTACGTCTCGCAGAGCACCCATGTAGTCCAGATAAGACCGGACGGTCATGTCGTCATACAGGGGTACCGACTCGGGCAAGTAGCCGAGGTTGCGCCGAGCGTCCGTGGATTCGTACACGGTGTCGAATCCGGCAATCTTGGCCGTGCCTTCACTCGGTGGCAAGAGGCAGGCGAGCATCTTCATCGTAGTGGACTTGCCTGCGCCATTAGGGCCTACGAATCCTACAATCTCGCCCCGCTGGACGCTGAATGAAACGTCATTAACCGGGGTAACAGAGCCATACCGCTTTGTTACGTGCTCAATCTCAATCAACACTGTGTCCTTTAGCCTTGGGGGGCCGATTCTCGACTCTCCGGGCGTCGCTGGCAAGGCTCAGCAACCATACTGGCCTTGGTTGGACTCCTGACACCCTCAGACAGCCCGCGTGCGGCGCCGACCACGCTAGGTGATGACGGTCGACTCAACGTGAGTTGGGTCGACCTCGACTAGGGGCGCGCCCAATAACGAAGGGCGTCAGATCGGGCGCTTTGTGGTTCCCAGCGTAAAGCTGAACGTGGCGCCTTGGTCTAGCGCGGCGTTTGCCCAGATCATCCCTCCGTGGCGTGCGACGATGCGGTGGACGATAGCGAGCCCGACGCCGGTGCCTTCGAAGTCCTTGGCGTCGTGGAGGCGCTGGAAGACACCGAAGAGCTTGTCGGCGTTCCGCATGTCAAAGCCGACGCCGTTGTCGCGTACGAAGTAAGCGGAGCGTGCGCCGTTCTCGTGGTACCCGATCTCGATACGGGATGGATCGCTCCCTCTCGAATACTTCATAGCGTTATCAATGAGATTGATGAAAACCTCGGCGATCAGGCCCGGGTCGCCGTCGCAGGCAGGGAGCGTGGCCACAACGAATTTGACGTTTCGTCCCTCCAGGCGTGCCGATACTTCGTCGATGATTTCGCGGACAAGTTCATCAATATCGACTGTTTGCTTGCTCAAGGACTCGCGTCCGAGTCGCGAGAACTCCAGCAGTTGGTCGATGAGGATGTTCATCTGCTGAGCGCTGTTCCGTATGCGGTCCAGGTACTTGCGTGCGTCTGGGGATAGTTCGCTGCTGTGCTCGTCAGTGAGGATGTGCGAGAAGCCTTCGATGGCACGGAGGGGTGAGCGTAGGTCGTGGGACACGGTGTAGGTGAAGGCTTCGAGGTCATGTTTGGTGGCCGTGAGATCCATGGCAGTCTGGGCTAGCTCGTGCCTGTTTTGCTCGCGCTCTAAGAGGGTGCTCATGTGCGTGCCAATGGCGAGCATCAGTCGGGACGTGCGTTTGTCTTCGGTGACGGTGTGGCGAGCGAAGAATTCAAGCACGGCGACGGTGTCGGCGCCAACTTTGATCGGGAACCCGAAGGCTCCTCGGATCCCAAGGGGCTCACCTTGTTGGTCGCGTAGGAAACCCGGGTCGGTGCGGATGTCGGGGATCCATATGGGTTCACCCGTTTCCGCGATGCGCCCAGGAAGCTCTTCGCCTGATCGGATGGGCGTTTGGTCGGTGATACGCCGAAACGCCGCGAACTCTTGGGGATCGTCGAGATGCCATATGCCCGTGGGGACGAGGCCTCGCGCCCCGGTATTTCCTTCTTCGGCTTCGCTTTGCATGTAAAGGTGGCCTACTGGCCAGCCGAGGTAGGCACAGATGACCCGAAGACTGCGCTGCAAGGCGTCCTCAGCGTCATCAACTTCAGCGGTGATCGCGGCGGCCATGAACAGCAGTAGGTTGTCTTTAGCGGAGCGGGCTGCGGATTCTTCGGCGAGCTTTCGCTGCATACCGAGGACTGCGACGACCCAGATGGCGAGGACTGCGTAGAGCCGGTTGAGGATGATCTTCCAGAGCTCGATGTCTTCGGCATCAGGTGAGAGGAAGAAGCCCAGGCCGGTCAGTAGCGTCGCGCCGACGGCCACAGTGAGAGTGTCGCGTCGGCCTGGAACCCAAAGGCTGAGGATCACGGGGATGATGTAGGGGATGCCCGCGGCCACGCCCAGTTCGAGGAGGAGATCACCAACGAAAACGGCGGCCATCATCAGGGCCAGCGCCGCCAGTGCGGGCACCCGGGTCATGCGGCTCATTCGTTGGTTTAGCTGGGGGTTGGACACTGCATCTTCACGCGGGATCTGGGGTGGCGCGGCTGACGGGAGGCTGGTCGATACTACTGCGCTTGGTTCCGGTTGCCCAGCCGCGCGACAGCATGCCGCCCCTGGATTCGCGGTTGTGGTTATTTTCAAAATCATAACGTTTCGTGGAGGGCAGTTTTTCGAAGCGAGCCTATGGTGGAGCGAGACACAACGTGGTGCGTCCGCCAGAAGGTGCGACTGAGATGACGAGTATGAGTTTGATGGAACCAACATTGAATCCTGATTCGAACCCCGAGAGAGAAGAGGTTCTCCTGCCTACATTCGTGTTGCTTGCGGAACGCGACGATACCCTCCGTGAGGTGACGGCGAGGGCTCTGGAGGCGACGGGCAACTATTGCGTGGTTGAGGTCCCTGATATCCAGGAAGCGTTGGAGCAGATGGAAAAGATCGCGTTCGCTGCGCTGCTGTTGGATCCGAGGGTCGAAGGCATGGAAGACATGCGGGCAATTGAGGCGCTCTACCTGATGGCGGATCGAGCGGGGTGCCCGGTGATCGCCTTCTCTGATATCCCTCAGAGCGATCTGGGGCTTGCCTATCCGTTCGGGTTCGCGGGCGTTGTGCCGAAGCCGTTCTGGGCATTGAATCTTGGGGATCAGGTGAGTGATATCCGGGCGGGGTTTACGGCTGGTCGGTTATCGGGTGGTGACACTTGAGGCTGGCAATAGGACTCTCTAACGGTGCCTGCTGTCAGCAGGGCGCGGTATATTACGGAAGATACGACGATCAAAGGGATCATGGAGCGCGCGCTTTCGCGGTGTGCTCCGGCATCCAGAGGGTTGCGTAATGGCAAAGATACTGGTGGTGGACGATAACGAAGATTGGCGGGCGCTGGTTGCTCATTGGGTGGAGAGCGCCGGTCACCAGGCGATCCAGGCTCCGAACGGGCAGGTTGGCTTGCGTGAGTGTTTCTCGCAACATCCTGATCTGCTACTGATGGACGTGGCGATGCCGGTCATGGATGGGTGGGAGTTGCTTGAGCGCGTTCGAGAGATGTCGGAGACTCCAATCATCTTGCTGTCGGGCATGGTGAAAGAAGCGGAGAAGGTTCGTGGCCTTTCGGGCGGTGCCGACGACTACGTGGGGAAGTCCATCGGCAAGGCCGAGCTTCTAGCGCGGATAGATGCGAATCTCCGTAGGGCGGTGCGACCGGGGTTCGAGCCGGAGTACCGGGATGCCGGTTTGGTGGTCGATTTCCGGACACACAAGGTTTCGGTGCAGGGTGAAAAAGTAGAACTTTCGCCCATTGAATACCGGCTGCTTTCGGCTCTGGTGCGGTCAGCGGGGGCAGTGCGGACCGCTGAGGAGTTGCTGGATGAGGCGTGGGAGGACGGTACTGGCGGTCCTGCTAATGTCCGGGTATACGTCTCTTTTCTGCGGAAGAAGCTCGCGGTCGGGACGGGGCCTCATCCTGTCATCGAGACCGTGCGGTCATTCGGATACCGGTACGCGGCCCCGGAGGCGGCGACGGTGTAGCGGATTCGTGGTTGAGGGGCACGCCTACGCGATGGTCGTGGGTGTATCGTAGGCGTCACTGCAGGTGCCCTCTAGAGTTTCTTGCCTGCGTTGGATTGCAGAAATGAATCAAGACACGATCCTTGTGGTTGATGATGAACCGAACATAGTTCGGCAGCTTTCGTTCGTTTTGGAACGAGCGCAACTACGTGTACTCGTTGCGTTCGATGGCGAGGAAGCGTTGCGGGTGGTTCGCGAAGCACGACCAAAGGTCGTTCTGTTGGACGTGATGATGCCACGCATGAACGGATATGAGGTTTGTGAGGCGATCAAGAGCGATCCTGATCTTGCGGGAACCTACGTCGCTCTCTTGACTGCCAAGGGGCAGGATTCCGACCGGGTCAAAGGACTTGAGGCGGGAGCAGACGAATATATCGTGAAGCCCTTTAATCCTGTGGAAATCGCACAGCGGTTCAAGGAGTTGGCCGATCACGATGGATTCTAACGAGCAGCAACTGGCGGCTAGTAATCGTCGGACTCGGCATCTGGTCGCAGCGAGTCCCGATCTGCTCATGGTCATCGACCGCAGTGGAACATTCCTGGAGGTGCTCACCCCCGATCACCCCCTGTTGTGGGTCTCTGCCGAGGAACTGGTGGGGATGAATGCCAGCGACCTTTTTCCTCCGCCCATGGCTGAACAGGTCATGGACTTCGTCGCCCGTTGCCTGGACACGGGGGAGCCCCAGTCGTTCGAGTATGGCGCGCCGGAGCCTTTCCTGGCAGACCCCCCCGAATTGTTCGAGGCACGGCTTGTCGCGACCGGAGAGGATGAGGTTGCGATCATCGTCCGCGATGTGACGGCACGAGCGACGACATTCGAGGCTCTACGGCAAGCTGAAGCTACTGCGAGAGACAGTGAGGCTCGGTTGCGGGCGATTCTGGACACGACTGTGGATGGAATTATCTCGATGGATAGTTCCGGGGTCGTGATGTCGTTCAATCGGTCAGCGGAATCGATCTTCGGATATGGCGATAGCGAGGTCATCGGCCAAAACATTGCCATGCTGATGCCAGAACCCGATCACTCTCAGCACGATTCGTACATCGACAACTATGCGCGGACAGGTGAAGCGAAGATCATCGGCATCGGCCGTGAAGTATCGGGGCTTCGGAAGGACGGCTCCGTTTTCCCGATGGAGTTGGAGGTTGGTTCGGCTGAGGTTGGCCGTGATCGGATGTTCACCGGAATCGTTCGCGATATCACTGAGCGAGTTGAGGGGCAACAAGCCCGTAAGGTGGCCGAGCGCAAGTATCAAGACGTTTTCGAGAGCGCGATCGTGGGCATCTACCAGGCTTCCCCGTCCGGCAGGTACCTATCGTGTAATCCGATGATGGCGCAAATCCTTGGATACGATTCCCCCGAAGAGATGGTGGAGTCGGTTACCGACATCGCTGGGCAGGTGTACGTGGACCCGCAGGTACGTGCCCGGTACGTGCAATTGATGGAGCAATTCGGGCAGGTGGAGGCTTTTGACGCCCAGGTGCGCAGGCGAGATGGGGGCGTGGTGTGGCTCAGCCTGACTGCCCACTCGGTTTACGAAGGCGATGGTGAGATCGCCCGTTACGAGGGAGTGGCGCGGGATATCACGGCCCGCAAGGCGATGGAGCTTGAGGTGGAGGATGGGCGGAAGCGGCTGGAGGAGGCCAACCTGGAGTTGCGGGAAGCGAATCTGGCGAAGGACGCGTTCCTGTCCACGATTTCGCACGAACTACGGACTCCGCTGACATCGGTAAAAGGGTTCGCTGAGATATTGCAAGCCTACGGGGACATCGAGGAGGCCTCTCGCAATGAGTTCATCGGGATCATCGTGAACGAAAGCAATCGTTTGATCCGATTGATAAATGATTTGCTGGATCTGTCCAAGATCGAGGCGGGGAAGATGGACTGGGAGGATGAGCTGGTCTCGGTGCGAGGAGTGATCGACAATTCGGTTGCTTCCACCCGATCGTTGGCCC
Organism: Chloroflexota bacterium; assembly: GCA_027618515.1. Lineage (GTDB taxonomy): Bacteria > Chloroflexota > Dehalococcoidia > Lucifugimonadales > Australimonadaceae > CALGTL01. The sequence continues at coordinate 8,434 of JAQCEV010000013.1, read as the reverse complement.
TCGAGAAGCAGCAAAAAGTCGAGATCACTACAGCGTCCGGGCTTGCTGATGTGATGGCGGATCCGGACAAGCTGATCCAGGTGATGACTAATCTCCTGAGCAACGCGTTCAAGTTTTCGCCGGATGGCTCGACGATCTGGATAGAAGCCAAGTCTGTGGGGTCAGAGCTTCTGGTCTCAGTTGAGGATCAGGGCACCGGCATTTCGCCGGGCGACATTCCTTTAGTGTTTGAGCGTTTCAGCCAGGTCGGCGATACGCTCACAGGTAAGCCAAAGGGAACCGGGCTGGGTCTGTCGATCTGCAAAGAGATCGTGGAGCATTACGGTGGTCGGATCTGGGTCGAAAGCGAGTATGAGGCGGGGAGCAGGTTCTCGTTTGCGCTTCCGGTACTGACAGGGATCCTGATTCCGTAGCGAACAGAACAGCTGAAAGCCATTTCGTGGGGCATTGCGCGAGGCGGGGATTCCCGTTAGCGTGAGCTATCAAGAGAACTTGATTACCATGCCTCCCTTGGGGGCTGGAGAACGACCTGGTGACCTGTGCGTTTTCTGATCGTTGAAGACGACCCCGATGTCGTCAAGCTCGTTAATACGTGCCTTCGGATGCGCTGGCCTGACGCTGAGTTGGAGGCGGCCGCTGAAGGGAAAACGGCGCTGGACCTGGCTAAGGGCTGGGTTCCTGACCTAGTAGTCCTGGACCTGGGGCTCGCTGGGGACGACGGCGTCGATGTCCTCCACGGGATCCGACGCATGTCGAACGTTCCCGTCGTGATCTTGACGGCGAACGATGATCAGGCAAAACGGGTGCTCGGCCTGGAGGCCGGTGCTGACGACTACATCCTCAAGCCGTTCAATTACGCGGAGTTCCTCGCTCGGGTGAACGCGGTGCTCAGGCGCGCGGAGTCATCCGGCGCAGGGGGGGATGCCGGCCCGGCTGTTTCAGGAGCACTGATGGTCGATGTGTCTGCGCATCGGGTGGTGCTGCGCGGTGAGGAGTTGCACTTCACTCCGATGGAGTGGTCTGTCTTCACGAGTTTGTGGCGGTGCAGCGGCGAGGTGGTGACGATCAAAGATCTCTCAATGGAGATCTGGGAAACTGCCGCCCCTCAGAACTCGGCTATCAAGACCGTTGTCAGGCGCTTGAGGATGAAGCTGGAACAGGATCCGTCAGAACCGACGGTTATCAACTCGATCCGGGGGCTCGGCTACAGGTTCGACCCGCCCGAGTAGGTTGCGTTTGGTGCGCGTGACCATTGAGGGTGCGTACTCGACAGCTGGTTCTCAAAGACCCATACGAAGAGTCGTTGGACGCAAGACAATCGCTAGGAATTAGCGACGAGGTGCGTCACGATGTCGTGAAGTAGTCGAGTAACCTCGGCGGGGACGTCATCAGCGCTGGTCACGAACACTCGTGGACTACCGGATTGAACCAGTTCTCCAGTCCCTCCGACGATCAGAATTGGCGCTTGGGTTGCCGCTAGGGCGCACTCAACCACCCATGGAAGTGCCTTGCCGTAGGATTCACCGTCGATGAGCACAGCGTCGGCGTGCTCTAAGGATGTCGATGAGGGGTCGGCAACTAGGCGGGGCATTCGTACCCCGATGCGGGAGAGGGCTTCGCTGAGGTTTGAACGCCCTTCGGGTTTGGTGCCGAGAACCACGTACCGCAATGCGGATTGCCGGTCGGTGGACGGCGCCTCGTGGGCTTGGCTAGCTTGAGGTTCCACGTTGTCTCCTGGGGCACGCTGAGTGGCGTGAGCGATCTGTTGCCAACGTCGACGGAAATCTGCTTTCCCATCCAGCGTATGGCAACGAGTGCTCACGCGAGTTGCAGCTTGGTTGCAGGAGCGTTTCGGTGCGCGCTCAATCGTTCGGGACTTGATCGAGCGCGCACGAGAGAGGCTAGATTTTGGCCCCGAACGTGAGGTCGTTGATCTGCTTCAGGACGCCTTCGTCATCCTGGGAGAAATCGATGGGTTCACGGAAGGGCTGCGGCCATTCGACAGGGATGGTGTAGTAGACCTCAAGCCGGTTGCCCTCGGGGTCGTTGAAGTAAACGCTCGCGGCGTTTCCGTGGGTGACCTCGGCGGTGATGGTGAGGTCTTCTTGGATGAAGGCGGCTTTGAACTCCCGGAGGGCTTGGATGCTGTCCGTGTGGAATGACATCTGCTGTATCTGCGGGGACCCATCGAGTACCTTGCGTCCGCGTGCGAGCAGCAGTTCGTGGTGCTCATCTTCGGGGTGGGCAGATAAGAAGCACATGCCGCGATCTCGGTCTTCGTCAGTGATGGTGAATCCGAGGACTCGCGTGTAAAAGTCACGCATCATGTCGTAGTCGCTGACGAAGAGGCCGACGTGGCCTAGGCTGGTTACTTTCGCCATGTTGTTCTCCTGTGTGTGGCTGCGTTAGCCACGCTCGTTTCGAGTGAGGCTAGCCTACTTTGGCCACGTTGGGGGCGGTGGACAGTTCAAGGCTGATGGTTTCTGTGCGAGGGATGTAGCACATCGCATCCGTGCAGGCCTGGAAGCTGACCTTGAGGTTGATCTCAGCGGTTCCGACTTCGCGGATAGCGCTGGTGACGGGGATGACGATCTCGACGTTGCCGTCGTAGGCGTTGAACTGCTCGTCGATCTCCTCGATTGTGAAGGGTTTGGTGTCGGGGAACTGGGGCTCGCCGAAGGTCAGGCCTTCGGTGCCGGTGGCTTGGATCGTGGTCGGGAGGAAGCCATCAGTGATGGGCTCGCCGTAGACGTGTATGCCTTCAGCCAGTTCCAGCGTCACGTAGATCAGCGATCGCTGGCGGGGGTGGAGGGTCTTGGTCATGAGTTCTGCGCGGATCTGTACCCCGTCGCCTCCGCTCACTTCGCCGTGGCTGAGGTGCGAAGGGTCGATGGGAAGCCCGAAGCCAGCGTGCATCATGGCGGGGGCGGTTTCGCGGGTCTGGTACTGCTGGTTGAAGAATTTCGCAGTGACGTTGCCGTCGGTGCCGACGAGGTAGGACCCGGGGTAAGGAATGCCGTAGTACTCGGTTTCTTCGGGGAGAACTAGAGTGTTGAGGATTCCGAACTCTCGAATCACCTTGGAGTCGACGTCGGAGAGGATGGGGTACTCGATGCCGTAGTGGCCAGCGAATGCACCCAGGGCTTCGACGGAGTCGTAGCTGATGGCGAATAGCTTGATGCCTGCGGCGTCGAATTCGGCCTTGTGGTCTTGCAGCTCCACGAGCTGCGTGCGGCAGAACGGTCACCAGCGGGCAGAGCGATGGAACATCACCAACGCGCCACCGTCGCCTCTGATCTGACTGTAGCTCACGGGGTTACCGTGCTGATCTGGCAGCGTGAACTCCGGGAGGGACTCACCGATAGCGGGGCCTTGCGGGAAATCCGCAGTGTCGGGGTAACGGAAATTGGCTCGCTCGTCTTGGGACGGTAGTGTTTGCTGTTCTTGCTGGGTCACGGGAACTCCTCGACGCGTCGAACGCTATAGGCTGGCGGTTGTCTCAACTTCTTGGTCTATCTCGGACTGGGGCTCGGGGTCGACTGCTGGGTTGCCGACTTCTTGATGCAGGAACTTGAAGGTTCGCTCGAGCGAAAGCTCGGCGGCGTCGTTGCGGTTGGAACTGGACTCCTGGCTCGGATTCAGGAACGAGTGGCCGATGCCTTGATAGAAGTGAATCTCGTTTTTGATGTTCAGGCGGTCGACTTCGGTGCGGAACCGGTCGACTTCCTCTGCGGGAGTGCTCTTATCTGCTGTGCCGTAGTGGCAAAGGAGTTTGGTGGTGATACCCGCGAGCTCGGCTGGGTCGGGGAAGAGACTCTGGTAGTAGATGACACCAGCGCTAAATGCGTCCGTGCGTCCGAGGGTGAGGAGGGCAAGTCCTCCGCCCAAGCAGAACCCGATGACGCCTATCTGGGCGTTGTCTTCAACCCAGGGCAGTTGGCGGAGCCAGTCGGCGCCCGACGCCAGCCTCTCAACCGTGGAGTTGATATCCAGGGAGTTCTTTGCGAGGAGCGCGGAGGCGTGGTCGGGGGCGGAGTAGCCGTCGAAGAGGTCAGGCGAGAGAGTTACGAACCCTGCGCGGGCGAACGTGCGTGTCATCTCACGCTGGAATGGGTTGAGGCCACTCATGCCTGAGATGAGGACGACTGCGGGGTGCGTGCCCGGCGCGATCGGACGGGCGATGTAGCCGTCAACGGTGTCGCCGTTGTGCTCGTACCCGGCGTGGAGGGAGATGATCTTGTGATCTGGGGTGCTCATGGGTTTCCTCTGTGGTTTGCGCAGCTGGCGCGCGGGCCTCTAGCGAAGCACTGCCATTTCCGCGTCGGTTGCTGGCGGGGGGGAGAAGCCCCACGGGTGTGCTCCTGAACCTGCCGGGTACGATACTCCGCCTTTGACGGTCACGACAGGAACTATCGCTTGGGTGCCGATACGACTCTCGCCTGTGGCGTCCGTGAGCTTGAATCGGCCTTCGATCATATCCAACACACTGACGTCGGCTGGCATGCCAGGCTTCAAGCTGCCAGCGGAGTCGCTGATGTCGAGTACTTGCGCCGGAGTTTGCGTCGCCATGCGGACGATGTCGTTCAGCGAGATGCCGAGCTTGAGAAACATGGCCATGTATTCGACTAGGGTGCGCTCAGAGACGACTCGCACGCCTGTTACTCGTCTGTCGTCGACCATGGGTTCGTTGGAGCGACCCATCTGCGAGTGGATCTCCATGTCTGTTGCGATGGTGTCAGGGAGGAATCCTTGGGCGATGATTGCTTCTGCCGTTTGCCATCCGAACTGGTAGTCGCCGATGGAGCTGTCCATGTAGACGCCGCGGGATCGCGCGGCTTGAAGCGCTGGCAGCACGTTTAGGTCGTCGTCGGTCGCGCTGCCGGTCAGGGGGCTGAACAGGTGCGTGACGATATCGCCCTTGCCCAGGATGTCGAGCGCCTGCGCCGTGGCGTCGATGGTTGTCTTGGGTAGATCGCGGTAGCCGATGTCGCCGATGTGGAGCATGAGCGGCAGGCCCGCTTTCACAGCTGCCTCTTTGGCGGCCTTGAGGTGGTCGAGGCCGTGGATGCCGTTGACGACGGGCATGCTGTGGATCTTGACGCCCTTCACGAGGCCTGGATTGGCTGCCGCAATTGCAGGGATCCTGTCGGTAGCAAGTTCTTCCCAGGCGGCGGCTTGCCTGCTGAAGCAACCGAGGAAGCTGTAGACGGTGGTTTTCGCCTTGGCAGCGATGAGTTCTTTGAAGGTCTCGATGTCATCGGGCGCAGCGCCGCCAGCGTCCACGAGGGTGGTGACGCCAGCGGTTACGCCTGAGATGTCGTCGGGATCGCGGTGGTTGTCACCACGGTAGACGTGGGCGTGGAGATCGATGAGGCCGGGCGTGACGATTTTGCCGGAGGCGTCGATGACTTCGCTGACGCCCGCTGTGGAAAGGTCTGCGGCGATCTGCTCAATCTTGCCGTTCGTGATTGCCACGTCGCGAACGTCGTGAATGCCTTGCGCAGGGTCGATCAAGGTTCCACCTTTGATCAATATGTCCGTCATCGTGAAACCTCCGTGGTTCCTCGGCAGCTTGCTTGCGGGCTAGTCGCGTTTGGGTGGTTCCCGGCGTTGTTGTACGCCAGCGGCGCGCTCAGGGACGGGTAGCGGTTCAAAGTTACCCTCGATCTTCTGGTGGCCGTTGTTCTCTTCGAGGGCTTCTTCACGGTACAGGCCGACGGACGTGATGACCGCAGAGTCGCTGTAGGAGAAGAAGACGGCTTCGGATTCGGCGTGGTGCTCGTGCCAGTGCCAGCTTGGGACGACGAAGGTGTCTTTTTCGTCCCAGCGGAAGACCTTGCCGTTGATAACGGAGTGGCCCTTGCCCTTGATGACGTGGTAGATAGTGCCGCCGGTGTGGCGGTGGGCCTTGGTGTGGAGGCCGGGCGCCATCAGCGACGCGAAGCAAGACATGGTGGCAAGGGCGGGGCCGCCGGTCATGGGATTGGTGTACTCAACGGAGATGCCATCGTGAGGGCTGCCGTCGGTTTGCTCTGCCATGGCCTTGAGGGTTTCATAGGTCTTGGCGAACTTGTAGTTGAGGAGAGGAGAGAAGTACTGATTGTGTTTGACCCAGGTGGGTTTGAGCGCGCCGCCACCATATAAGCGAATGGACATGTCGTCAGGGTTGACGATGGGGTATTGCTCGGCTCCGTAGACCTCGTAAAACATGGCCTCGGTCGCCTGAACGAGGGGCACGTCGAGACCGTCGAGCCAAATCATGGCTTGGTCACCGTCGTTACCGTGGTCATGCCAGGTCCAGTTGGGAGTGGTGACGAAGTCACCGGGCTCCATGAAGGACTTTTCGCCGTCGACGGCGGTGTAGGCGCCGGTGCCTTCGATGACCAGGCGGAGGGCGGACGCGGAGTGGCGGTGGGAGCGCGCGACTTCGCCGGGAAGGATGATCTGGAGGTTGGCCAAGAGCGTGCTGGTCGCTTGCCAGTCGGAGGTGATGCCGGGGTTGGCCATGACGAGGACGCGTCGCTCCGCGAGCTCGATGGGAACCATTGCGGCCGCTTTGAAGAGGAGTGGGCGGAAATCTTGGTACTTCCAGATGTAAGGAAGGGTGGCAGTCTTTTTTGCGGTGCCTTCGGTCTGCCAGAGCCCACGTCCGTGGACTTGCTTGACCTGCTCGTAGAAGAGGTCGAGGTCTTCCATCTTGCCGCCTGGGCCTGTGTCGGTCGCCATGATGACTCTCCTTGTATCGCAATCCGTGCGCCCGGGACTATAACACTGGTTCGGCTCGTACTCACGGGCGTGGCGTGGTAGGGTGCCGTTTTGGAGGTTGTGACTATGGCGACTTTGGGGCCGGGGGTACCGGCGCTGTTCATCGGGCCTGCTCCTGATTGCAAGGTGGCGCATTCGCCGCATCGCAATAGCTTGTGCATGGTTCTGGCGATCGAGGAGGAGCGGGATCACCACGATGGTCATACGGTGCTGTGCCGGGCGCAGGATGGGACTGTTGGCTACGCACGCCCGGATGAGTTGCGGCCTCTGGATGATTGGGGCGTGGATGTGACCGAGCACGAGGAAGTGCCCGAGGTGGCGACGGTCTAGGGCTAGGCTCCTTCCTTGGCCCAAAGAGCCTAATGATCTTCGCGGGTGACGCCGGGGCACTGGAGGACGATGTCAGGGCCGTAGGCACCGGCGGGTGTTTGGTATCCGGCTGGGGCGTGGCCGGCGAGGACTTGTCGGATGCCGACGAGGGCAGCGCTGGAGGTCCAGGTCACTCCGGCTTCTGGCCCGTGCAGTCGCGATGTGGCGGTACGGCCTTCGGCATCCACGACGTGACCCCAGACATGGGACTTGGTTGCGGCCTGTTGCTCTACGGTTGGCCCGGCGGGAACCAGTTTCTGAATTATGGTTCGGATGCGTGCTGACCTGAGCAGGGGGCGCATGAATTCCACCGAACGCATCTTGATGGCGAGTTTGCCGGGGAATGCGGCGTAGGTTTGGATGTTGGGAATCCCTGTGGTGTGATACGCGGTGAAGACGTCGCCCCAAGTGAGGCGTCGGGCGTTCATGGCGCCTTGGCCAAAGTCGATCTTCTGCTCGGCGTGCAGGGCCGAGGCGGGCTGAATGATGCCGTCTTTGCGCAGGTTGGTTCCCAGGGGGACGAGTTCGAGGACTGTTCTGACGGTTCCTGGGGGCATGGGCGCGGGGCCGTCGATGTGGAAGGCGAGGGTCAGGTGGGTCGCTGAGGGCAGGCGCTGTTTGAGGTGCAGCGCGAGGCAGTCGGTGGGCATGACGTCGAAGCCGATGCCGGGGAGCAGCATGACTCCGGCGGTTTTGGCTTGGGTGTCGCGGTCGGCGAGGGCTTGGTAGACGGGGATCTCGCCACTGGTGTCGAGGTAGTGGGTGTTGGTGCGGATGCAGGCGTCGGCTATGGCTTCAGCGGTGCGGCTGAATGGGCCTGCGCAGCTGAGGATGACGGTGGCGTCTGCGAGGGCGGCGTCGATCTTGGTTGGTTCGTCGACGCGGAAGATGACGTGGTCGAGGTTGAGCTCGGTGGCGAGGGCGCGGATGGCGGGTTCGTTGCGTCCGGCGAGGGTGGGGCGGAGGCCTTGCGTGACGGCTAGGCGGGCGATGGCTTGGCCGAGGAAGCCGTTGGCGCCGTATATGAGGAAGTCAGAGGGCATTTCGTTTCTCCGTGTGGGCGCTTGCACCGTGGGGCTAGCGCTTATGTTGTCAGGCGTTTTTATCCCGGGCTCGATTCTAGGCGGGTCGTGTAGCAGGTCGGGGCGAGCCCTCGGATCTCTTGGCTTCGCCGCTGGTGCCCCGGGCTCGATTGTGGGCAGGTCGTGTAGCAGGTCGGGGCTCGCCCTCGGATCTCTTGGACTTCGTCCGCCGGACTAAAGGTCGCGCGGCGCTCCGGGAATTGCCCGGGCTCGTTTGG
>JAQCEV010000112.1 GCA_027618515.1 Chloroflexota bacterium | reverse complement strand
GCTATTCCCCTGGAAGTACAACCGCCGAGAAAGATCACCCGTCGAATAGATGTAGGTTTCGTAGGTGACCCCAGAGGTAACGCTACGGCCTACCACCGAAGTCGCCCCTCCTGATTCGCCTCTGACTTGCAGGCTGAAATAACCGCTCCAAGAAGTCGTATAGACGAGCTTCCAGGGGGGTGACGATAGCGAGAAGGGAGGCGAACTTACCTCTCCTTGCAGTGCGCCCGCGAAGGCGACTCTACCTAGCGGGACTGGGGTTGGTGTCGGTACGGGCGCGGTGGTAGGGGTAGCTGTTGGGGCGGCGGTCGGAATCGGTGTCGGTGTGACCGTCGGAATTGAGCTACGTGTCGGGATGGCGGTAGGGGCTACTGTTGCCTCTGGTCTATGAGTAGCGATCAAGGGTGATTCGGCCGCGGAGGCTAGAGAAGACGTTGGTGTCGCGGTTGGCGTCGCCGTCGTAACGGGCGGACCAAGCGAAGGCTGTCCCATGTTGTCTCGGCGGTTATCCAGAAACCCGCTCACCAGCTGGAACGACATCAAGGACACAAGCAATACAATCCCCGCGACCGCTGTGATTCCTCCGATCCAACGCCCCACAATCTCAGTACGGCGCGGACGAAAGACCGACGTGGCCGGTTCGGGTCCTGGCTGCTCGGGCCTTGTCCCATTTTCAGTGTGTCGCGTCCTCCAGTTCCTGTCGTATTCACGTCGCCGGTCGGGGTCGCTCAGGGGTCTGGTAAGCGACGTTCAATCGTTTCATCATCTCAGCAGCGTCGGGTGAGGTGTTGACGTCTGGGTGGTACTGCTGTGCCAACTTCTTCCAGGCGGCTTCCATCACTACATGCGAAGCGTTCCTGCTTACTTGAAGGATTTCGTAGAAATCGGCTGAATCTCTCACGGGCAGCATTCTACCTCCACAATGTGACGAACGACGAGTGCGACTGGCGGGCTAACCAGTTCCTTGTGGAGGCGCCCGATCTGGAGCGAACCCACGAACATGAGCGGGACCGGCGTTGTGGAGCGAGGGGTCAGCGGGAGAGCGCGGCGGTGAGCGTGAAGCCCCGTTGGATCCCGACGACGAAGAAGGCTTTGGCGTGGGTTTTGTTCCTGTTGTACATCCCGAAGTTCGGGCAGGAGTATTTGCTGCACTTCGCAGAAGCGAGTCCTTGGAACTGGTTCAAGGATGTCATCTTGGGTATCGAGCCCAAGGCCTAAAGGAACCGTTTCCGTCTTTCGAACGTCAATCTAGTAGTGGGCTGTTCACAGGGCTTCCTTTAATCGCACTCGCTAGCGGGGGCGATAGAGGACGCGGCTGGTAGAATGGTAGGGCTACTTGAGAGTGGCGAACGGGAGATTTGATGGTCAGCAAACTGTTCGGTGTCTTCAAAGACTCCAATGAGAAGCAGATCAAGCGGTACCGCTGGGTGATCGACGAGGTCAACGAGCTGGAACCTGAATTCCAGGCGTTGTCCGACGATTCGCTGCGCGCGAAAACGGAAGAGTTTCGCGGCCGGATCGACGATGGCGACACGCTGGATGATCTGCTGCCTGAGGCGTTCGCTGCGGCACGCGAGGCTGCGGTGCGCTCGCTGGGCATGCGCCACTTCGACGTGCAACTTATCGGTGGCGCCGTTCTTCACGAGGGCAAGGTCGCCGAGATGAAGACGGGTGAGGGCAAGACGCTTGTCGCTACGCTGGCCACCTACCTGAACGCTTTGGGCGACGGCGGGGTTCACGTTGTTACGGTGAACGATTATCTGGCACGGCGCGACTCGGCTTGGATGGGTGCGGTGTACCACGCGCTGGGGATGAGTATCGGCTGCTTGCAGCACGAGGCGTCGCTGATCTATGACGTTGGCGCTTCTGGCGAGGGAGCAGGGCCAGACAACATGCGTCCGTGTTCTCGGAAAGAAGCCTACGAGGCCGATATCACGTACGGCACGAACAACGAGTTCGGCTTCGATTACCTGCGGGACAACATGGCGACGGACAAGTCGCTGCAAGTGCAGACCGGACTCGCGTACGCGATCGTCGACGAGGTGGACAACATCCTCATCGACGAGGCTCGGACGCCGCTGATCATCAGCGGTCAGGCTGACGAACCGACGTCGCTGTACCAGACGATCTCCCAGGTGGTGCCTCGCTTGATCCGCGACGAGGACTATTACATCGAGGAGAAAGAGCGACAGGCGATGCTCACGGACGCGGGCATCACCAAGCTCGAAAAGCTCCTGAACATCGAGAACCTGTACGACCCTGAGAACTCCGTGGTGACGCACTACGTGGAGAACGGGTTGCGGGCCCACGCGATCTACCTGCGTGATAAGGACTATGTGGTTGAGGGTGGCGAGGTCGTCATCGTCGATGAGTTCACCGGACGCAAGATGACGGGCCGACGCTACGGCGAGGGCTTGCACCAGGCGATCGAGGCGAAGGAAGGCGTGAAGATCCAGCGGGAGACCGTGACTTACGCCACGGTTACGCTGCAGAACTACTTCCGCATGTACGACAAGCTCTCGGGCATGACCGGTACGGCGATGACGGAGGCGGAGGAGTTCTTCAAGGTGTACAACCTTGAGGTGATGGCGATCCCAACGCACCGGGCGATGGTGCGCCAAGACTACCCGGATCTCGTGTACAAGACGGCGGCGGCGAAGCTTGACGCAGTGGTTGAGCAGATCCAGGAACTGCACGCGAGCCAGCGACCGATGCTGATCGGTTCGGGGTCCATCGAGCACTCGGAGTTACTGAGCGAGATGCTGCAGCGACGGGGCGTCAAGCATGAGGTGCTGAACGCGAAGAATCACGAACGCGAAGCCGAGATCGTGGCGAACGCAGGGAAACCTGGCGCCGTGACGGTCTCCACGAATATGGCAGGTCGTGGTACGGATATCGTGCTGGGCGGCGACCCGAAGCTGGCGAGCTCGCCAGAGCAGTGGCAGGCCGACCATGACGCGGTTCTGGAGATGGGTGGGCTGTACGTGCTCGGCACGGAACGCCATGAGTCTCGCCGGATCGATAATCAGCTTCGCGGGCGCGCAGGCCGCCAGGGCGACCCGGGCGAAACTCGCTTCTACGGCTCGTTGCAGGACGACCTGATGACCCGGTTCGGGAGCACCTTCGCGGGCAGGTTGGTGGGTAAGGCGCTTCCCGATGATGTGCCTATCGAGAGTGGCATGCTTACCAAAACCCTGGAGATGACCCAGGGCAAGGTTGAGTCGTACTTCTTCGACATCCGCAAGCATTTGGTTGACTACGACGACGTGGTCAACAAGCAGCGTGAGGTGGTTTACGCGCAGCGGCGCAAGGTACTCGAAGGCGAGGACCTGAAGCTGAACATCCAGGAGATGGTTGGTTCCGAGATCACGCGGGCCATCCAGTCGGCGCTTCGCGGCGATCCTTCAGATTGGCCCGTGGATATGCTGATTGCGGAGATCAACACGATCTTCCCGCTGCCTGAGAACTTGGACGAGGACTTCGTTGCCGACAATGGGCGCGCGAAGACCGAGGACGCGATCCTGGATGCAGCCGAGGCTCTTTACGAGGAGCGCGAGGAGCAGTTCACGGCAGATCTGATGCGCCGGATAGAGCGCGCGGTGATGTTGCAGATCGTGGATCGCTTGTGGCTTCAGCACCTGACGATGATGCAGAACCTGCGCCAGGGTATCGGGCTCCAGGCGTACGGTCAGCGCGACCCGCTGGTGATGTACAAGAAGGAAGGTCACGAGGCGTTCGAGGAGTTGCTGGGCAGGATCCGCCACGATATCGCTCACGCGATCTTCCATGTGGCACCCGCTCAGCAGAACCAGCAATCGGCTGCACAGGCGCAGGCGGCCAAGGGCGCTCCGACGGCGGACGCCAACAAGCCGGGCGCTGTGGATACGACGAAGACTACGACCGTGATGTCCAGGGTCGGCCCGCAAGCAGGGGGGCCTGTGCCCTCGATCAAGAAGTTGGGGCGCAACGACATCTGCTACTGCGGTAGCGGTAAGAAGTACAAACGCTGCCACGGGCTCGGGGTGTAGCGATGGTGGTGGAGGGGAGCGTCGATGGACGCCTGTTCGCCGGGAACGGCGTCGAGGATGCCGCAGCCGATCCCTCCCTGGAGCAGGACCCGACAAGCTACGCTTCTTCAGTTCTGGCTGACTTGGTTCGCGATATTCACGGCGGTACGCACTGGGCGTCGGCGCTTGTAGGTGCGATCGGACGTTGGACTCCCCCTCGCGAGGCGGTAGATGGCGAGGAGCTGAGGTACCTGCTGGGGGGCGAGGCTTTCGATTGGTTGCTCCTCGCTGAACGTTTGCTACGCGGGGTCGAGCAGGCGTCGCCTGGACTCGTGCCCGCAGCAGCGGTTGAGCGATTGCTGGTCAGCGGTCAGCTGCCCCACGATGTTACGGAGTCGCATTTCAGGGAGGCATTGGGCTTCGACAAGTATCGCGCGCACCTGAATTTCTTCTACGGCGTAGTAGTGGAGGAGGCGCTTTGGTTGGCGGTCGAACGTGAGGTCCAGAAGGAACGCGGGGTTCGTGGCCTTCATCACCCGATCGGGGTTCTCGATCAGGTGTATCAAAGGCTGTATCGGGCTGATCTGAAGACGCTGATGCGTCGGTTCCGGCTGGAGCGGGATGAGCGCCCGAGCGTGAAGTTCACGATGACGGAGTGGAAGGAATTCACGTACTCGCTGTTCAAGCACCGGGTGGGCAATCAGGACTCAGCGCGGATCGCTTCTGATACACGAAAGGGTCTGACGATGCTTGAGGAGTTGTGGGGCGTTGCGCCTGAGGTTCAAGGCGCAGGGACCGTCGATCCGCTGTGGGGCGATGATGACGGCTAGCTATCGCACACCGGAACAGCGCGGCGTGCATCTAACCCGGCGACTGGAGTCACGATGCAAGTAGATGTTTCAACGAAAGCGGCCGAGTGGATGCGCGAGCGCAATCAGGCGGCGATGCTGCACCTGATCCCGCCGTTGGGGTGAGGGGGCAAAGCGACGGTGTCAGTCGACACCGATGACGGTCGACGCTCCAAGAACGGCTACGCTCGCTCGCGTGTCGAAGACGTGGACGTGTACGTGTCGAATCGCCTGCCGCTGTACGCGGATATGGCTCGCCTGGACGTGAAACGCTCGATATTCGGGCGTCGATTGTTCGTGCAGGTGCTGCATAAAGACGGGGCCGATTGCCCTGAGTGACGACGCTAGCGCGCCACCGTTGGTGGCGATAGAGACCTGGCTAGTGACGGGCAGGTGGTGCAGCGTCTTGGTGCATCGTTTGGGGATGTGTTCGCTTCTTACCTGCCGATTCCTTGGCGACCTTCCAGAACATGAAGATGGTGACTGTCCAGATCAGGGCACCGGATCCGAAAGCGGCCGTGTACGACACGTAGTCGGCGAGCCCCAGAGCGATCAGGGGGCCGATGATTCCGGCGAGATCCCCGAATGTGCGGTACATGCCGAAGGATGCGCCACGCATCCCGTCCGGTGCGATGTCACCGAGATAGGCGGTTGGTGCCTGTCCTCCCCAGCCAATGGCGGCATGGAGGATGATGAATGTGATGACGAAGGGCGTGATCTCAGTCATGAACGGAACCGCCGCAACGCCGATGCCGACGAAGATCCCGGTGGGAACGATGAGAGGCTTGCGTCCCCAAATGTCGGATGCCCAGCCGGCCGGGTAGATGATCACGCCGTGGATGACAGAGGCGACGGTGAAGAGGATGCCGAGATCCCCTGGCCCCATGCCTAGGATGTCGTCCATGTACAGGGGAATCAGTCCGGTGGTTGCTCCGTTCCTTAGGTAGAACGTCGAGAATCCGAGCATGCAGATCCAGAAGAAACTGGGGTCTTTGAGCAAAGACACTGTGCCTTTGGGCCGTCGGGCGATGGAGCCCACAGCGTGGGATAGACCCTGGATGTGAGGGCGTGTCTCCGGTAGACGCAGGAACGCCCAAAGCGCGAAAACGGCAGTCCCTCCGCCGGAAATGTAGAAGGGGGCGCGGATATCGACGTACTCGGCGAGGAATCCGCCGAGTGCGGGGGTGGAGATGCCAACGACGAGCTGCATGCCGTGCATCATCCCGAGTACACGTCCGCGATTATTCACGCTGCTGAGATCCGTTGCCACTACGTTGGCGACGGTGATGACCATGGCGCTGCCGACACCCATGAGCAGGCGAAACAGCCAGAACGTTGGTGCGTTCGGTGCGACGCCGCTGAGCGAGCCGAATACGGCGACGATCAGGGCGCCGACGATCATGATGGGCTTGCGACCGATGCGTTCGGACATGATCCCGGCCGGGATGTTGGTCGCGAAGCGGCCCAAGCTCGCCGATGCCAGTGCGATGCCGAGGGACAGACTGGCGCCGATAATCCAGAAGTCACCCAGTTCTCTGACGAAAGTGGGGAGCGCGGGGATGGTGATCATCATGGCGGCGTGCGCCGTCGCTGTGAGTCCACCGACGATTACGATCAGCTCGGGGCGGAGCAGATTGTGTCTAGCTGGTTCTGGTTCTGAGCTGATGTGGTGTCCTTGTCGGTTCAATGATGGGCGAGACAGATGTGGGGCGGTTAGCGGATGGACTTAGTTGAGGTCGCTTAGGAGTTCGCGGATGCGGGCTACTCGCGCTTGGGCGTCTTTGAGGCGTTCGCGCTCACCCTCGACGACCTCAGGGGGGGCCTTGCTGGTGAATTGCTCGTTGGAGAGCCTACCGGTTAGGCCTTTGATGTACTTGTCGGTCTGCTGAACCTCTGCGTCTAGCCTGGTGCGCTCGGCAGCGAGGTCGACGGCGTCTCCGATGGCGAGGGTGACGGTGGCGGCACCGACGACGAGCTTGACGGTCTGACCGTCGCCAGTGGCTGGGCCGAAGGTGAGGTTGCCGACTCGCGCCAATTGCTTGATGGCGTTGGCTTCAGTCTCGATCGATGGAGCGCCGTCAGCTAGCTCGATAGAGACATCGAGCGGGCGGGCGGGCTCGAGCTTGAACTCGGCACGGATGTTCCTGATGGAGCGGACGATGCCGATCATGAGTTCGACGCTCTCCCCGGCAGGGGCTTGCTCGGCCAGGCGAGCGTTGAGATCCTCGGCGCTCACGCGGGCGGCGGGATCCGGGTAGGGGGCGAGCATGATGCTGTCGGGTTGGTTGCCTTCCGGCGGCAGGGCTTTGGTGAGGTGCTGCCAGAGTTCTTCGGTGATGAAGGGCATGAACGGGTGGAGCAGCCGGAGCGATCGCTCAAGGACGTGGCCGAGCACTTTGCGAGGAGCGTCGTCACCCGCACGGATGCGGACTTTGGCAAGCTCGATGTACCAGTCGGCAAAGTCGTTCCAGATGAAGTCATGGAGGACTCGCTCGGCCTCGCCGAGTTGCCAGTCCTTGATGTTCTCGTTGACCTTCATGGCGGTGATCTGCGCTTGGCTGAGGATCCACTGATCCTCGACGTGCTCGCGGGGGAGCGCTGCGCCGTTCCAGCCAGTCAGGTCGGCGTCGGTGTCGAGTTGGCTGAGGACGAAGCGGGAGACGTTCCAGAGCTTGTTGGAGAAGTTACGCGCGGCCTGGAGCTTGCCAGGGCTGAGGCGACTGTCGCTGCCCGGGGTGTTGCCAGTGGTGATGGCGAAACGTAGGGCGTCGGTGCCATACTCGCCGATGGCCTCCAGCGGGTCGATGACGTTGCCCTTGGTCTTGCTCATCTTCGCGCCGTGCTCGTCGCGGATGAGGCCATGGAGGTAGATGGTGGTGAATGGTACGTCGTCCATGTTCTCTAGGCCGAGCATAATCATGCGGGCGACCCAGAAGAAGAGGATGTCGTAGCCGGTCTCCATGACGGCGCCGGGGTAGAAGTACTTGAGGTCCTCGGTTTGCTCAGGCCACCCGAGGGTGGAGTGAGGCCAGAGACCGGAGGAGAACCAGGTGTCGAGGACGTCTTCGTCCTGGGCGATGTCGGCGGAGCCGCAGTTCTCGCAGGCCGTGGGGTCTTGGATGGCGACGGTCTGGTGGTCGCAGTCGGCGCAGTACCAGACGGGGATGCGGTGGCCCCACCAGAGTTGGCGGGAGATACACCAGTC
>JAQCEV010000111.1 GCA_027618515.1 Chloroflexota bacterium | reverse complement strand
AGCATAAGCAGGCAGGGAATCCACTTATCTCGACGGCCCTGACTGTTCAAACAACCGGGACCACCTCACCCGGTCAGGTTGGCGCCGTAGCTGCCCACCAAAGAATCCTGACCATCCGATACCGTGAACGTGCCCCACGCTTGGCCCCAAACCGCGCCAACGCCTGTGGACAAGAGTGACGGGATGTCGGCACCAATAGCCGAATTCTGATTGACGACGATGTCAGCACCATTCAACTGCTTCCAATCTGACGAGAGGCTCCCGGCGAACACTTGGTTCGCCGTCAGCATCGCGCCGCTGGGCAGGAACGAAACATCGCCGGCATCTACGCGAACGATGTCGCCGTTCGCAGTGAACGAATGCGCAGCGAACGCCACTCCAGGCACTGCAGCCATAAGCAGCAATGCCACCAAGCTGATCAATGTGAACTTCTTGCGCATAACCTTCCTCCTCGGCACGGTCGGGAACTTGAACCTCAGGCGGGCGTTCAGGCCAGCGTTTGTGCCTGACAGGGTTCGCCACACCGCAAGCATACAGGAGGGCCGGTGTTAACCGGCCCTCCTACTCGTATCCATCCGTTTCGTCGGCAACACTAATGGCATCCTGGACGACAACTGATCTCGTTAGGCGCGAGGGCTGTAAAGCGGAGCGTCAGCAGGGCGCTCGTAGGCCTCACCTTCAACGACCTCAGCGCACTCGCGTTCCCAGAACTCCAGTTGGTCGTCTGAAACCTCGATACCAAGATCTGCGAGGTTACTGGGGTCTGTGAAGACGCACTGCTCGTACTTGCCCGGGTGGCCGAATTCGACCGACGCATCAGGCGGGGCTGCGAACGCCACACTCATCACCCCAAAAACCGATATCACCATTGCGAGCCCGGCGCCCGTCACTAACTTACGCATAGCCTCTCCTCCTCAGCACGGTCGAGAACGTGAACCTAGCAGGGCCGTTCTGCCGCGACCCAACTAGCCTACGTACATAAGAGAATACCCTGACCGTACGAAAGTACTAAGCAACACGGACGATGGGACGCGTGTTGGGGGGGGGTAACCCTCACCGTCCGAGCGTGCTCACCCCCCGGTTCAGTCCAAGTACGGTGCAAGAAGTTGAGGGCATTGCGTATGAGTTTCGTAAGTAGGACGTAAGAGCCTCTGCGCGCTGGTTCGCGAGGCGCTAGACGTTCGCTGGCAGGCGCAACAGGCGGCCGTAGCCGTCCACCGACGCCGCCACGCCTAGCGCGCGGAGCGCTGCCCAAAGCGTGGCTTGGTTGGAGGTCACGACGGGCTTGCCTGTCTCACGTTCCAGTCGCTCGGCGACCTCCATCGCTCGCCAGTTAGTACACGAGAGGAACAGGCCGTCAGCCGTTGGATCCAGATTCGCCTTGGCGAAAGCCATTATCGATTCAGGCGATTGCGCACCGATCTCGACGTTGGGCACGATCTGCTGACCTGCCATGCTGAGCACGTCGAAGCCGTGGGCGGAGAGGAACGTAGTGAGACCTTCGTTGATCTCGTCGGTGTACGGCGTAACGACGGATATGCGCTGGATGCCGACTGCGCGAAGGGCCTCCACCATCGCGGGCGAGGTGCCAACCGCTGGCACGCCACCTCCCTCAGCGCTGATTCGCGCGAGCAACTCTTGGTCGTACCCTGGCCCGCCGATGAAGCTACCGCTCGTACACGCGTACGCGATGGCGTCCACCTGGGCGGTGCCCACGTAACGCGCGGCCATCTCGGCCTCGCTGTTCATCGCTTCCAGGTCATCGTGCGTGACATCCACAACCCAGATGCGGGAGGCGTGCAGCGACACGTGCTCGGGCAGCACGCGGTGGAAATCTGGTTCAACAGTGGTGTTGGACGACGGAAGGATCAGGCCAAGTTTTTTCCGGGCTTCGGGCACGTCGGCTCCTTGCTCCTCCGCTTAACATGGAAGAGGCCCGCATGCTAGCGGGCCTCTTCTGTCTGTTCAACAACTGCTACCGAGAGCTAGCCCTTGGCTGCCTCTGCGTCCACGGTCGCATTCCCGGCCGCCAGCCCCGAGCGATCCTGCGAAATCTGCCACACGCCATCGTCCACGTTCGTGTCGATGATCGCGTGGTTGGGATCACGCTGGTAACCGATCGGGTCCTCTCCACGCTGCACGCGCTCGATCATCTCCTTGGTGTGACGGCGCAGTAGCACCACACCACGGTCGGAGTAGCTCAGGTGCTCGTGCGTTCGGTCGGCGATCGGGCCCTGGGTCTCCCAGGCCATCTGGTCCTGCGAGTTCACGCTGTGCAGAATGAACTTCGTCTCCGGGTGACTCTTCGAGGGGTCTTCTTTGATTGGCTTCTCGAAGGTGATCTCCGGATCAAACGCATCTTCTGGCTCGGAGCCGTCCTCGGTGGGGTAGAAGAAGACGCGGTGGTGCATCGTGTGCGTGTCATCGATAGGCACCCGGAACTGTGAGCTTGCGCCCTGCCGCAGGATGTTGGGGAACAGCACCGGGTGCGCGTCCTCCATCCCATTGATGTACCTGCGATGCTTCATCAGTCCGCCGTAGGACGTGATGTAGAAATCGAAGCTCTCAACATCGTCGGTGAAACCGCGCGTGGTGCTGACCGGAGTCTTGCCTTTGCCGATGAACTCCTGGTGCAACACCTGCAGGTGCGCCGGGTCCATGGAGTTCTCCATGGCCTGGAACCAGTTAGCGTTCAGGTTGGGGTGCATGAGCCACTTGCGCTTGCCGTCCGCGCGGAACAGCGTGTCGTAGTGCATCATCGGGGGCGCGGGCTGCGGCCCCATGTACGCCCAGATCATGCCGATGTAGTCGTGCACCGGGTAGGCCGTCGTCTTCACGTTCTTCATGATCGAGTCGTTACGCTCGGGCGGCGTCTCGATGATGTTGCCATCGCAGTCATACAGCCAGCCGTGGTACGCGCAGGAGATCCCGCGCTCCTCAACGCGACCGTAGACCATCGACGCGTTGCGGTGTGCGCACTTGTCGGCGATCAGGCCGAACCGACCCGACTTGTCCTTGAAGATCACGAGATCCTCGCCAAGCACCCGGACGAACTTCGTCGGGGACTCGTCATTGATCTCGCGTGACAGGGAAATGGGGTGCCAGTACATACGGAGCAATGTGCCCCCGGGCGTACCAGGCCCCACCCTGGTTAGCAGTTCGTTATCTTCCCTTGAAAGCATCTACATCCTCCTCGCGCGTGGCAATCGGCAAACTATCACTGATGATATTAAGCGAAGTCTCGGCTGCTAGCGCCCCTGGGTCAAGCGACTAAGGGCTACGCTTGCCGATATCAGCATGCCAATAGACGTATGATGGCGCTTCCTGATGCAAGACTTCCCTCCACAGAAACGCGCTCCAGGCGTGCTCAGCCGCGAAGGGCTCCCCATCGTTGGCACGTTCCTGATATGGGGCACTGGCAGCGGGGCACAGACGCTTGCGCGACCGCTATTCGCCTACGCGCTCACCGATTCCGTATTCCCCGTCACCCTGCTCATCTCAGTGCTCGCCCTCTCCCGCATGGTCTCTGGCCCGCTAACCGGGTACCTCGCCGACCACTGGGGACGCAAGCCCATGGCGGTGACCGGGGCCGCCATCCGTGGAACAGCCTCTGGCCTCGTATTCTTCACCGATAGCTTCCCCGCATTCTTCGCTCTGGAATTCATAGGTGCCATCGGCGTCGCCATGTGGCAGACGACATCCCAGGTGATCGTCGCCGACATGAGCACACCAGAGAATCGAGGGCGTGCGGTCGCCACCCGGAACACCACATTGCGTTTCGGCCAGATCGTTGGCCCGCTGATGGGTGGCGTCGTCGCGGGCATGTTCGGCCTCCAGGCCGTGTTCTTGATCAACTCCGTGTCCAAGTTCGTGGTCATGATCGTGACCTGGCGCATGGTGAAAGAAACGCGCCCTGGATCGGAGACCGCCAAGGCAGAACAACCCAAGAGGGGCTCCCACGAACCGGAACCAGGCGTCAGCATGTGGTCGATCATCGCATCGCGCCCGTTTGTCGCCCTCGCCGTCACCACCATCGCCATCGCCTTCATGAACCAGGGCGTATTCATGACTCTGTTCCCCATCGCCGCTAAAGAAGAGGCTGGCCTCGATACCGCTCAGATCGGCACCCTCGTCGCGATCGCCAGCGCCATCACGCTGATCATCTCCTTCCCCAACGGTGTGATCGTCGACAAGTACGGTCGCAAAGCATCGCTGGTGCCCGGCCTCATCCTCGCGGGTGGCGCGGGCATACTCCTAGCGCTACTGGTGGATTTCAGAACCGCGTTCCAGGCCGCCGCCGTCTTCGGCATCGCACAGTCCATGACCCAGGGCGCCAACCAGACCTACGCCATGGATCTGGCACCGGAAGATAGGCGCGGCGCCTTCCTTGGCATGTGGACGTCCATCCAGAGCTTTGGCGCATTCGTCGGCCCGCTCGCGGTCGGCGCCGCCGTCGAATTCTGGAGCTTCTCAACCGCCTTCTATGGCGTCGCCGTACTCATGACGACCGCAGGACTTGCCATGGCCATCCTCGGCCCCGAAACCAAGGCTCGCTCCGACAAAGGCTAGCGCGATGTGCTAGGGTTGGGCCAAAATCCTGCTCTCTCAGATCCAAATTCATCCAGACCAGCAATTAGGAGAAAACCAATATGAACCTGCGACTTAGTCTTGGCATGGCGTCCAACCCGCGAACGTGGCCGATCCTCGATGGCACGGTGAAGGCCGATGGCATCGACCTCGTGCCCAGCATCGTGCACGGCTCAGAGCTGTTCTGGCGTCAACTGCGGTTCGCCGATTTCGACGTCTCGGAGATGTCGTTCTCATCACTGATGATGTCCATGGCCCACGGCGACGACCGCTGGACGGGCCTACCGGTGTTCACTACGCGTAACTTCTTCCACACGGGGATGCTGATCCGCAAAGACGCGGGCATCAACACGCCTGCGGACCTCAAAGGCAAGCGCGTGGGTGTTCCGGAGTACCAGCAGACCGCTGCCCTCTGGATCCGAGGCGCGCTCCAGCACGAGTTCGGCGTAGAGCCCAAAGACATGGAGTTCTTCATGGAGCGAACGCCGAGCCACAGCCACGGCGCCGCCACCGGCTTCAAGGCACCTGAAGGCGTGACGGTCAACCAGATACCTGAAGACAAGAGCATCGGCTCGATGATGCTTTCAGGCGAGTTGGACGCGACGTTGCTTTACCTCGTCGACCCCAATCTCGTCGACCGCTCGACGGCTGACCTTTGGAATCACCCGGACATCAGCTACCTGTTCCCTGACCCCCAGGCCGAGGGAGCCCGCTACTACCAGGCGACCGGCCTGTACCCCATCAACCACGGCATGGTCGTCCGGCGCTCGATCGTCGACCAAGAGCCCTGGGTGATGCTCAACCTACTCACAGCGTTCCAGAAGGCCGCAAAGGTGGCAGACGAGCGCCGTCTTGAGCAGGCGGAATACCACATCGAGTCAGGGTTGATTTCGCCAGAGGGAGCAGCGGCGTTGAAGAAGCCGATGGTGACCCACGGCATCACAGCCAACCGCAAGGTGCTGGAGACGGCGACCCAGTATTCGTTCGAGCAGGGGCTCACGCCCAAGCTGGCCAAGCTCGAAGACATCTTCGGCGCGAGCACCATGGAACAGTAGCCGGCGGCCTAGGGCGCCGCATGCCCAGGTGCGTCGTCGGGCGGGATTGCAGGCAAGAGTGGCTGGATCCTGCGCGCGCTCGTATCCGCGCCCTGCGGGCTAGTTCGGATTTTCAGGATCGAAAACGGAGGTCGCCTGTTGGTGGCCTCCGTTTTCTGTGAGTGGCTCCTCGCGGTTGAGGTTGAACGCCTCAAGCGTGGGGATGTCATTGATCGAGAATAGGTACGCGATGTCGCTGTCCGACGCGTTGACGTGCTCGTGCCAGGTCCACGGGGGCACGACGAACGAATCGCGCTCCGCCCACTCGAAACGCTGGCCATCGATGATCGTCGAGCCCTTGCCGCGATGCACGTGGTAGACGGAGCTGTACGTGTGTCGATGCGCCTTGGTGTGCTCACCGGGACGCAACATCGTCATCCAGCACGACATCGTGGACAGCGTGTGGCCACCGTTGCCAGGGTTCACGTACTCGATGGACACACCATCGAATTCCGTGTCCGCCCCGTCTTCGGCCATGCGCTGGATCGCTGGCTCTACCGCCGTCCAGCGGTACACGAGAAGCGGGGATCCCTTGGCGGGTGCCTCGTAGCCGATGGGACGTACGGTGCCCAGTCCGTAGGAACGGCCCGAATGATCCTCCGGACGTGTCTCCGTGAGGAAGCCGTCCTCGAACGGCTCGTAGACCGCCGCCGCTAACCCGAATACCAGCGGCGAATCCAGGCCGTCCAGCCACACCGCATCGGCATCGCTGTCGTTGCGGTGCTCGTGCCAGAGCATGTTCGGCGTCAGCACCAAATCGCCCGCGTACATCGGCACACGCTCGCCCTCCACCGTCGTGGACACGCCAGCGCCCTCGATCATGAAGCGCAATGCGTTGGGCATGTGCCGATGGGCTCGCGCCACCTCTCCTGGTCGCACGAGTTGGATCGCCGTGTAGATGGCGTGCGTGCTACCGAGCGCGCCTGGTATGCCGGGGTTCACTAACGCCACCGCACGACGCTCGCCGGGATACGGTATGTCCACGAACTCGCCTGCGGCCGTGACCGCGCGGAGCACGGTGTCCCACTGCCATAGGTAGGGCCGCACGTCAGGGCCCTTGCGCTCCATGCGCCACAAGCCTTCGAGACTGTGGGCGGCCATATCCGTGTACATCGCTTCCAGCCGTGTTGCGCGGTCGCTGTCCTCTGCCATGTCAGCCTCCCTGGCCCGTATGATCCCCAGACACTGCTACGATACGCGCCCAAACGCTCAATTTGGAGGCCCGCGCCTCGCCGCACCTTGCCCACTCACCTTGCCCACTCACCTTGGAGGAAAAGACGATGGAGTACCGAACGCTCGGCAGAACAGGCATCCGCGTCCCGGAGATCGGCTTCGGCTGCGGCAACGTGGGTGGCGCGATCATCCGAGGTTCCCACGAGCGGCAGGTCGCGGCCGTCCAGAAAGCGCTCGACCTCGGCATCGACTACTTCGACACCGCCGCCGCTTACGGCAACGGTCTCTCGGAAACCCACCTGGGCGAGGTACTGCAAGAGCTGAACCCCGAGATCCACGTTGCCACCAAGTTCAGGGTCTCCACGGAGGACGATCTCAAGGACATCCCCGGCGCGATCAGGCGATCGCTCGAAGAAAGTCTGACCCGGCTCCAACGTGACACGGTGGACGTGTTCCAGCTTCACACCAACCTCAGCGACGCCGACGGTCAGCATGACCTGTTCGTGAAGCACGTACTGGAGAAGGGCGGCGTGGCCGACACTCTGGACGCACTCCAGGCGGAGAAGATGATCGGATTCAGGGGCTTCACTGGCATGGGCGACACCGACGCCATCCACCGCGTCATCAACAGCGGTCGATTCGACACGGTGCAGACCTACTACAACCTGCTGAACCCGACCGCAGGGGTCAAAGTGCCCGATGGCTACGTGTGCCAGGACTACCAACAGGTCATCGACAACGCCGCCGCCCACTACATGGGCGTCATCGTCATACGCTCGCTGGCAGGCGGCGCCGTGGCTGGCCCGGTGCGTGCTGAATTAGCGTCCGACAAGCCTGGCGGACTCATGGCCACCGGCAACGACTACGAGAGCGACCTGCGGCGCGCCGAATCGCTCGCGTTCCTCGCGAACGGCGACCGCACCGTCGCCCAGGCCAGCGTTCGCTTCGCCCTAGACAACGACAAAGTGTCAGTCGTGCTCGTTGGCTTCTCTGGCCAAGACCAGATCGAGGCTGCCGTTGGCGCGCAGGGCATGGCCGGACTATCAGCCAGCGACATGGATCGAATGCAGGAGCTGTGGGCGACTGACTTCGAGGGTTAGGCGGGCTCGCCCCGACCTGCTCCAGAACCTGCCTACCGACGAGCCCTCCTCCCGGAGCGGACAAGCGACCTTTAGTCCTAGCGGCAAAGCCAAGAGATCCCAGGGCGAGCCCCGACTGGCTCCACGACTCAACCCACCAA
>JAQCEV010000110.1 GCA_027618515.1 Chloroflexota bacterium | reverse complement strand
TCTTGGCTTCGCCGCCGGACTGAAGGTCGCTTGGCCGATCCGGGGCCCGGGCTCGTTAGTGGGCAGAGCGATGGGCCGAAGGATAGCGCGTTTGGCGGGAGGTTACGCCTTGGTCTTGTCGGCGGCGGCGAGTTTGGCGACGAGGCGGTCGATCTGGGCCTCTTCGATCTTCATGGGGCCACCGGGGCGGTTGTGGCGGAAGGCGATGATCTCGGCCATGACGCTGACAGCGATCTCTTCGGGGTTGCGGCCGCCGAGGTCGAGGCCGACGGGGGAGTGGACCTGCTTGAGTCGCTCGGGGGTGATGCCGCGCTTGAGGAGCGCTTCGTAGATCATGATGGTCTTGCGCTTGCTGCCGAGGAGGCCAACGTAGGTGGCGGGCGTGCGGACGGCGAGCTCGGTGGCGAGGTCGTCGAAGTGGTGGCCACGCGAGCCGATGACGATGGCGGTGTTCTTGGTGATGTGGAAGGCGTCTAGCCCTTTGTCGTAGGGGGCGACGTTGGTGTCCTCTGCCATGGGGAAGCGCTCGCGGTTGGCGAACTCGGGGCGGTCGTCGGTGACAAAGACGCGGAAGCCGAGCATCTGGGCGATCTTGGCGACCTGGAGGTTCACGTGGCCGCCGCCGACGAGGACGAGGGTTGCGGGGGAGGTGAAGCCTGCGACAAATATCTCGTCGCCTTCAGCCGTGACGACGTGGTCGGCTTTGCCCATGGGCATGACGGCGTTGGCCGTCTCGATGGCCAGGGCGTCGGCTTCGGCGGTGCCGAGGGAGCCGACAATCGTGCCGTCTTCGTGGACGACGATGCGCGCGTCGGGCTTGAGGGTCTTGGCGTTGACGACGGTGGCTATCGCTAGGGAGTCGCCGCCTTCGTAGGCTTGCTCGATCTCATCGGAGAGCGGGCTGACTTCGGCGGAGTGCTCGAAGGGCTCGATGTAAAAGAACATGGAGCCGCCGCAGACGAGGCCATCGCGCGCGGCGATGTCTTCGTTGAGGTAGTAGTCCTTGAAGATGGGGCCGGTGTGCTCGCGCAGCGCCTCTTTGGCGGCGAACCAGATGTCGCCTTCGACGCAGCCGCCACCGAGGGTACCCACGGTGGAGCCGTCGGCACGCACGAGTAGGGTGGCGCCGGGCTTCTGGGGCGTTGAGCCTTTAGTGTTCACGACGGTCGCTAGGACGAATTCGCGATTCTGACGAGCTAGGTTGGCTGCTTCGTTGTAGACGGCTTTCATGTGGTTATTCTACTCCTCCGCGTTAGGGGGCATGTTCGCCAAGGTTCCGCAGGTGTTCACCCAAGGTGCCGCTGTCTTTTTGCCAGGGAAGGGCTTCATCTAGCCAAGGTGTCAAGGTGTCGCTGTGTTTTCCGAGGTGATTTTTGTGAGGTGGTTGGTGGGGGGCAGGGGGACGGTCGGTGGCAATGGTTTCTGGGTGGTCGAAAAACACCATGGAATCACTATAGTGCGCGGGGTGTAACCAGGTAAGGGGCTGATGTCAGTTGGGGGCGTGCGGTGGGGAACCCTCTCGTTCCCTCTCTCCCAGAGGGAGAGAGGGAACGAGAACGGGAACGAGCGGGGAGAGAAGACGCTGGTAGGGGCTAGTCGGGGTGTTGCGGTGTACGGTGTAGAATCTGGGGGCGATGGGCGTTTTGATGATGATTACTACCACTTCTCCAGTCACTATGGAGACGACAGGGGCCACTACGGGGGCCGCTGGGGGGTAGGGTGCGCGTTTCGCTGAGGTAGGTTGAGGGGCGCACGAGGCGCCCCTTTGTTGTTCCTGGGCTTGGTTGCCGGGCCAGAGTGGGGTTTGGTTAGTGGTTGGGTTTCGTAAACTACGGGCGATCACCTTCGTGTGGGATCGCACCGAATCGAGGACAGAAAAGATATGCCAGTAAAAGAACGGACGCAGGCTGAGCGGGATCTAGATGATTTGCGGTTCCGCATCAGGCACTCAGCAGCGCATGTGATGGCGGAGGCCGTGCAGAGCATGTTCCCGGGTGCAAAGTTCGCGGTGGGGCCTGCTATCGAGGATGGCTTCTACTACGACTTTCATGTGGAGCGTCCGTTCACGCCTGAAGACCTGGAGCAACTTGAGACGCTGATGCGCGAGTCGATCGCGGCAAACGCGCCGTTCGTGGAGACGGAGTTCTCCCGCGAAGACGCGAAGACTCGATTCGCGGGGCAACCGTTCAAGCTGGAGATCATCGAGGGCATCGCCGAAGGGGAGATGCTGACGTCTTACGCGCATCGCGACTTCGAGGATCTGTGCCGTGGGCCGCACGTGCCTTCGACGGGCGAGATCAAGGCGATCAAGTTGATGCACGTGGCTGGCGCGTACTGGCGTGGCGACGAGCGCAACGAGATGCTGCAACGCATCTACGGCACGGCGTGGGAGTCGCAGGAATCACTGGATCAACACCTCGAACGCCTAGAGCAGGCGGCACTGCGCGACCACCGGAAGATCGGTCGCGAGCTTGACCTGTTCTCGACGTCTGACCAGGTGGGGCCTGGGCTGGTTATCTGGCACCCGAAGGGCGGCCGGATACGGTCGTTGATGGAGCAGGAGTGGCGCGACCAGCACGACAAGCGTGGCTACGAATTCGTGTACTCGCCGCACATCGGTAAAGCGACGCTGTGGGAGACATCGGGTCACCTGGGGTTCTACCGCGAGAACATGTACGACTCCATGGACGTTGAGGGGCAGGAGTACTTCGCAAAGCCGATGAACTGCCCGTTCCACATCCAGGTATTCACGTCGTCGAAGCGCTCGTACCGCGAGCTGCCGATGCGGCTGACGGAGCTGGGCACGGTGTACCGCTACGAGCGGAGCGGCGTGCTTCAGGGGCTTCTCCGCGTCCGGGGCTTCACGCAAGACGACGCGCACATCTTCTGTCGACCAGACCAGGTTGAGGACGAAGTCGTGGGCGTGCTGGACTTCGCGTTCGACCTGCTGGGGACGTTCGGGTTCACCGACTACGACGTGTTCCTGAGCACCAAGCCTGAGAAGGCGGTTGGCCGTGACGAGGACTGGGTGCACGCGACGGAGTCGTTGCGTCGTGCGCTTGATCGCATGAACGTGAACTACGAAGTCGACGAGGGCGGTGGAGCGTTCTACGGCCCGAAGCTGGATATCAAGGTCAAAGATGCTATCGGTCGATCATGGCAGTGCTCGACGGTGCAGTTCGACTTCAACTTGCCAGAACGATTCGACCTCAACTACGTGGGTCAGGATGGCGCTGAGCACCGGCCCTACATGGTGCACCGTGCGCTGTTCGGGTCGTTGGAGCGCTTCTTCGGTGTGCTGGTGGAGCACTACGGTGGGGCGTTCCCGCTGTGGTTGGCGCCGGTGCAGGCCGAGGTGATCCCGATCGCTGATCGTCACGTGGAGTACGCGGAGCAGGTTCGCGATGAGCTGGCGGCGGCAGGGCTGCGCGTGCACGTTGACGCTCGCAATGAGCGCATGGGGGCGAAGATCCGCGATGCGCAGATGATGAAGGTGCCGTACATGCTGGTGGTGGGCGACCAGGAGGTCGAGGCCAACGGGGCGGCGGTTCGCTCGCGATCAGGCGAGGACCTCAATATCGTGGCGACGGCGGATATCGCTGAGCGTATGTTGGGGGAGGTTCGGGCTAGGGGTTAGGCGTTGGGTTGGGGTCGTCGTCTGGGGGCGGTTCCAAAGCAGCTTGGCGGTATTTCGCGGGTAGCGCATCCACAAATACCGATGCAGTTTTGTACAGATCGTATATTTGCGAAGTCGTCTTCTCTAATGGGTACGCGCTGAAGTTGAGATGGGCTAATTTGTTTCTTTCGTTTCCCAGTTCAAGAAACGCCTCCAACCCGTTCTCTATATCTTTATCTGATTCGATTTCATGAGTCATAAATAGCTTGAATGCATCGCCAAATAGCGAAAAAAATGTATTCGCGTTTTTTACGCTTTCCATTTGAAATAGGTATGATATTGACGATCCATGGCCTTTCGTTTTACCAAGCTAACGACCAATTCATTGGTCGTGCTATCCTGCGTGAAAGCAGCAATGTCTGCTTGAATTTGTCGTTCGAAATAACTAGCCACGGCCATCAATAGATTTTTAGCAAATACAGAGTCGACGGATGCCTGGAATGATATCTCAGATTGTAGATTCACGTACCCGCTGATCGACTGATGATCGGCGAACGTTTGGTCAATTTCAGTCTCATTCATGGCTGGCCGTTGAAGACAGCATTTGCGCGTCTTAGCCTCGTTGCGACGTTTGTCGTCCCGGCTGCTCCCTGGGTCGATGCCGCCATGAAATCTGCGTCTGCGCGTAACTGAGTGACGGCCTCTTCGCGCACTGGATTGTTGACTAAGGAATGCGAAGCAAATGTTTGGTTGCAGACCACGTAGAAAACTGCCTCAAACAAAGAAATATTGAACCGGCCACGCACCTGGAATATGCCTTCGGATAAGGAACTGTACGCTTCGAAGAACGATTCAAAAAGAACACGATGATAGTCGATAGTTGCTTGATCAAATCCGCGAGCTTTTCGCGAAAAACCATTCAAGAACTTGGTCATTGAAGGATTATAGGTTGCACCATCTACCAACATTGCGGCAGCGCGAACTAATACTTCTAAATCTTTGAGCCTGAGATCAGGTTCTGCGGTTCCAATTAAGCTCCGCCAAGATTCGCTTTGATTTACTGTGCTCAGCATCGAATAATACGCTGAGTAATAAATGCTCATTCGGATTTCTTGAGGCTTTAGTTTGACGCCTCCTGAATTTAGGCGATGGAAGATTTCGTACATGGCAGAATCATCATTGCCTGAGAGATTCTGCTTTATTATTATGTTCCGAATCGTTCTGAGGTCAAATGTCGTTCTGTATTCTTCAAGCGTGGCGTAATTACGACGGTTAAACCGATTAGAATTGCCAGGTTCTTGTTCAGGCAGCCGAAGATTGAATTTGGAAAAATAAGCATCGTCTTCAAGAATCACGTCGGGAATGGTCCCCTGCGCCTCAACAATTTTCCGCAGCTCGATCCGTTTTTCAGATTTAGGAAACCTGCCCTTCATGAAATAGTAGATGGACATCAAACGTTGTTGCCCATCGATAACCAGGAAGTTGTTCCTACCTTGCTCGTATAAGAAGATTTGAGGAATCGGCAGCCCAATCAGAATCGATTCTATTAACTTAGATGCACGGGTTAGCTCCCAGACGAAATCGCGTTGAAAAGTGGGAATCTTAACGATGCCCGATTCCAAAAAATTGAAGAGCGTCAAGAGATTGAAGTCGTTGGGAGAAGCGGTGATGTCATATTGGGCAATATCAGTGCCTTCTGCTTCGTCTTGTTAATCCTTGTACCGTTCATCTTCTGGGGATTGGTTTGTCTCGACCATTGCTCTCCCTCGTGATTTCCGACAGATCCGTTGGGCCTGCGGCCGCTTGTGAGTTGACTGACAACTTCGGTAACGATACAGGAAATTCAAGCCTGGCGAAACCTGCCGAAGGGATTGCTGCCGGTTCGTGGGTGCAGGCTTCTCCGGGTGGGTGCACGCCACGCCTCGCCTAACGCTGGTGCGTTTCCTTAATCAGCCCGCCGACCATGAGGGACGAGACGATGCTGGCGGCGCCTAGGACGGCGAAGGCGGCTGTGAAGCCGGATAGCGTGGTCATGAGGGAGAAGACGAGAGGGTTCGCGGAGAATCCACCTTGGCTGACCATGCGGCCTGCGGCGAAGAAGCGTCCTCTGGCTCCGGCGGGGGCGAGGTCGGCGCCGATGACTTGCCAGGACCCGGAGAGCAGGCTGTTGAAGGCTTGGAGCAGGACGAAGCCGACGACGAACCCGCTGAACGGCAGGGACGCGAACGACGTGATGCCGAGGAAGATGAGCACCAGGCCAAAGAGCCCGGAGCCGGGGACGAGGGTCGACTTGCGACCGAAACGATCCATGAGGTAACCGGCGGCGAGGGTTAGCGGGATGCCAACGGCGGCCATGATGGAACTGAGCACGCCAAGCGTGATGGCGTCGGTTTCGTAGGCGAACGCGGCGTAGACGAATAGCGTCCCACCACCGATGGCCCCTCCCCGCGCGGTCATGCCGAATAGCTGCGCCGTGAACAGGATGAGGATGGGTCGTTGGAGCAACGACCGCCAGGAGAAATCGTTGACGGCGCCAGGGACGCCTCGCGAGCCGGGCCTGGGCGCGGTCTCACGGTAGACGAAGAAGCTGGGCACGCCTGCGAGCAGCGAGACGACGCCTTGGATGATGAACGCTGACTCTAGGCCGAGGGTCGCTGCGCTGATGCCACCGACGAGGGGGCCAGCGAGGGTGCCGACCTGCTGGATGCCGAACATGCTGGTGATGATGCGGCCACGCGATCCGCTGGAGCCCGAATCGGCCACTACGGTGAGTCGGCTGATCGTCCACATCTGCTGGCCCCAACCGCCAACGAACCGCCAGAACAGCAATTCTTGGAATGACCCTGAGGTGGCCATGAGCAGGGCGGACACGCCGGTGATGACCGGGCCCGCGAGGAGGATCTTGCGCCTACCGAAACGATCGAGCAGGTAGCCGACGGGGAGGCTGGCGGTGAGGCCGCCGGCCATGGTGGCGAAGAATACGAGGGAGGCTACGCCTGCGCTGACCCCGAAGGAATGCGCGAAGAACGGTAGCACGGGAGTGGTGACGCCCATGCCGAAGCCGAGGGCGATGGCGGGTAGGTGGAGCGATAGGAATAGGTGGTTGTTGACCGGCGCGTTGTTGACCGGCGCGCCTGTGGCAGGAGCGCCAGAATCGGTGGCGGGAACGGCGGCAGGTTGATTGCGGCGGAAGAGGCGCAAGGGCGAATGTTCCTAGCGAGGGGAGAGTCGTGGATAACTATACCTTGCTGGGAACGACGTGGATGGCGAGGCACGCGGCCTCGCCCCCGATGCCCCCCCTCAAAAGAGAGGAGCCACCGGATTGGGAGGATGACGCAGAGGAATGCGCAGGAAGCGTCGAGTGGTGTCGCGGCCCGGGGGGGGGGGGGGGAGTAGACCGCTAGCGTCAGGCGCTGATCTTGAGGAGGTTGGCGTACCGGTCGTGGGCGGACGCTTGGAACTTAGCGACGGCGTAGGCCCTGGCTTGGATCGCTGGCGGTGGTGCGCCGATCTTCGTGTAGATGTTCTGGGTGTGGCGTTCGACGGTCTTGGTGGTGATGAAGAGACGCTCGCCTATGCCGCCGTTGGTTAGTCCAGTAGCCATGAGGCTGAGGACTTGGGATTCTCGTTGCGAGAGGGCGGCGAGTTCATCGGGCGTAGGTTCTGGCACATGATGCGGCAGGAGCTTGGTATCCATGATGACGCGGCCTTCGACGACCGTCCGGATGGTTTGCATGAGGTCGTCGACGCGGGCGATCCCGTACTCGGCGATGATGGCATACCCAGGGCCGTCTCCAGCGCGCAAACGGGCGAGGCAGGCTCTGTCGACGGGGTCAGCGACCGCCAGTAGGACGACGATGGCTAACGATGGCATCTCGTTTCGGAGCGCCTCAAGGGCGGTTGCGCTGGCGAGGTCCAGGCGCGGTATCCCCACGACGAGGACTTCGGGCTTCACGATCTGTACGTGCCCCATGGCAGAGTCGGTCAACGTGGGCTCTGTGCCTACGAGTAGGCAGTCACCGTCATGCTCAAGCGCCGAAACCAACAGCGATCGGAACAAACTCTCCGGTTCAACCCAAAAGATCCTTAACATGTTTCTCCCCCTTTATCGACACGCGGTCCATAAGACACGCAGTTAAAGAACAGCACGTCATCTATCGCGCCATCGCGACTTCGCCACTGGTGCTTCACCATTGGGCGAATATGGCTCCCTAGCGTTGCTTGTATCGCCTGGGACTGTTCCCCGGTTAGCTCTCTAACCCAGTCCGAAGCGCGGTACGTACAAGCCCCAACCGGTTCATCGGTGTGGACGCTAGGCTTAGTACTGCTTACTCGAAAAGGAGAAACGCATTTGGCGTCGATCTGTTAGGGAGAATGGCGACGCTAGAGGTGAGATGGAGGGGGAGGAGGGCAGGGCTTGCCCCGTGGATGGCCTATCCGGCAGAGGTGGTGTCCCGTCAAGTGGTGTAAGAGCATCACCCTCGTACTGTGATCAGGCTGCTCCAACGGGGAGCATCG
>JAQCEV010000109.1 GCA_027618515.1 Chloroflexota bacterium | reverse complement strand
TAAGCAGGCAGGGAATCCACTTATCTCGACGGCCCTGACTGTTCAAACAACCGGGACCACCTCAGTGGCGAAGTCGTTCGTTGCGCAAGGCGAGGACAAGCTCAAGATGGTCGTTGGGGTCGCGGGTAACCATCAAGGAGTCCTCGAAGACTCAGCGCGGGTGCACGCTGTGCGCGAGGCGATCGGGCCGAACGTACAACTGTCGATCGACGCCAACTACATGTTCCAGTTCAACAATGCACTCAAGCTGTCAAAGATGATTGAGGAGTGCGATATCGAGTGGTTCGAGGAGCCGATCTGGGGCAGCGACGCGCCGATGCTGCACGACCTGCGCATGCGCACGTCCATCCCCATCTCTGCGGGGCAGAACGAGGGACACAAGATCCGCATCCGGGAGTTGCTCGTTCACCATTCGGTAGACCTGCTCCAGCCCAATGTCGTGTACTGCGGCGGGTTCACGGAGGGTGCGAAGATCGCTGCGATGGCGCAGGCGTTCAATCTGCCCATCGCGAACGGAGGAGGCTGGCCACACCACAACATGCATTTGCCGGCGGCGATGGCCAACGGGTGGCGCGTTGAGTACCACTACGTGATGTGGAAGGTGGGCGATACGCTGTTCGAGGGCACGATTGGGCCGGACAAGGGTATGGTCACGCTCTCAGAGCGCCCTGGTCTTGGACTCGAGCCCAAGTGGGACGCACTCAAGGAGTACCAAGAGTAGGGTTTCGGGATAGAGCCCAAAGCGGGGCCTCTTTCGAGGCCCCGCTTTGGGCTGACTCTAACCGGAGCGATGCCTAGATCGCAGCCGCTCCGTGATCCCCGGTCCTGACGCGCACTGCGTCCTCAATCTGGGAAACGAAGATTTTTCCGTCTCCGATATCGCCTTCGCCGGGGCCCTTGGCCGACGCGACGATGGCGGCGACGATGGCATCCTTTTGGTCTTCATTGATCACGGTTCTGATCAATGTCTTGGGTACCGTTGAGCGGGTGGCCATCGCTCCACCGC
This sequence comes from Chloroflexota bacterium, assembly GCA_027618515.1. Lineage (GTDB taxonomy): Bacteria > Chloroflexota > Dehalococcoidia > Lucifugimonadales > Australimonadaceae > CALGTL01. The sequence continues at coordinate 7,322 of JAQCEV010000109.1, read as the reverse complement.
GCCCCACAAACACCTCAACTCCGTGTTGCCGACCTTGGCCTGTGATGTTGTAGTAGTAAAACCCTGGGCATCCTGCCTCTACCAGCGCGGCTGTCACCTGACTGACACGCTCGGGCCTTACGATTGCTTCAATGCTGATCATTTTCGATCCCTTTCCTGCCTCCTCGAATCCATCGGGGTAGGCTGATTGAAACTAAACCCCGCTCGTCTTAGTCGGCTCCGTCCGTTACGAATGCCCGCTCACCGTGTTGGCTGATGTCCAGCCCCTGGTCTTCGTCCGCCTCGGAGACCCGCAGGCCAAGCCCAGGGATCAGGTCAAGTACCTTCAAGATAATGAATGACACGATACCTGAGTACAGCAGTGTTGCGACGACTGCGATGACCTGCGTACCCATGATCCCTACGTTGCCTTCGATCAGGCCCTTGGTACCGCCTATGGCTTCGACGGCGAAGATGCCAGCGGCGAGCGCGCCCCAAATACCGCCGACACCGTGAACGCTAAAGACATCCAGCGAGTCGTCGAGTCCGATCTTGGGGCGGAGTTGGACTGCGGTATAGCACAGTACGCCAGCCCCGAATCCGATCGCCAACGCTCCCATCACTCCAACGAAACCTGCTGCCGGTGTGATTGCGACCAAGCCGCCAACCGCACCGGTTGCCACACCAGCGGCGCTCATCTTGCCGAACTGGAACTGGGATATAAGACCCCACGTCAGCGCGGCTGCTGCCGCAGCGGTGTTGGTCACCAAGAATGCGTTGATGTCCACAGCGTTAGCAGCGAAGCCGGAACCTGCGTTGAAACCGAACCAACCGAACCAGAGGATCCCGGCACCCAACACAACGTAGGGCACGTTACTCGGCTCAAGCGCAGGGTTGCGCCGCTTGCCCACTAAGAACGCTGCGACAACGGCTGCAACAGCTGCGTTGATGTGAACGACCGTACCACCGGCAAAGTCCAACGCACCTTCCTTGAACAACCAGCCTTCGCCAGCCCAGACCCAGTGCGCTATCGGTGCGTACACAAACGTCAACCAAAGCACGAGGAATACCAGGTACGTAGTGAACTTGAAGCGCTCCACGATCGCGCCGGTGATCAGCGCAGGGGTGATGATTGCGAACATCCCCTGGAAGATCACGAACAGTAATTCTTCTGAATCCGCGTTGACATCTAAGCCGTGAAGGCCGAGGTGCGAGAAGTCGCCGATCCATGCGTTGCCGTCACCAAATGCGAGGCTGTAGCCCCACAAGACCCACACCACGCTCGCGACTGCCATGGCCATGAAGCTGAACATGATCGTGTTGAGAATGTTGCGTCCCCGAACCAAGCCTCCGTAGAAAAAGGCCAGCCCTGGTGTCATCAGCAGCACTAGCGCTGATGCCGTAAGCATCCATGCAATGTCTCCCGTTTCCATACCCCTACTCCTTCCGTCGAGTGAGTTCCGACAAGGGCCATCTTCGCCTGTGGGTTTTGCGGTGGTGTTTCGCAAAAGTTACGAACGTGTTACAGACTGAAACATCTGGCTCAAGCATCTGGCCGATCCTTGACTGCCTCCTCCGGGCAGTAGATTCCGTGCCCTGGCAGAGCAACGGAGTCAGCGGTAAACTCGTCGCTGCCGCATGCTGGACGTATTCCTCACTGTCATCCTGCCCACTTTTCTGGTGGCAGCCCTCGGCGCTGTCCTGCAGCGCTGGAAAGCGCTAGGCGTCGGCGCGCTGGGCCCGGTGGCCATGTATCTACTCAGCCCCGCTCTGGTGCTGAATGGGCTACTGACAACCGAACTGCCCGCAGCCATATCCATAAGGGTGGTGGTTTCGGCTTTCCTGGCGATGATGCTGATGCTGGGCCTCGCAGCACTCTTCTCCGCGCTAGCTCGCCAGCCCCGCTCGCTACAGAGCGGATTCACGCTAGCGACGGGATTCCCTAACGCGGGCAACATGGGAATCCCGATCTCTTTCCTAGCGTTCGGGGATGACGGGTTGGCCGTCGCGATCATCATCTTCGTCGTCCAGGGTTCGCTCAGTTGGCCGGTGGGCATCTACGTCGCGGCACGCGGGCGCGCTCACGGGTGGGCCCCGCTCAAGGCTTCGCTCAAGATACCCACGCTCTACGCGGTGCCTGTGGCGCTGACCATCCGCGCCACACAGTGGGATATGCCACTGACCTTCTCACAGCCTATCGAGATGCTTGCAGACGCGACGATCCCGGTGATGTTGATCATCCTGGGGTTCCAACTCAGCCAGGGCATCGATTGGGCTCGCTGGCGGAGCCTCGCGTCGTCAGGATTCGCCCGGCTGATCGCGAGCGCGGGGGTTGCGTATCTAGTGACCGCGATGGTCGGGCTCGATGGTGTGGCGCAGCAGACGGTGATCATCGTCGCGGCGATGCCTACGGCGGTGTTCACGACGATCCTGGCTACCGAGTTTGATACGGAACCCAAGTTCGTGACCAGCGCGGTTGTGGTGAGCACTCTCGTCAGCATCGGCACGTTGACCGTTCTCATCACTCTGCTGCGGAATCTGCTGGGCTAAGTCATGAGCAACACGCCTGAAGCGCCCCTCCCCACGTTGCCTCTGCTGCTCAGGCCGTTCGCGTCGCTGGCGTTCCGCGACTACCGCTTGCTGTGGCTAAGCCAGGCCGGATCCGCGTCCGCGATGTGGACCGAGCAGGTCGCCCGCAATTGGCTCACCTACCAGATGACAGGTTCAGCCCTGCAGCTTGGTCTGGTTAACCTCATGCAGGCGCTGCCGATAGTCGTGCTCGGCCTCTGGGGTGGGGTGCTGACGGACAGGTTCGACAAGCGCCGGTTGCTGTTGGGTATCCAGGCTTGGAACATGACGCTGTACTCGGTGATGGCCTGGGTGGTGCTCTCGGGCAACCTCCAGCTATGGCACCTCTACGCGAGTTCGTTCGCTGTCGCAGTGGGGATGGCAATGGACGGCCCGTTGCGGACGTCGACGATACCTACGCTCGTGCCGCAGCAGCGCCTGATCAACGCGCTGTCGTTGAACGGGATAGCCATCAACGGCACACGCTTGCTGCTGCCTGCGGGCGTTGGGCTCATGCTAGGAATCACCAGTCCCGGCTGGGCGTATGCGGCGCTGGCGTTGATATTCGTGGGCAACCAGATACTGAGTACCAAGCTGAACTTGCCCGCAGTTCAAGGTCGTGAGCGGGGGCGTTCGATGTTGGCCGAATTGTGGGAAGGCCTTCGATTCGCTGGCGGCAACGCCGATGTGCTGTCGGTACTCACGGTGGCAATCGGTTTGCAGGGGATCGGATTCGCTAGCCGGGCGCTGATCCCGGTGTTTGCGGCGGAGAAGCTGGGAGCGGGGCCTGGGGCGTACGGAGTGCTCTTGTCCGCAGACGGCGCGGGTGCTGTGCTGTTTGGCCTGGTTCTCGCAGCGGTCGGTCTCGGCAAGCGGCGGGGACTGATGATGGTGGTGTTCTCGGCGGTTAACGCTGTGGGGATCATGATCGTTGGCTGGACGTCGTGGATATTCGTCGCGGCGTTGATGTCCATGAGTATCGGGGGGACGTCCACTGTGTTCCGCTCAGCGAGCAACAGTCTCTTGTTGGGCAACACGCCGCCGCATATGCGTGGGCGGATCATGAGCATCAATGGCCTCAACCCCGGCATTGCGCCGATCTCCATCGCGATAGCGGGGGCGATCGCCGAGGCGACGAACGTGTCGATCGCGATGACGGTAATCGGAGGAGCGAGCCTCCTGCTCAACGGACTTGCGATACTCGTCCACCGTCGCTTGCTCCGTCTCTAATCTCGCAAGAATCATCCTTTTCCAGTCCGCTGATTAACCCCTTCGAGTGAAGTTGGTTTGGGTGCGCACATGTAATCTCCGGGTGTAGCGCAGAACAGCGCTCGTCAGCACCAAGCCCTGCCAACATGAGGTGCCCCATGGAAGACCGACAAGCCACTCTCGCAAAACTCGCCGATCTGGTTGACCGGATCGAAATCCTGCACGCCAAGTTGTTCAAGCTTGAGCTGACGGTCGACGCCCAACTTCGCCGTAACTAGGCTTTCACGCCTATACGCCGTCCCTTCTCGATTTCCCACGCCCGTCACGGCCAAACCTGGTTGGCAGTGACGGGCTCATCTACCCAGGACTCGTTGAGTCCTGGGTTTTCTTTGTCTGTCGCATGTGGGGCTGCATCGGCTCAGCAGTGGGCGGCTGATAACCTGGCGGGCAGCATTTGGAACGGAGGCTCGACTTGAGCAACGCTGTTAGCTTTTCCCTGGAAGATAAGGTCGCCATCATCACCGGCGGCAGTGAGACGATCGGTCGCGGTATCGCTTTGGAGTACGCACGGAGTGGGGCCAAGGTGGTCGTGGCCGCACGGACGCAATCGAAGCTCGACGATGTGAGGGCGGAGATCGAGTCTGAGGGTGGCACGTGCCTGACGATCCCGACGAACATCCGCGATTCCGAGCAACTCGAAGCCATGATCGACCAGACGATCGAGCACTTCGGACGCCTGGACATTCTGGTCAACAACGCTGGCGGTGCAGTGGGAGACGACTTCAAGCGCGCTCCGCTGCTGGAGCTGACGGACCAGGACATAATGGGGTGCTTCGACCTGAACGTGAAGAGCCTGATCCGGGCGTCGGCTATCGCCGTGCCGAAGATGCAGGCACAGGGCGGCGGGACAATCATCAACATGGGGTCCATGGGTGGTGTCGGTCGCGGCTGGGGCGGCTGGGGGCCTGCACACATGACGGTCTACAACATGACCAAGGACGCGGTGATCCACCTGACGAAGGCGATGGCGACCCAGTGGGCGCCGCTGATTCGGGTGAACTGCATCAATCCGGGGTTCATCGACTCGCCCGTGATCCGCGCGGGGCGGTCGGAGGAGACGTTGGACGCGATCCGGATGACCATTGGCGTGGAGCGCTATGGGACGCCTCAGGATGTGGCGAATGCGGCTGTCTACCTGGCGTCTGACGCGGCGACGTGGGTGAACGGGACGGCGCTGGACATCTACGGGGGCGCCAAGTGGGGATAGGCCTAATCACACGGTCACTGCTGGTACTGGTCGCGGTGGCGAGCTCTGCCGTCGGCTGCGATGCGGTCGAAAGGACTTCGCTGACGTTGACGGGAACACTGGAGCCGGGGTTCGCATCGGCACTCGACGGCCCGCCAGCGTCGATGGACGGCATCAACAGCGAGCACGCTCGCTGGGAAGACGGTCTGGCTCCTGGCGCGGTCAGGTTCGGGACTCACGCTGATCCCGCCATGGTGACGCTGGGGCCGACGGACGGCGGGTCGCCTGGCTACCCGGCGTACGATGGCAAATTGAGCATGAACATCAAGATGCCGCATGGGACGCCAGTGCTGGCGCCGTTCGATGTGCGGTTGATCGGGTTCGACAACCGGGGCGCGCTGGTCAGGGGCTCCTCGGCGGATGGGTCGGAGCAGGCTCCGTTCGACGACCTGGAGCTGTGCTTCGAGTCGCTGAGCCGCGAGTGGCCAGGCACGATCATGTGCGTGTACCACCTCGCGACATCGCCGCTGCTGGTTGGTCACCCGGACGACGTTCGGTGCGCGATCGCCGATCGGTGGGAGGATCGGACGGGGGCCGCGGCGGGGCGGCAGTTCTACGCGATGAACGAGGACGTGGCCGACACGGAGGTGGCGTCTGCGTGCGGTGCGCGGATCGATGCGGGACTCGGTAGGGGCCGGGTGCTGGGCTACTCGGGCACCGTGGGCGATAACCCGCATGTGGCGTTCAAGTTCAAGGTGCCTGCCTCCGGTCCGAATCCGCTCACCGAGACGGGGGATCTCAATCTGCACTGGGTGCAACCGGCGAGGTTCTTCTACTGGCGGTGTCACGAGGACGATGTGTCCTTCCAGCCTGGAGTGCTCGCCTACCCTGTGGCCTGCGGTGGGTACAAGGTGGCTACGCACCAGCAGGAGATTTCGTTCAAGTACTAGTCCCCTACTATTCCACGACGCGCGAGGGGCGCGGATCAGGACTCGTGGCGCCAGAGACCCATCCACCGGAGGGTGACGACGCCGGTCATGCCCAGGGCGAGCCCGCTGTTGATGATTAGGGCTCCGGGGGCACCGAACGCGGCTGCAAGCGAGCCCATCTCCATGGCCCCGGCAGCGTTGCCGGTGACCGACAGGATCGATGAGAGGCTGGCCGCACGGCCCCTGAACTGGTCGGGGGCCACGATCTGGATCAGCGTTTGCTTCAGGGTGAACGCGATGACGTCCATGTAGCCGGTGACTGCGAGGGCCACGAGCGCCAATCCTATCCAGGGAGTGAGGCCGAGAAGGGCCATGGCCACGGCGTAGCCTGCATACGCCAGGACGATGACCACGCCCTTGCGCTTGAAATCGCCCACCAGCAGGAGCGTGAGTGAGGCGGCTACCGCACCGATCGCGGGCGCGCCGCCGAGCAGGCCGAGGCCGATCTCTCCGATGTCGTAGACGTCTAGCGCGAGGATGGGGAGGATCGGGCGCAGGAACCCGACGGACATGACTCCGAAATCCATGACCATCGCGGCCTTGAGTACTTCTTGCATGCTGACGAACTGAATGCCTTCGACGATGGTGCGCGCGGACGCCTTTCGGGGCGGCCCTTCCGGCACGCCGGACGCGCGGATGGCGAACACCGCGAGCAATGAGGCGATCAGCACGACCGAGATGGCGGCATACGCCCAACCGATGCCGAGTAGCGCGGCGAGGGCACCTGCGGCGAGGGGGCCGGCGAAGAGTGTCCCCTGGCTGAGGGCGCTGTGCCAGGTGATGGCGTTCATCACTTGGCCTTGGGGCACCAGGCGCGGGATGTAGGCGCGCTGGGCGGGTCGGCCTAGGACGCTGACGGCGGACCAGAAGCTGGTGAACGCCCACAGGTGCCAGACTTGGGCGTTGTCCGTGAGCACCAATACTGCGATGACTCCGCCTGAGACGACGTTCGCTGCTTGGGTGTAGATCAGGAGCTTCTTGCGGTCGACCGTGTCTGCGAGAGCGCCTCCGATCAGTCCAAAAATTATGGATGGGACGGCTTGGAACAGGCCGGTCAGGCCGAGCTGCAATGCTGAGCCCGACAGCTCATAGACGAGTAGGAAGGTGAGCATCTCGCGCATGTTGCGGGCGATGCCCTGGAGGAGGCCGTGGGCCCAGAACCAGCGGAAGTCGGGGTACGCTAGCGCGCCCCAACGGCTGTGTGGCTCGTTTTGGGCGGTTTCGGTGCGCTCAGCGTCCAAGATTGGGCGCGTTTGTTTCGTTTTGGGCGGTCATGGACGGCGAGTTTACCGCAGTTCGGCGTTCGTTTTGCCTCTGGTGGCGGGTTTTCA
>JAQCEV010000012.1 GCA_027618515.1 Chloroflexota bacterium | reverse complement strand
TGCGTGCGCTGCTCGTCCGATGTGATGTTCACCATCGGCGTGTCTGTTGGCCCTGGGCAAACGCAATTCACCCGGATGCCATCGGCAGCGTAGTCGAGCGCCATGGCCTCCGTGAAATTATTCAACGCCCCCTTGGAGGAGCTGTACGCAACGCGATTCGGATTGCCCCGGAAACCGGAGACCGCCCCGATGTTCACGATCGCCCCACCACCGCGCACCTTCATCAAAGGCACCGCCGCACGGCTCGTCAGGAACGCGGCCTTCAGATTCGTCGCCATCACGTCGTCCCACTGCTCTTCCGTGATGTCCGTCGCTCGCCCCACCAGCCTGATACCCGCGCAATTCGCCACGATATCCAGCCCACCGAAGCTCTCGACAGCCTTCGCCACCGCCGCATCCACGTCGCTGCTGGATCGGATGTCTGCCGCGAAGAACTCCGCCGTGCCGCCCGCAGCCGTGATCGCCGCCAGCGTCTCGTTGGCCGCGTCCTGCCGACGTGACACGCCAAGCACCTTCGCGCCCTCGCTGGCCAGCATTACCGCCACCGCCTGTCCGATACCGGAACCGAATCCAGTGACTAGCGCTACCTTGTTCTCAAGTCGCATCCAGCTACTCCCACACCGCGAAGCCCATCGCACACCCGATGCCGTGAGCATTCCGGTAAGCAGGCACGTAATCGACCATCTTCCCCGGCGTCGTTCCCGCACCAGCGGTCGCGATCCAATTCCGGATCTCCGACGTCCCCGTTGTCAGTTGCGCCGGGTCCATCGCCGCCATGTAATCCAGATCGTTCCGCTCCAGCGCATCCATGAACCCATGGTCCAAGTCCTCATCGATCATGATGTGGCTCAGCCCGCCGGAACCCATGATGACCACACCCTGATCGCCCGAGAATCCATCGATCACTTGCTTCAGCGCTTGGCCCAGCCGCACGCAACGCTTCGGCGACGGCGCGGGCGGGTAGTACGTGTTCAGCATCAGCGGGATGATCGGGTAATCGGCGCGCGGCGTCGTGAAGTGCAGAGGCCGGGCGATGGCGTGTCCCATGCCGTCTCCAGCCGAGTCCTCATCGACCACGCGGGATCCATGTCCAGGTCCATCAAGCCTTCCACCAACCCGCGCGCCAACTCCGCGTCAACCTTGTAGTGCGTCGTCCCTGTCCCAGCCTGCGAGGACTCCGCAGACCTCAGCGATGCGTCAACCTCATCGCCGATGTAGATGCAGATCGGCGGGTTGTTGTCGTCCTTGATGTTCTCGTTCTGGTCGTCGCCGATCACGATGATCGCGTCCGGCTTCCAAGCGTCGATCTGCTTTGCCAGCGTGTCCATCGCCGCCAGGCAGCGCTCGTAGTACGCCTGTTGCACCTCTGGTGTCAGGTGCTTCTCCAACTCTGGACGCTCAGGAGGCCGTGGCTCGCGCCCCTTCGGCAACCGCCCCCACTCTTCCGGCGGCATCAGCAACTGCGGACCGTGAGAGAGCGCTACTCTGCCTATGATCTGTGCCATGGTCGTCTCCTGAGCGAGCTGATTGGGCTAACCATATCAATTCCAACGTCCCTTGTGACTCGCCGATGGCTACTCTTACTGGTGGGCATAGCACGCCGGACGTGCGTAGAATGCAACGACACCTCGGTATCGGAGGGGGAAGATGGAGCTCGAAGAGTACCTGGCCGTTCCGTACAAGCTGATCATGGAATCCTTCGAAGGGCCCGACGGCGACTGGCTACGCCGCGCCTCGTACCCCGAGCTTCCTGGCTGCGACGTCGAAGGCCTCTGGGCGGTGGACGTCGTCGAAGCGCTTGAGCAACTCCGCGTCCAACTCATCACCGAACGCTTCCAGCACCACGAGTACATCCCGGTGCCGCGCCCGCCTCTGAAATCCCACGCTCCTGTGCTGGACAAGAACAGACTCGGATTCGCCAAGTACCTGCTTGAGCAGGGCAAGATCAGCGAGGGTTAGAGACTATGGTTCAAACACGCTGGGACACCCTCACAGTCGGTAGCGACCCCATGCCCCTCTACGTGGCAATCCCTGATGGCGATGGCCCGTTCCCTGCGGTCATCGTCAACCAAGGCCTCGGTAGCGTCGAACACGTCATCCAGAAGCTCACCGAGCGTGTAGCCGAGGCTGGCTTCGTCGCAGCCGCGCCCCTCTACTACCACCGCCAGAAAGACAACATCCTCGAAGAGGTCAAAGAGCTGCCACCCGGCTCCCCCGAGCGCGTCAAACGTCTCTTCGAAAAAGTAGCGCAACTCCGCGACGATGAAGTCATCGCCGACGGTCGCGCAGCGGTCGAGCATCTGCAAACTTTCGCCAACGTCGACGCCGCGCAGGTGGGAGTCATGGGCTTCTGTCTGGGCGGCCGCATCACCTGGCTCCAGACCACCGCCATCCCCGAGTTCAAGGCCTCAGCCCCGTTCTACCCGGCTGGCGTATGGACCGCCTGGGGCGACGGCCCCACCGCCTTCGAGCGCTCCTCCGGCATCGACTGCCCCGTTATGGGCAGCTTCGGCCTAGAGGACGGCAACCCCTCGCCGGAGGACGTAGCGAAACTGGATGCTGAGCTAACCAGGCTGGGTGTCGAGCACGAGTTCCACTCGTACCAAGCAGGCCACGACTTCCAGAACTTCAGCGCGGCCCGCTACAACGAAGCCGCCGCTACCGCCTCATGGCCGGTGGTCATGGACTTCCTCCACCGGCACCTCGGCTAGCCGCAGCGCGTTAGCCATCCCATCGGCCCATCGATCGGGACAAAAAGCCCGCCCTAGAGGACGCGCCTGATGCCATCGAACGCCTTAGGGTCCTTTTCGAGAAGGGAGACCGCACGATCCGCCACCTCCCGGAATACTTCCATAGGCTGAGCGCCCGTGAACTTCACATCGCCGATGATGAACGCCGGGATCCCCTGGAATCCGTTGTCCATCCCGTCCTGGAAGTCCTCCATAACGGTGTCCAAGTACAGGTTCGTCTCCAGCGCCAGCTTCAGCCCAGGCCAGTCGACCCCGACGGCCTCTGCGATCTCCTGGAGAACCGACATCTCGCCAACGTCCCGCTTCTCTTCCCAGTACGCCGTGTACAACGCGTCTCGGATCTCCTCGCCCTTGTTGAATCCCTTCGCGTGCTCGATAGCCTGCAAAGCCTTCAGCGAGTTCGGCCGGCGATCCGGTCGCCGCATCTGCGTCAGCCCCGCGTCCTGCGCGATAGCCTGGAGGTGAGGGGACAATTCGCCCGGCGCCTCGCCTGGTCGCTGCTTACGCTCCTCCCCTTCGGGTGGCGTGTCAGGACGCAAAAGGTACGCCTTCTCCGTAACGACGATGTTGTAGTCCTTCGCGAGCTCTCTCAGCCTGGCCAGGCCGACATAGCACCACGGTCAGACGATATCGGACCAGATAGTTACGGGAATCGGAGGAAGATCAGCTTTGTTCATGCGCGGCATTATACGTCCGCGCGCAACCCCCGTTTCAGGCGCAGCCTGGTAGTGTCCGGTAGCCGTGAACACCACGTCACCGGTATAGTCAGGGCATGGACGTTATCGAGTGCCTTGAGTGCTCATCCCCCATGGTCTACCGCGACAACATGTGGCAGTGCGACAACTGCTTCAGCGTGCTCGCCGCCGCCTCCGCCAACATCGACGATGTTGAGATCGAGGAGGGCATCACCATGCGGGACGTCATGAAACAGTACGAGGAGCGTGAACGTGAGCGATGAGTTGTTGGTCCGACGCTCGGGCCAAGCTGCGACCGTAGTCATAAACCGGCCTGACCAACGCAATGCCGTCACCTACGACATGTGGTGCGAGTTCCCCGCAGTGCTCGCTGAACTGGACGCCGACCCCGCGATCCGCGTCGTCCTCGTCACCGGCGAAGGCGATAGAGCCTTCTCCGCTGGTGCGGACATCAAGGACTTCCAGGAAACCCGCAGCACGCCCGAGAAGTCCCGCAACTACCGAGCTGCCGTCGAGGGCGCATGCGAGGCTCTAGCCAACCTCAGCAAGCCCTCTATCGTTGTCCTGCGTGGGTACTGCATCGGCGGTGGCTTCGAGCTTGCGATCCACGGCGACATCCGCGTCGGCGATGACACCGCCCAGATCGGCCTGCCCGCCGCCAAGCGTGGCATCGCCATCGGCCACGCATTCCTCTCTCGCCTGGAGCACCTGGCAGGCGCAGCCAACACCAGCTACATGCTCCTCAGTTCGCGCCTCATGAACGCTGATGCTGCCCTCAACGCAGGCTTGATCAGTGTCGTCGTTCCCCCCGCCGAGCTTGACGCCTTCGTCGATGGCCTCGTCGAGGACATCGCGCAGAACTCTCCCGTGTCCCACCGCATGCACAAAGCTGTCATCGCCGACCTCATCGAGCATGGCGCTTTGGAGTTGATCCCCCAAGCCCGTCTCGACCTGCAGTCGACTTCAGATGTCAGCGAGGATTTCCTGGAGGGCGTCCGCTCGTTCGTCGAGAAACGGAAGCCAAACTTCCCCGGGCGCTAGCCCGCTTTTGCTACCATGACCCCATTGCTACTTGCCCTAGCGCTACTTTAAGGAGCTGTCCCAAATGCCTACAGAATTCGTCAGAGTTGCCTCCGTGAGCGACCTCCCCGGCAACGGAATGCTGGCCGCCAATGCCGACGGCGAGGAGATTCTGGTTGCCCGGATCGGCGACGACTACTACGCCCTAGATGGCTGGTGCTCTCACGAGGCCGGTCTGCTCGGCGAAGGTAACCTGCACGAAGGAACTTGCGAGGTCGAGTGCCCGATCCACGAGGGGTTCTTCAACCTCAAGAACGGCCGGGCGACAGCACCTCCAGCGGATGAAGCAGTAACCGCTTACGAGGTCCGTATCGAAGGGGATGACATCCTCGTCGGCCCTAAGTCGTAACTAGAAGCTAGCGATCGCCAGCCCGGCGGCCAGGGTCACACCGGTCCAGCCGTGAACCTTCGCGCTCCGCACCATGATTCGGTTCATCGCAGGCCGGTCTTCAGCCGCGAACACCCTGCGAACGGCGTCGAACGCGAATGGGGCAGGGGCCAGCCCGAGCAACGCCCAGGCTGAAATCGCCCCTGTTGCGCTTGCCACGATTATCGACAGGTACGCCGCGCCCATCAGCGCGGCGTACAGCCAATTGCTGGGCCTAACGCCGATCGCCGCCGCGATGCTTCGCTTGCCGACGGCCTGATCCTCGCTGATATCCCGCAGATTGTTGCAATGCAGGATTGCCGTCACGATGAACGCCACCGGAAGCGACACCACGAACGCCGTCCACGTCACCTGCTCCGTTTGCACGTAGTACGCCCCCATCACCATGATGGGGCCCATGAACAGGAACACCACCGGCTCGCCCAGGCCGTAGTTGCCCAGCGGGAATGGCCCACCGGCGTACAGGTATGCCGCAGCCACGCTCGCCACCCCGATGGCCAGGATCGGCCAACCTGTCTGCGACACGATGAACAACCCACCTGCGATCCCGTACCCGAACACCGCGATCATCCCGATCAGCACCGCGCGCTCCGAAAGCAGCCCGCGCTGGATCACCTTGTGTGGCGCCAGCAGCTTCCCCTCGCCCCCGTGCTTGCGATGATCTGAGTACTCGTCGGTCAGGTTCGTCCCGATCTGGATCGCGATCGACGCCGTTAGCGCGACAGCGAACAGCAGCCAGTCGAAGCTCACCACAGACGTCGCGTGTGCAGACCCCACTAGCACGGGCGCGACGGACGCCGACAGCGAGAACGGCCTGGTCGCCCAGAACCATGACACTAGCTTGGACTGTTGCACCTTCGAATCTGCCACTGAAAAGCCTTCCTCTGAACCCGACTAGGAGTGGCAGTATACAGATGACGAGCGCACCATCTCGCTGCGCCGTTCATCACATGATTGACTACCCAACACCTCATCGGCGAGGCGGCTGACGGAGAACCCCCCAAATGGCAATCGAGTACGACGTCATCATCATCGGAGGTGGAGCAGGGGGCGAGAATGTCGCTGGACGTACATCACCCGGCGGCCTGACTACCGTCATCATCGAGTCAGAACTCGTTGGGGGCGAGTGCTCCTACTGGGCCTGCATGCCAAGCAAAGGGTTGCTTCGACCTGCCGAAGCGCTGGCGGCCGCCCGCGCCGTGCCTGCGATATCCGATGCGATCACTGGCACCGTTGACGTAGGCAAGACCCTCCGCAGCCGCAACGCCTTCGCTAATGGCTGGAACGACTACTGGCAGGTGAAGTGGGTTGAGTCCGTGAACGCGAACCTCGTCCGGGGTCACGCACGCCTCACAGGACCACGGGCCGTCAGCGTCGACCTCGCTGAGGGGGGTACGCTCGATCTAGTCGCACGGAAAGCCGTTGTTCTCGCGACAGGCTCAAGCTCCATCGTTCCAGCCATCGACGGTATCGCCGACGTGAGCCCCCTAGGCAGTAGGGACATCGTCGTTCGCCAAGACGTGCCCGAGTCCCTGGTCATCTTGGGTGGAGGAGCAGTTGGCCTTGAGATGGCTGAGGCGTGGAACTCACTTGGTGCCCAGGTCACCGTCGTAACGCACAGCACCCTCGATGACTCCCGCCGCGTCGAGCCCTTTGCCATGCACATCATCGACGAAGCGTTCCAGGCCAAAGGCATCAACCTCAAAGCAGGATGCGCCATCGTATCGGTGGCTCGAGATGCGAGTGGAGTCACCGTCGTCCTCGACAACGGCGAGCGCATCACAGCTGCTGAGCTAGTACTCGCAGTCGGGCGCCAGCCCAACACGGCGGATCTTGGCCTGGAGGCGGTCGGTTTGAAACCAAGTGCCGCCCTCGGAGTGAACGACGCGCTTCAGGTATTCGGCGTGGATGGCGGCTGGCTGTACGCCGTTGGTGACGTCAACGGTCGCGCCATGATGACCCACCAGGGCAAGTATCAAGCGAGGCAGGCCGGAGATCACATCCTCGGCAAAGGGACATCAGCTTGGGCAGATCATGTCGCGGTGCCCGGCGTGATATTCACTGACCCGCAGATCGCCACTGTCGGGCTCACCGAGAGCGCTGCGGTGGCCAAGGGATTGAGCATCAGAGCCATCGAGCTTGGGTTGAACGTCGGCGGAGTGTCACTCCGCGGTAGGGGCATCCGGGGCGGCGCCAAGTGGATCGTCGATGAGGATCGCCACGTTCTTGTGGGTGTCACGCTGGTTGGGCCTGAAGCTGGTGAGCTGCTACACGCTGCCACGATCGCCATCGTCGGCCAAGTCCCGCTAGAGACGCTCTGGCACGCCGTACCCGCGTACCCCACGATGAGCGAGATATGGCTCCGCTTCCTTGAGGCTTACGGCCTGTAGGAGATTGCCGCCACGAGCCTAGAACGAGGACAGCAGCAAACGCACGTACGGGTCGGCTGTCGCTGAAGTCAGGTCGGCGTACGTGCCTACCCGGATGATGCGCCCGTTCTGCATTACGGCGATGCGGTCTGCCATGTCTCTGGCGTCGACCCCATTGTGCGTAACGTAAACCGTCGTTGCACCTAGCTCGTCGTGCAACCGACGTATCTCAGTACGCATCTTCGGCCTACTAATAGGGTCCAGGCTGCTCAAGGGCTCATCCATCAAGAACATCTTGGATTCCGTCACCATGGCGCGAGCTAACGCGACCCGTTGGCGCTCTCCGCCAGACAATTCATTAGGCCGCCGCGAGTACAGCTCTTCTTTGAGCCCAACTCGGTTGCTCACTCCTCTGACGCGATCCACGATCTGCGCTTGCGTCCAGCGGCGAACCTTCAGCGGGAAGCTCAGATTGGAGTAGCCGCGCTCATCCATCACTTTAAGGTGCGGCCAAAGCGCCAAACTCTGGAATATCATCTGCACAGGTCGGCGCCCGACCGGGGTGTTGTTCATCCACTCTCCGCCGATGTAGATGTCCCCCTCATCGGGGTTTTCCAAGCCTGCGATCAACCGTAACAGGCTAGTCTTGCCGGATCCCGATTCGCCCATGATGGCCATGAACTCACCTGGTTCAACAGTCAGATCGGAGATATTGACCGCTGGCGTCTCCGTTCCGGAGTACTGCAACTTTAGGTGCAACGCCCGTATGCCACTCATGATCGCCTCCCTACGCCGGAGCGACTGGTAGATGCTGCTTGAAGAACGCGATACAGCGCTGCCAAGCCTCTGGCCCATGCTCCGGCTGGAAATTGGCTCCGCCAGGTTGTGCGAAACCATGCTTGCCGTTAGGTACAACGATCGACTCGACTGGTGCGCAAGCTAGAGTCCTCTCGAATTCTTCGACCCGCTCTGGCGGGTTCTGCGGGTCGAGCTCAGGAAAGAAACTGAGCATCGGGTTGATGACGTTCGCTACGCTCAGTGGGGTAGGGGCATTTGGAACCGCAGGATCTGATTGCCACAGACGAGTGGGGTAGAACAGCACCGATGGACCGAACCCTACACCCTGAGCCGCTGCCAGGAACGCGATGCGCCCTCCAAGGCAGAACCCCGTGACGCCTACGGGCCCGTCGGTGACGTAAGCCTGGGACCGGAGATGCTTCGCTAGGCGATTCATGTCCGAGAGGTGGCCGTCGTTCGTCATGCCCTTGCGCAGCAGCATACTGTCCTGTTGAGCGGGACCCGACCCATCGGTCATCATCCTCCCCGCACGGTGAAACGTATCGGGTGCTGCAACCACGAAGCCCTCCGCTGCCAGCCCTCTCGCGATGTCCAAGGTTCCTCGGATCAGCCCGTGCGCGTCATGCAACAGAACGATAGCGGGCCGCTGCAGATCATCGTCTTCGCGATACGTGAAGACCGCCATCTCCCCCTCATCTACAGGCAGATCTAGGACTTCTTCGATTATCGACATACAGTTCTGCCTCCGGTAACGGGAATGATCCACGTCTCTGACGGCGATTCTCGCACAGGTCGCGGCCCCCACGGAATCCCCATCACGGCGTGGCTAACCCTACCTTGTTCAGGTACCATAACTCGTGTCCCAAGGATCAGAGGAAGTTCTCAACGTACAGATGTCCACAGCCGTATTTTGGTTGGTCACCGCAGCCATCCTTCTAGTGGAAGGCGTCATCATCGTCGCCGCCCTACGGATGCGCGTTGATTCAGATCCGGCGCGGGGAGTACTGGGCTCAAGACCGTTTGAAATCCTGTGGACACTCCTACCTCTCTCCCTCTTGGCCCTCATGCTCATTCTCTCCTACGGCGAGTTCCAGGACGCATAGGGATGGCGCACCGCAGCGCGAACGGATGATGATATGGCGATGACCTCATGGCGAGCAGAACCGACCACCCGAAAAGCGGGATGGCTGGCGCTCACCGCAGCGGTTCTGACTATTGGTTTGATCACCTACGGCGCTTGGGTACGGGCGTCCGGTTCTGGACTGGGTTGCCCTGATTGGCCGCTGTGCGAAGGCTCACTCGTTCCCACTCTTGAAGGGGACACCGCCATCGAATTCGGTCATCGAGTCTTCGCTGGTATCACCATGCTCATGGTCGCCGTGTCAGCCTGGTTTGCATGGTCAGGGCGCGCGACCGACGCGCTCCTAGCAAAGATACTGGTCGGCGCTCTCGGCCTGATCTTCGTTCAAGCAGTTTTGGGCGGCATCACCGTACTCACGGAGCTCAACGGCGACGTCCGCCTAGCCCACCTTACGATCGCCCTGGCGACGCTTACGTTGCTCACCGCCGGTGCCATACGTGGCCTGGATGTCCAAGGCAGCCCGTACCCTGGCGTACGAATCGCTTCAGTCTTCGCTGTCTGGACAGGCATCGTGGTTCTACTCGGTGGCTCGATCGTTGGCTCAAACCTCAGCGCAGCCTGTCCTGGGCTACCGCTGTGTGATGACCGAAGTCCTCTGGACGCTGCGTGGATGCATGGCATCCACCGGACCGCAGCGACTCTCTTGTTGTTCGCACTCATCGGGCTGGGCTTCTGGCTTCGCAAGCATCGCGGGACGATGTTCTCGATCGCCTTGAACCACACCGCCGTACTCTTGATCGTCCTACAGATAGGGATCGGCGTATCAGCCATCTCACAATCGTTGCCCATGTACCTGCGCATCATGCACCTAGGTATGGCCAGCCTCATCTGGTGGGCCGTCGCCACCCAGTGGCTTCTGGCGTTGAAAGGCCGGAGCTCCCGCTGATGGTCACCATCGCACGCCAGATAGTCACCCTCTCGAAGCCCCGTATCGTCGTTTTGCTGGTCTTCACCGGGGTCTGCGGAGCCTACGCTGTTGCAGGCGGGGCCGTTAGCGCCGCTGCGTTGATTGCGGTAATCGTTGCAGGGTCGCTCTCCGCTGCTGGAGCGAACGCGATCAATCAAGGACTGGACGCCGACATCGACGCGATCATGACGCGTACGCGGCAGCGGCCGGTGCCTGCCCACCAACTACGACCCTCGCTCGCGGTCGCAACGGGTGTCGCTTTTGTGATTGCCGCCGTCGCGTTGATGGGCGCGCTTACCAACGCGATCGCCGCATTGCTCATGCTCGCTGCCGCGGCCGTCTATGTGTTCGTCTACACCATTCTTCTCAAGCGACGCTCGTGGAACAACATCGTCATTGGGGGTGCTGCGGGAGCCTTCCCTCCATTGATCGGTGCCACGGCCGTCACCGGCTCCATCGACGCTATGGGCCTCTACATGTTCGCATTCGTCTTCTTTTGGACGCCGCCCCATTTCTGGACACTGTCGATCCTGCTTCGAGACGACTATGCGGCAGCTAGCGTGCCTATGCTCGCCGCCGTCACCAGCCAACGTGCGACCGCGATACAGATCGCGCTCTACGTTGTTCTGTTGCTTGTCATGGCGTGGTTGCCCGTAGTTTCGGGATTCGGCGGAGTCGGGTTTGGGGTGGTAACCACATTGATGAGTATTGAGTGGCTCCGCCGATCAAAGCCGCTCTTCGGCGAGACCACGCGAAAGCAGACCCTGTCTGCCTACAAATTCTCCCTGCTGTATCTAGCGATAGTCTTCCTGGTGCTCGCCGTCGAACCTGCTTTGCCCTGGGCCTGACCCTGTGACATTTGCCCCGCGCCCCACGGAGGCATCACTGTTATGGTGCCATCGTGATTCCCCGAGCAACTCCCCACCCCCATTCGGCGACGCCCACAGAATTGGTTCGCAGTTGGCGACTTGACGCCTCTGAGCGTGCCATCGAGTGTTTATTATCGGAAGTCGGGTGTGGTGGTCTAACCGTTGACTCGATTGTCAGGTCGCTAGGCGCGGCCAAAGGCAGCGTTTACCTTCGATGGCCTGATGTTGAGCGCCTGATAGGCACAGTGTTGGACCGCTGGACCGAACGCTTGACCTGCGGACCGAGCCTCCCTACCGAGTCCGTAGGTACCGCTGTTTGCCGTGCATTGCTGGCCCCGGTTGAGACCGTCGGCGGTCTTCGTCCCGCTATCCCGTGCTGCCTACGCGGGAGCCCTTGCCCACAAGACTGGAATCGACGCTGGGATCAACTAGCGGCGCACCATGGCCTAGGCGGCGGAGAAATCGCACAACTCATCGGGGAGGCGATCCAGGCTATCGCCAGTAGCTCTGTGGTTCACGAATTGTTGGCAGAAGGCCGTTTTGAGGAAGCAGCTGCCGTTGTGGCGCTCGCGATCAATGGCACCGATGATGACCCTGATGGCTAACAGAAAGAGGCGGCCCGAAGGCCGCCTCTTTGAATCCTTTAGTACCTGTGACGCGCTAGAGGCCTAGGTTCCGCTTTCGGGCTCCTCATCGGCCGTGTTCACGTCCTCTTCCTCATCGAGAACTTCCTCGATACTCGCCTCGTCGGGGTCTTCGTCAGATTCGGTCTCACCCTCGGGGTCTTCGTCTTCCGTGTCTACGCTAGCCTCTGGAGCGTCCGCTACTGGCTCATCTGCCAGATCGTCCTCGTCGCCCAGATCTTCGTCGTCATCATCGTCATCATCGTCTCCGCTGATGTCGAGTGTCGGATGGTCATGGCCCTCGTGATCTTCACCGATCGGTACTTCTGCACCCGGGTAATCCATCATGAGGTTAGTGAGATCTTCAGGTTCGGGCGGCTCACCGGCCAGGGCCAGTGCTTCTGCTTGGGTGATTCCAAGTAGTTCCCGACCTTCTGGTGACAGATCGAGTCGGGCGGGGATCAAACGTCCGATGATCACGTTTTCCTTCAACCCTCGCAGGTAATCCGTCTCGCCCAAGATAGCTGCCTCGGTCAGCACCCGGGCCGTCTCTTGGAACGAGGCCTTGGCCAAGAAACTGTCCGTGTTCAACGAAGCTCGGGTTACGCCCAGAATCTCCGGGTTGCTGGTGGCAGGCTCTCCGCCTTCGGCCATCACCTTGGCGTTGAGACTCTGGAAGCGGATGCGGTCTACCAATTGATTCGGCAACATGTCCGTGTCGCCGATGGTCTCAACGCGCACCCACTTGAGGATCTGACGAATGATCGTCTCGATGTGCTTGTCGTTGATGGACACGCCCTGGTTGCGGTACACCGTCTGCACCTGCTCGACCAGGTAACGCCTCGTTGCCTCGACACCCTCGATGCGCAGAAGGTCGTGCGGGTCTTTGACGCCCGACGTCAGCTTCTGTCCAGCCACCACGGTATCGCCCGTGTGCAGCAGGCGCTGGTCCGTTGCGTCCACAACGTGATCGCGAACTTCGACTTCGGCTGAGTCGATCTCAATACCGCCATCGACGGCTCGCACCACACCCGAAACACGGGCGAGGAGGTCGGTCAGGTCTGGGAGTGAGTCTTCACCACTGCCTGTGTCCTTCGCCGCTGCCTTGGCCGCCGCCACACGAGGTGTCGCGATAGGCTCACCTGCGTGAATGCGACCGCCTTTCCTGGCTACCAGCTTGTGGGTGTCCGGGACCACGTAGGAATCCGTGAACGGCACGCGGCTTACGACGCGCACTACAGGCGCCGTCGAGATCGGCGGCACAAGAACCTGAGCTGAATCTTCTGGCGCCTTGAATTCGCCGACAAGCTCACCGCCCTCGAAGATGAGGACGTCTCCGTCGATCTCCGCAAGACGCGCTCGACCTTTCGGTGTACGCGCCTCGAAAAGCTCTTCTACACGTGGTAGACCGGACGTGATGTCCTTGCCTGCGACACCACCGGTGTGGAACGTGCGCATGGTCAGCTGCGTCCCTGGCTCACCGATGGATTGGGCGGCGATGATGCCAACCGCGTCACCGATGTTGGCAATCTTGCCCGAAGCCGGGCTACGTCCGTAGCAAACCCGACAGATGCCACGAGGAGCCTCACAGGCAAGAGGAGTCCGTACGTAGACTTCCTTGATCCCCGCTAACTCGATCGCGAGCGCGTCGGCTACTTCGATGGTCCCGTGGTTGTCGACCAAGATCTCGCCGGTTTCCGGGTGAGCTATGTCTTCCGCTGAGACGCGTCCTACGATCCGCTCGTGCAGAGGCGCAATCATGACGTCTTCCTCAGACGGATCCGCGTAGATCGTGATTCCACCCTCGGTCCCGCAGTCCTGCTCAAGAACGATCACTTCCTGCGCCACGTCGATCAGCCGACGGGTCAGGTATCCAGAGTCAGCCGTCCGCAGCGCTGTGTCCGCGAGACCTTTGCGGGCTCCGTGAGTTGAGATGAAGTACTCAAGAACCGAAAGCCCTTCTCGGAAACTTGATTTGATGGGGAGCTCGATGATGTCTCCGCGAGGGTTGCTCATCAATCCACGCATCGCTGCCATCTGCTTGATCTGGGCCTCGTTACCACGCGCACCGGAGTGAGCCATGACGTAGATGCCGCCGAAGTCCGGTAGATGCTTCTGAAGAACGGCATCCATCGCGTTATTGACACCCTGCCAAACCGCGACAGTACGGTTTTCGCGCTCGCGATCCGTGATCAGGCCAGTTTCGTACTGCTCCTGAAGCGCCTCAACCTTCTTGTCGGCCACCGCGATCATCCCTGCCTTCTCTTCAGGCACCTTGATGTCCGTGATACCGATGGTCGTCCCCGAGATCGTCGCGTAGTGGAAGCCCATCGTCTTGATGCGATCCAAAACGTTCGCGGTGACGCTATTGCCAGCGGTGTGATAGGTCTCGGTCACCAACTCCTTCAGCGCCTTCTTGTCCATGACCATGTTGTAACGGCGCAATTCTTCAGGAAGAGCCTCGTTGAAAATGATCCGACCTGGCGTGGTCGGCATCCATCCTTCGGGTTGCGAAAGATCGCGAATCTTGATCTCCGACTGGAGTTCTAGCAGACCCGCGTCGAATGCCATCATCACGTCTGCGAAGTCGCGGTATCGCTCGCCGGTACCCTTGGCGTCCTTCTTGATCAACGTGAGGTAGTAGCAACCCAGAACGATCTCGTAGGTGGGGGCGACCAGCGGTTCACCAGAGCTGGGAGAGAGCATGTTGTACACGCTCAACATCACGTTACGGGCTTCTTGAACGGCCTCGCGGGATAACGGCAGGTGGACGGCCATCTGGTCGCCGTCGAAGTCAGCGTTGAACGCCGTACACACGAGTGGGTGAAGTTGGATGGCACTGCCTTCCACCAATACTGGCATGAACGCCTGGATACCGAGTCGGTGCAGAGTCGGCGCGCGGTTAAGCAGCACCGGGCGGCCCTTGATGACTTCCTCAAGGATGTCCCACACCTGGGGGTTGGTCCGCTCGACCATCCGCTTCGCACTCTTGATGTTGTGAGCGAGTCCTTGCGAGACCAGGCGGTTCATGACGAACGGCTTGAAGAGTTCGAGGGCCATCTTCTTGGGCAAGCCACACTCACCCAGTGTCAGGCTCGGCCCCACCACGATGACGGAACGTCCGCCGTAATCGACTCGCTTACCTAGAAGGTTCTGACGGAACCGGCCTTGCTTGCCTCGCAGCAGGTCTGACAGGCTCTTTAGCTTGTGATTGTGGCTGCCCACGATCGCACGACCTCGTCGACCATTGTCGATCAGGTCGTCAACCGCTTCCTGAAGCATGCGCTTTTCGTTCCGGACGATGATCTCCGGGGCACCAAGATCCAACAGACGACGCAGACGGTTGTTCCGGTTGATCACCCGACGATAGAGGTCATTCAGGTCGCTTGTCGCGAAGCGCCCTCCATCCAACTGCACCATCGGGCGCAGGTCCGGCGGCAGCACGGGAAGTGCGGTCAGCACCATCCATTCTGGCTTATTGGTGCTGCGGCGGAAGGCGTCAACCACACGGATTCGCTTTACAGCCTTCTTGCGGCGCTGGCCGGAGGTAGTTCGAACCTCGTTCTCGAGTTCGGTCGACACTGAGTCCAGGTCGATCTCGCGAAGGATCGCGAGGATAGCCTCTGCGCCCATTCCTGCGTGGAACACGTCGCCGAACTTGTCGTTCAGTTCCCGGTACCGAGCTTCAGTCAGCAACTCTAGTGCCTTGATGCTGTCCAGATCGTCCATGTCGCGCTGCATGGCAGCTTCGGCATCGGATTTCGTCGTCTCGTAGGCCGAGACCATCTCTACATGTTTCGCCGCAACTTCTGCACGACGGTCGTTTCCTTCGCCGAGGGCGTCCAGTTCCGCCGCAACTGCAGCGATGGGACCCGCGTATTGCTGTTCGATGGACTCCATCTGCTCTGCGTGCTGGAGGTCGATAGCCTCAGCCGTGCGTCCTCGCATGAGCGGGTCCACAGACGTAACGACGTATTGAGCGAAGTACAGAACGCGCTCAAGGTTTCGAGGAGTGAGATCCAAGAGCAGCCCCAACCTACTGGGGATGCCCTTCGAGAACCAGATGTGAGCGACCGGAGCTGCCAACCCGATGTGGCCCATCCGCTCTCGGCGCACCTTCGCTCGTGCGACCTCAACGCCGCATCGGTCGCAGATGACACCCTTGTAGCGAATCTTCTTGTACTTACCGCAGTAGCACTCCCAGTCCTTGGTCGGGCCGAAGATGCGCTCGCAGAACAACCCGTCCTTCTCAGGACGAAGCGTTCTGTAGTTAATCGTCTCAGGCTTGGTCACTTCACCGTATGACAACTGCTTGATCTGCTCTGGCGAAGCCAGTGAGATGCGGATCGCATTGAAATCGGTCGCCGATGGCATATGTGCAATCTCCTTGCGGGGCTCACCCCCGCAGCGTCATTCGCTTACCGCAGGACGGAGCCAGATCTACTCTTGGTCTCCGTTGTCATCGTCTTCAACTGCCTGTCGAGCGTAAGCACCAAGGTCCATCCGAACCTCCTGCTGCGCTTCAACCTCGGCCTCTTCAACTGGCTCGAAGTCGGCCTCCCACGACGGGGTGGCGCCTGGAGGAGCCAGAGCGACCTCGGGGGTCGTCTCTTCATCCTCTTCTTCTGAATACGTAAACCTGGGCGACGGGATCGCTGCTCGGTCGTCCTCGTAGCGCAACTCCACCGCTAGCCCAAGGCTCTGGAGCTCCTTGACCAACACGTGGAACGATTCCGGCACACCAGGCTGCACAACGTCCTCGCCTTTGACGATGGCCTCGTAAGTCTTGACTCGACCAACGACATCGTCTGACTTGACCGTGAGCATCTCTTGCAGGTTGTACGCCGCGCTGTAAGCCTCAAGCGCCCACACCTCCATCTCACCGAAACGCTGCCCACCGAACTGCGCCTTACCACCAAGTGGCTGCTGCGTGATCAGAGAGTAGGGGCCGGTTGAACGTGCGTGAATCTTGTCCTCAACTAAGTGGATGAGTTTCAGCATGTACATGTAACCGACCGTGACAGGACTGTCGAACGTCTCACCCGTTCGACCGTCGAACAACAATGATTTGCCGATGATCGGCGGAGCCGAATTGATCGCCTTGGCGACGAGAAGAGACAACTGGTAAAGATCAGGCCCTTTCAGGCCGGAAGCGTCGATCTGCTCGCCTGTCGCCTCAACGTAGTCGTCAGCGACATCTTGGAGCCATAGTTCGAGACATGCATCCATCGCCGTATTGTTGCGGCCATTCGAGAACACTTGATCCGCGTTGTACCCGCGTTCCGCAACCCACTCCCGAGCCTTCGCCCAATCCGGCTCGGTGCCGAACGAGGTCTGAATCACTGTGCTGCCCAGAGCGTTCGCACGCTCGACCAGCCACGCACGGGCCAACGAATTCTGGATGTCGTCATCGTCCGCGCCGTCAAACACCGGCGTAACCGCGCGGAAGTGAAGCTTGTGTGCAGCAAGACCCAGGTGGGTCTCAAGGATCTGCCCCAAGTTCATGCGTGAAGGCACGCCAATGGGGTTAAGAATGATGTCGATCGGTGTACCGTCCGGTAGATACGGCATGTCTTCCACCGGCATGATCCGGGAGACGACACCCTTGTTACCGTGGCGGCCCGCCATCTTGTCACCCTCAGAAAGCGTGCGAGTCTGAGCGACCCACACACGTACAAGCTTATTGACGCCAGGGGAAAGTTCATCCCCGTTCTCTCGCGTCATCACCTTAATGTTGATGATCTTGCCACGCCCACCGTGAGGTACCCGGAGGGACGTGTCCTTCACGTCTCGGGCCTTCTCACCGAAGATCGCGCGAAGCAATTTCTCTTCGGCGGTCAACTCCGTCTCACCCTTGGGTGTGATCTTGCCCACGAGGATGTCCCCAGGGCCAACTTCAGCGCCCACACGGATGATCCCATCCTCGTCTAGATTCCGGAGTGCGTCCTCACCCACGTTCGGGATGTCGCGGGTGATCTCACCCGGCCCCAACTTCGTGTCGCGGGACTCCACTTCGTACTTCTCGATGTGAATCGAAGTGAACTTCGAGTCTCGGATAACGTTCTCTGACACGATGATCGCGTCCTCGAAGTTGTAACCCTCCATCGCCATGAAAGCGACCATGATGTTCTGGCCCAACGCCAGATCTCCTTGATCGGTCGACGAACTGTCCGCGAGAGGCGACCCGATCTCCACATGCTCACCCCGTGCAACGATCGCCCGTTGCGTGAGGCACGTGCCTTGGTTCGAACGGATGAACGTCCGCAGGATGTGCGTGTGCTCTGTGCCCTCGGCGTCGACGATGATTACCCAATTGCCCGTGACGGACGTTACCGTCCCCGCGACCTTCGCGAGAACCATCTGTCCACTGTCTTGGGCCACGCGCGTTTCCATACCCGTGCCCACCAGTGGCGCGTCCGGTCGCAGCAGCGGCACCGCTTGCCGTTGCATGTTGGAGCCCATCAGCGCCCGGTTGGCGTCATCGTGCTCCAAGAACGGGATCAGCGCCGTCGACACGCTCACGATCTGCATCGGTGAGACGTCCAAGTAATCAAGCTTCTCCGGCGCCTCAACCTGATAGTGAGACGACGCCCTACATTCCACCCGATCCTCAAGGAACTGAAGCTTGTCGTCCATGATCGAGTTCGCCTGCGCGACGATGTACTTGTCCTCTTCGTCTGCGGGGAGGAACTCGATATCGTTATGATCCATGGACACGTACGCGCGAACGGCGACTTCGCGCGATGCCATCACCGCGAGACGTTTGGCCGCCGCACCAGAAACTGCGTGACCTGCACGAACCTCAACCTTGCCGCTCTCATCGAGGATGTCCTCGTGGGCGATACGTCCCTGGATGTCCGGGTCGGTAATATCAATCGTCTTGCGGATCTTGCGGTACGGAGTCTCGATGAACCCGTAGTCGTTGAGTCGAGCGTACGTCGCCAACGAGCCCAGCAGACCGATGTTCGGCCCCTCTGGCGTCTCGATCGGGCAGATGCGCCCGTAGTGTGAATAGTGAACGTCACGAACATCGAACCCCGCCCGCTCACGGGATAGACCACCAGGGCCCAGGGCCGACAAGCGACGCTTGTGCGTCAGCTCGGCCAGTGGGTTGGTCTGATCCATGAACTGCGACAACTGAGAGCCACCGAAGAACTCGCGAACGGCGGCCACCACCGGCCGGATGTTGATCAACGCGCTCGGCGTCGCCTCTTCCTGATCAAGGATCGTCATGCGCTCTTTGACCACGCGCTCCATGCGGAGCAGGCCAACGCGAAGCTGATTCTGGATCAACTCGCCCACCGCACGAACGCGCCTGTTACCTAGGTGGTCGATGTCGTCAGGCTGGGCTGAACCGTTGTTGATCCGGATCATCATCTTCAGCATCTCGATGATGTCGTCCTTGGTCAACGTCCGACTGTCCATGGGCTGGTTGTGGCCCATGCGGCGGTTCATCTTGTAACGGCCAACGCGACCTAGGTCGTACCGGCGTGGGTTGAAGAACAGGTTGTCCAGCAACGTGCGAGCGCTCTCTACGCTCGGGGGCTCACCCGGGCGAAGTCTGCGGTATACCTCAACCAGCGCCTGACTCTCGTTCGTCACCGCCGTGTCCCGGTCCAGCGTCGTACGGATGTAGGCATGGTCAGCGTCCGTGTCCACATCGGAGAAGAGGTCGATGAGGTCCTGATCCTCGCCGAAGCCGAGCGCACGCAAGAACGTGGTAACCGGAAGCTTGCGCTTGCGGTCGATCTTCACGGACATGATGTCGCGCGGGCTGGTCTCGAACTCAAGCCACGCCCCGCGGTAAGGGATCAACTTGGAAAGTGAAACGCTCCGGCCGGTACCCGGGTCAAGCAACTTCGTGAAGTACGCACCAGGTGATCGAACCAACTGGCTCACCACCACGCGCTCAGCGCCGTTGATAACGAACGTCCCTGCCGGCGTCATCTGAGGAACGTCGCCGAAGAACAGCGTTTGCTCCTTGATCTCGCCGGTCTCTTTCACCCGGAGTTCCACCGTGATGTACAGCGGCGCCTGGAAAGTGATCTCCTTGTCGCGGCACTCGTCCTCATTGAACTTCGGAGTCTTGAATTCATGATCAAGGAACTTCAGTTCGTAGCGGCTGCCCGTGACATCCTGGATCGGGTTGATTTCATCGAGGACATCGCGGATGCCCTCAACCTTCAACCGATCGAACGAGTTCGTCTGGATCTGGATCAGGCTCGAAGGCTCGATGATCTTCGGTACTCGCGCGAAAGACTTGATCTTGGGGGCGAGGGAGATATCGGATCGGGACATCAGTGAGGTCATATTGCTCTTGAACTCCTCAATCGGCAGGGACTCGGTCCACGGAAAATCGGGAACAGACGCGACAATAGGCCTAGGCATAGCTAGACCAGGGACGGTTATTTGACTCGGGGGTTTGGGTGCCGCGATGCGACAGGCATACGACTCCTAGCCCGATAATGATATGAATACGCGACTCAAGTGTCAACAGCTGATGTACGCGAACGGCTTATTTGCGCGCGCACGCGAGGACAACAGGTTCTTGCGTGGCGGCGAGCCGCTGATATCATGCCCGTGACCAGTTGGCGATGCCCCACCGTGGGCGGCAATCGTAAAGAGACACACGCAGGAGGAGCAACTCATGGCAGGATTGGCAGGAACTCAAAGTGAAGCAAACCTGAAGGCAGCGTTCGCAGGCGAGTCCCAGGCGAACCGACGGTACCTCTACTTCGCGCGCCGAGCGGACATCGAAGGCTACCCGGATGTCGGCGGACTGTTCCGCGACATCTCCGAGTCTGAGACAGGCCACGCATTCGGTCACCTCGACTTCCTCAAGGAGACCGGTGACCCCGCGACCGGCGAGCCCATCGGTGGCACCGAACTCAACCTCAAAGCCGCAGTCGCAGGCGAGACCTACGAGTACTCCGAGATGTACCCCGGCTTTGCGCGCACCGCAAGGGACGAGGGCTTCGACGAGCTCGCAGAGTGGTTCGAGACGCTGGCACGGGCCGAGCGCTCGCACGCTGGCCGCTTCAGCAAGGGCCTCGAGACCCTCAGCCTCTAAGACCTCAGGCCTAACGGCCTCTACGTTAGTGTCTATGTGCCCTCCGCTGGCCCCTCGCCACGGAGGGCACTAGTGCATCCTGGCTTTTCGTAGCCCTCAGGAGACCACTCCTTGGCAAGCCCAACCTACAACCCCAACGAACCCCGCTACTGGGATGCAGAAGACCTCCTCGCTGAAGAGCAACGCCAATTCGCTGTCTGCGACGGCTGCCGCCTCTGCTGGAACCTATGCCCAGCTTTCCCCGCGCTTTTCGACGATGCGAACGCTGTCGACAACGACACCACCAAGCTGGGGCCTCTAGCGTTCGATCACGTCAACGATCTCTGCTTCCAATGCAAGGTTTGCTGGGTTGTCTGCCCCTACACAGCCCCTCATGAATTCGACCTGGACATCCCCAAACTGCTGGAGCGGGCCACGTTCATCAAGGCCAAAAAGGAAGGCATCCCGCTCGCCAAGAAACTCATCGGTGACCAGGACCGCCTGGCCAAGATGGCTGGCGGGCCCGCCGCGCCACTGACCAACTTCGCGAACAAGTTCGGCCCGTCCCGCAAGATCGTCGGCGTAATCCTTGATGTCCACTCCGACGCCATCCTGCCTGAGTACCAGACCGAGACCTTCGCATCCTGGTTCAAGAAGAACTACGGCGATGGCATCAAGCCCGCGGATCCCGTCCGCAAAGTCGCCTTCTTCTCCACGTGCACCGTCAACTACAACGACACTCACATCGGCAAAGCGTGCATCCAAGTTCTCGAGCACAACAACGTCGAAGTGGTCGTGCCTGAGCAGCGTTGCTGCGGCATGCCGCTCATCGACATCGGTGACTACGACGGCGCCGTGAAGAAGATGGACTTCAATCTCGCGCGCCTCTCGGCCCTCGTAGACGAGGGGTACGACATCGTCGTGCCCGCGCCCACGTGCGCGCTCGTACTGAAAGATGAATACCCCACACGCGCCGAGAACGATGCCGCGAAGAAAGTCGCTGCACACACTTTCGAATTCGGCCACTACCTGACCAACATGGCGCGCGAAAAAGTCCTCTTGCGAGACTTCAAGAACTCGCTAGGCAATGTCGGATTCCACGTCGCTTGCCACACCCGGCGCCAAGCCGCTGGCATCAACTCTCCTCGCCTTCTGGGAATCATCCCTGGCACGCAAGTTGAGACCGTGGAAAGCTGCTCAGGGCACGACGGTACCTGGGGAGTCAGCAGGCAGTACTTCCCCTTGGCCCTTAAAGTGGGCAAGAAACTCTTCGATAACCTGAATTCCGGTAGCCCTGATGTGCTGGTGTCGGACTGCCCTCTGGCGGCCCGCCACATCCAGATCGGCACCGGTCGCAAACCCATCCACTCGGCCGTCGCCCTTGCGGCCGCCTACGGATTGCCTGATGCACCTGCGGGAGTCGCCCGCCCCTTGCCCGAAGCCGACGCTGGAGAGAGCGCATGAAACCACTGACCACCGCAGATATCGTTGACATCGCGCAGTATGAGCGTGAGCGCCCTACTTACCGGCCGCACATGACCCAGCTCAAGAAGCACCGCCGCGTGCAGATAGGCGACATCGTCACCTTCGTCTTCGAGAACCGGGACACGGTCAGATTCCAGATCCAGGAGATGATGCGTGCCGAGCGGATCGTCATGGACGACCGCATCCGCGCAGAGGTCGATATCTACAACGAGCTGATTCCCGCCGCAGGGCAACTCTCCGCGACAGGCCTCATCGAGATAACCGACCAAGCCAACCTGCGCGACATCCTAGACACCATGATCGGCCTCGATCGTGGCGGCACAACCTTCCTCGTCATCGGCGACGACCGGATCGAGGCTGTATACGAAGGTGGCCAGAGCAACGAAGTGCGGATCAGCGCCGTCCATTACCTGACCTTCGACCTCACGCCGGAACAATCGAAGGCCATCGCGCCTGGCGGCCCCCAGGTCTCGATCGTGATCGAGCACCCTAACTACCACGCTGAACAGGTACTTTCAGACGACGTCCGCGCGTCCCTGGCAACAGACTTCGTAGACGTCTAGGCACCAGCCTCACTCAACGCCTGTTCCAGCTCTTCCAGCGTCGCGTAGCCCTGGAAACGGTGCGTGATCTTCCCGTCCGTCCCTAGCACGAACACCCAGGACTCATTCCGGTAATCAGGCGTTTGGTCTATTCCCCATGCTGCGACGTGCGGGGAGAAGACCGCCTTGGTCAGATCCCCCTGGATCTCGTGCGGGTTGTCGTAGATCTCAACGTGGATGAAATCGGCCTCGCCTTTGTGCGCGTTCTTCAGATCCACGATCGTGTCGACCTCTGGCCCGCACGTCGGGCTGGTGCAGAAGGCCGGAGAAGCGAACACGATCACGCTCGGGCGACCGCTGAACAACGACTCTGCTATGGAGAACTCGTACAGATCGGGATCAGGCCGCTGGTGCGTTGATATCTTCGACAGATCTCCTGCGGCGTCCTTCACAGTTTTGGTATTGCTGAACGGTGCGCGCTCACCGATATCCTTGACCCCGGTTTCCGCTGCGATCTCCACCGGAAGAACCGCGGTTCCGTTGATCTGGCTGCCGGTGATGCTCAGTTGCCAATCACCAGGCTCGGCAAACGTCATCTCCGCTACGTACGTCCCGCGCGTCCCGAAGGGCCACAAGTGAAACGTCGCCGTCGCGCTGTCGCCCACGGTGCCATCAGCGGCGGTCGCCATCACCTCTATTGTGGGTTCCGTCACCAACGCTGTCCGTCCCTCCAATAGGAAGGCGACTCGCTGCGTGCCGACCCGCAACGCCGTCGTGCCCAGGATCGGCGTGATGTCTGCCGAATCGATCAGCGCCGACTCGCCAGCCGTGGCGCCGGTAGTGGTGTCAGCCGATATGTCAGGTGCCGTCGCGGTCGCGGGCGTCGATCCGCCGCAAGCGGCCAGCAGCGCCCCGATACCGATGACCGACAGCGTCGCAAGGATTTGGTAACGCACCCTAGTCCACCAACTCGTACGCGCCGAACGTCATGGCGAACAGTCCGAAGTCTGGTGAGTTCGAGCTGAACTTCAGCTCTCGATCATCAAAATCGGGCAATGAAACAACGAAGTACATCCGCCCCGCATCAACGTTCAAGAACGTCTCACCTTCCTCGAAAGCAACATCCGCTCCCGCCTCGTCTTCTGTCAGGGGGCGATAGGCTCCCGAGTTCTTATCCTCGATCGTCACCTTCACCTTGAAAGGCTCCACTCCCTCTTCCAAGTCGATCACCGCGTTCGCGCTCCTCGCGGAGAACTTCAGCCCGATGTAGTCCTCGTAGGCTTCCGTCGCCCGACCGTGCTTGATCGATTCAAGTCCTGACGTCCAAACGCCATCTAGGAATAGAAATTGATTGAAGTGCTCCCCTGGGTCGACGTACTCATGCGTGGTCTCAGGTAGGTCGTAGTAGCTGGCGTGCCCGATGTACTGCCCTGTACTCGTGTAGTTTCGATTCCATCCGCCGTACAGTTCACGCGTGATCCGCGCTTCGGGGTCGTCTGTATAGGCAGCAGGAATAACCTCAGGTCCATCGTCATCGCTGCGGCCGATGCTGCCCAGCTCCGCGCCTGCGTCGCCAAGGAGTTCCCGTATCGCCAACTCCGTCTCGTCGTACCCTCCCTCGCCGAAGTGCGTGTACCGCACCACGCCATCCTTGTCGATCAGGTACTTCGCGGGCCAGAACTGGTTGCTGTACGCCCTCCACGTGCCGAAATCGTTGTCTTGCGCTACCGGCCAAACAACCCCCAGGTCATCCGACGCGTTTTGAACGTTCGCCGTGATCTTCTCGAAGTCGAATTCGGGAGTATGCACCCCCACGATTTCAAGACCGTGCTCCTTGTATTTCTCATGCCACTCTTGCAGGTAGGGCAGGGTGCGTATGCAGTTCACGCAGGTGTACGTCCAGAAATCGACGAGCACCACTCTGCCCTTGAGATTAGCGATCGACAAAGCGTCGGAGTTGATCCAGGTGTCGATCCCTGCGAAATCTGGCGCCAGACTTCCGACCGACCCGCCGACGAGTTGGGAAGGGGTGACGGCTTCGAGCACCGACGGCTCGTCGGTAGCTGGGGAAACCTGCGTTGGGGCGTTCGCGGACGCCCGATCGTCCGGCGCGTCCGTCCCATTGCCGCACGCTGCCAACACAAGCCCCGCGACCAGCGTTGCGCTGAAAAGGCCAGTGAAGGATCCTAGATTGAATAAGCTCAAGATCAAACTCCGATCGGTTACTTAGAGGATCAGGCTGGTGCAAGTCAACCAAGCCGACCGTCTACTACAAGTACGGCCCATGCCCTGCCATAGTTTGCTGGGCCCTTGCTTGGGTGTCCTCGACTGGTGCGCCGCCAGAGGCAACCGCTATACTAGCTGCCTCGTGCCAGCGGGCGCGACACCCTATTTTCGGAGCACGTTTCGCGCCCATGAGAGTCCCCCTTTCCTGGTTGGCTGAGTATGTTGACCTTACCCTCCCTCCCATCGAGTTGGCCCATCGGCTGACTATGGCTGGAGTCGAGTCCACCTTCGAGCCTGGCGCCAGCGCAGGCTGGAACCACGTGGTCGTTGGTCATGTCCTTGAGATCAACCCGCACCCCAACGCTGACCGCCTCCGCCTTGCCACCGTCGATTTCGGTGGCGAGCCCGCGACGGTCGTTTGTGGCGCGCCCAACCTCGAAGTTGGCCAGCGGATCGCCTTCGCCCAGATCGGCGCCAAGCTCGCCGACGGCCACACTGGCGAGCCGATGGAACTCATTGCCGCCAAGATACGCGGCGTCGTCTCTGCGGGCATGGTCTGCTCCTCCCGTGAACTTGGCCTCTCGGACGAGCATGAGGGCATCCTCGTCCTCCCCGAAGACGCCCCCATCGGTACGCCCCTCGCTGAGTACATGCCCGGCGATTTCCTGGACATCGAGATCACCGCGAACCGTGGAGACTGCCTGTCCGTTCTAGGCATCGCCCACGAGGTCGCGGCCTTCACCGGCCAGACCGTCCGTGAGCCCTCCTCCGAGTACGCCGAAGGCACCACTCCCGTCGACGAGAGCGTCACCGTCCGCGTCGAAGACCCCGAACTCTGCTCCCGTTACACGGCAACCGTTGTGCGGGGTATCAAGGTCGGCCCTTCGCCCCGGTGGCTCCAGCAGCGACTCGAACAGGCGGGCCAGCGCTCCATCAACAACGTCGTCGACGTCACCAATTTCGTGATGCTGGAGTACGGTCAGCCCCTCCACGCCTTCAACCTTGCAACCGTCAAAGACTCAACGATCGTTGTACGCGCAGCGACTGAGGGCGAAAAGTTCATCACCCTTGATGGCGAAGAACACGTACTGCGCCCACCCATGCTGCTCATCGCCGACCCCGAGAAGGCCATCGGCATCGCGGGTGTCATGGGCGGCCGCAACAGCGAGATGACCGACGCAACCACGGATCTCCTACTGGAGTCGGCTACCTTCAATCCCATCAACACCCGGCGCACCGCCAACGCGATCAAGAATCGCACCGAAGCGTCGCTCCGGTTCGAGAAAGGCCTCAACGCCGAACTCGCCATCACTGCCCTGCGCCGTGCCACCGCACTCGTGATCGAAACAGCGGGGGGCGTCGCAGACGCTGGTATCTCTGACACCGCGGACGGTGAGATTCAGCCCCC
Organism: Chloroflexota bacterium; assembly: GCA_027618515.1. Taxonomy (GTDB): domain Bacteria; phylum Chloroflexota; class Dehalococcoidia; order Lucifugimonadales; family Australimonadaceae; genus CALGTL01. Next base: position 17,843 of record JAQCEV010000012.1, on the reverse strand, counting down.
CAAACTGCTCTTCACCCAGGGCCACATGAAGCGGATCTTGGGAACCAACTTCCCCCAGGTCGAGGTCGTGCGAGTCCTCCGTGCTCTCGGATTCGAAGTTGGCGCCCTCGATGAGGACAAGTTGCTCGTCAGCCCTCCGTACTGGCGCACCGACATCGCCATCGAAGAGGACGTCATCGAGGAAGTTGCTCGCACCATCGGCTACGACTCCATTCCAGAGCTACCCCTCGCTGGCCAAATTCCCGCGTCCATCGACCAGCAAGACCGGGCGATCCGTGAGGAAACCCGAGATTTGATGGTTCAAGCCGGACTGCAAGAGACCATCTCGTACAGCCTGGTGAGCAGGACCCTGCTGGAGCAGGTCGCCGCAGCAGGGGAGGGGCACCCCGAGCCGCTACGCACCGTCAATCCCATGAGCCGCGAGCAGGAATTCATGCGCACCTCACTGCGCGGGACCATCCTGCGGAACGCATCCGCTAGCCTACGGCTACCGCCCGGCAACGTCGCTCTCTTCGAGATCGGACGTATCTTCATCCCCCGAGAAGGTGATCTGCCGGAAGAGATTGAGCACGCGGTAGGCGTCATTGCGGGCTCCCATGGAGACTCGCTCTGGGATAAGACCGATGCCTCCAGCGGGTTCTACGAAGCCAAAAGCGTTGTCGAGTCTGTCCTCGGTCGGCTCGGCGTGAAAGCCAGTTTCGAGCGTGGAGAAGACCCCATCCTCCACCCTGAGCGCACGGCGCGCGTGCTCGCCAATGGCACCGACATCGGCGTCGTTGGTGAGCTACACCCCCGATCCATAGCGTCCTTCGACTTCCCTGTTGACACCGTCGCCCTGTTTGACCTCGACCTGGGCAAACTGACTGGCGAAACCAAATGGCTGCGCCATCGGTTCCACGCCTTCTCTCGCTACCCGAGCGCCGAGCGTGACCTCGCCCTACTCGTGGACACCCACGTTCCGGCCGAGCAACTTCAAGCAGTGATCGAGTCCAACGACCTGGTCGTTCGGGTAGCGCTGTTCGACGTCTTTGAAGGCGAGGGAGTCCTCCCCGGCAAGAAATCATTAGCCTACCGCCTGACGCTTCAGTCAGCGGCCGGCACCCTCACTGCTGAGCAGATGAATGACGCCATCGCAGACATCGTCGCGCGCTTAGAACGTGACACTGGCGCCACCCTCCGTACCTAATCGTCCCTCCGCTAGAGGACACATGACCGAACACCAACATGACCACGACACGCATCGCCCCAAAGCGACCGAGCACGCGCACGTCCACCCGCGACGCGCCGACCTCCTGAGCGTTGAAGAAGCGCTCGACCGAGTTTTGGGCCTAGTCGAACCGCTCAACGCCGCTGATGTTCCACTCTTGGAGGCCGACGGCCTTACCCTGGCCGAGGACATCTTCGCGCCCTTCGACATCCCGGCGCTCGCCAACTCGGCCATGGACGGCTATGCCGTCGTCGTCGCCGATCTGGCTCACGCCAGCGATGCCACCCCCGTCACGCTTAACGTCGCAGGCCAGGTACAAGCCGGTCAACTCCCATCCGTCTCCGTATCACCAGGCAACGCCGTCCGCATCATGACCGGCGCCCCGATACCTGACGGCACCGACGCCATCGTCCCCTACGAGTACACCGACGAAGTCGAGCGCCACACCGCTGGCACACCCATCACCGAGATCGTCATTCGCCACGCACCCTTCATGGGCGACCACGTGCGACCAGCCGGTGAAGACGTTCAGCAGGGTCGGCTGATCCTCGGCAAAGGCCGAGTCCTCGACCCTCCCTCCATCGGCCTGCTGGCGTCCTTCGGATATGCCAACGTTCCCGTCATCCGTCGCCCTCGCGTCGCCATCCTGGCCACCGGTGATGAAGTCCAGAACCCTGGCGAACCGTTGGAACCCGGCCGATTGTTCGACAGCAACACCTATGACGCCGGCGCGGCCGTCCGACGTTGGGGCGCAGAGCCTGTCCTCATCGGCATAGCACGCGACAACATGGAAGACCTACGCGCCAAGCTCAAGCTAGGACTTGAGGCAGATCTACTCATCACCTCAGCCGGCGTCAGTGCCGGTGCCTTTGACATGGTCAAGGACGCCCTCTCGGAACTCGGCTCCATCGACTTCTGGGCCGTACGTATGAAGCCTGCTCGACCCATCGCCTTTGGCCTGCTGCAGGCGCCCGGTGGTCGGCGAGTGCCGCACCTTGGCCTACCCGGCAATCCTGCCAGCGCCCTCGTAGCGCTGGTCCAATTCGGTCGTCCTGCCATAGCCAAGATGCGAGGCACGACCCCGGCCCCTCTGCCCACCGTGAAGGCCGTCCTTGACGACCCCATCCACAATACCGACGGCCGTCGCGTCTACGCTCGAGTAGCCCTGGAACGCATAGATGGCCAGATTCATGCTAGGCTCACTGGAGCCCAAGGTTCCAATCTGCTGACCTCGGTCGCTGAAGCTGATGGATTAGCGATCTGCCCAGAGGAAGAGCTAGTGCGAGAAGCGGGCGCTCAAGTGGTGGTTCAGCTATTGGACTGGAAAGACCACTCTGCCCTTCTGACCGACCAACTCGATATTACAAAATGAATGAAAGTAATAGCCAAGGAGTGCCATCGATGACCACTGACCAAACAACAGAGCAAGAGGGCGGCGACGTCGCGATCGAAGAGGTCGAGCCTTTGTACTCATTCTCTCCAGAAGTGATCACCGCACTAGGGCTTTCGATCCCTCTCGTTATTGGCGAGCGCCTCTGTGATGCTGCTCTCTCGAAGCTGAAAGAGGACGACGCCTGGCGCACGATGAGCTACAAGGAATTGCGCAAGCTGTTCCGTGACAACTGCTCCGACCAGGACGGCTACCTATCACCTCAAGCCCCACTGCTTGAAACCGTAGTACGCATGCTGCTCGCGGCCAAGAAAGACGCCGTTTCTCTGTCCGACGTTCACGCGGAGCTCTCCGACCTGTGGATCACGTCCCCGTGGCCCCGCCACATCAGCATCGAGTCGATGCAACGTGTCCTCGACAACGGCGTCGCGTACGGTATCGTCCGGGCGGACTAGACCAGTCGTCCGTCCTCGTAGAACCAACGTAAAACAAAAGGGGCGGCCACATCGTGGCCGCCCCTTTTTGATGAAGAGAATCTTCTTGTTACGCCGCTGCTGTTGCGAGTTGCCCCTTGGCTGCTTCGGCGATCTTTGTGAACGCCGCTGCGTCCGTTATCGCGATGCTCGACAGCACCTTGCGATCCAACTCGATTCTAGCGAGCTTCAGCCCGTAGATGAACTGACTGTAAGACATCCCATGTATTCGCGCCGCAGCGCCGATACGGATGATCCACAGCCGACGCATGTCGCCCTTGCGCTCGCGCCGGTGGCGGTACGCATAGCTCAGCGCATGCAGCATCGATTCTTTAGCCCTGCGGTAAAGCAGGTGCTTGGATCCTCGGTGTCCCTTTGTGAGGGCGAGGAGCCTCTTGTGTCTCTTGTGTGCGGGTACTCCGCGTTTGACGCGTGCCACGAAGGGCCTCCTGATGATTGCCCCGCCGAATCCTCGGCGGACGTTCTTCTCTTACTTGTTGTAGGCGGGGATCAGCTTCAAGATACGCTTGCGCTGCGTCGGTGAAACGGGCTGCTTCTCATCGAACTGGGCGCGCACAACTCTCGGCTTCTTCCGGCGCAGGTGGCTGGAGTGGCGCTTCATGCGCACCAGTTTCCCCGTTCCGGTGATTCCGTAGCGGGCTTTCGCGCCCTTGTGTGTCTTCATCTTCGGCATGTTACAAACCTAACCCTAAGTCGTCTTCTTCGTCCACTTCCACCGGCTTCACTGGTGCGGCCTTCGCCGGTGCCAGGATGATGCTCATGAAACGTCCCTCAAGCTTGGGAGGCTGCTCTAGCTTAGCCTCGTCCTCAAGGACGTCATTCACTTGTTTCAGTAGCTTGACGGCAAGCTCCGGGTGGTCGATCTCGCGTCCCCGGAACATCACCGACACCTTCACCTTGTTGCCAGCGCTCAGCAAGCGGTGGACAAGGCGTTCCTTCGCCTGGATATCGTGCAACCCAATCTTCGGCCGGAAACGCACTTCGCGAAGATTATTCGTCTTCTGCGTCTTGCGCATCTCCTTCTCTTTGGTCGACTGGAGATAACGGAACTTTCCGTAGTCCAGTAGACGACAAACTGGAGGTACCGAATTGGGTGCGACTTCAACCAGATCGAGGTCGTGGTCGCGGGCCAATTGCATTGCGTCTCGTGCAGACATGACACCTAATTGGCCGCCATCTTCGCCTACAACCCGGACCTCTGGCACCCGGATACGATCGTTGACGCGATATTCCTTAGCTATGTTGTTAGTCCCCGTCCATGCAGAAAATCAGGTGCCGCTCCGCGACACCCAGCACCTAGGAAATATATCAGAAGCGGGGCTTGGGGTAAAGAGACTTCACTGGACTCCTCGCCTACCCAAACGCCTCTCCGTACCGGCTATCAACCGCCTTACGTTGTCGCGGTGCATCACGATGATCAATCCTCCCGCCCCCAGCGTGAACAGGAAGTACGCGAGGTGCAGATCGAAGAACAGCGTTCGTACTCCGAAAAGCACGATGACACTGGATACCCCAAGCACGGAACCCAGGGAAACATATCGCGTCGCGACGACGACCGGGACGAACATCCCCAACCCGACTACCGGCGCCCACGGCCCCAGAGCCGAAATCGTACCGAGTCCGGTCGCGATCCCTCGCCCGCCCTTGAATCCCGCTAGCACTGGCCAGATGTGCCCCGCGATGACCCCCGTGCCTACCAGGGCGTGCAGTATCGGGTCGTCGCTGAGCGCCCGTGCTAGCGCCACCGCCCCGAACCCCTTCGCGGCGTCTGCGAGCAGTACCGTCACAGCCGCGACCTTCCCTGAGGTACGAAGAACGTTTGTCGTACCCGTCTTCCCGCTGCCCACGGTTCGAATATCGACCCGCTTTGTCAGCATCACCACGTAGAGGCCCCACTGCACGCTACCGATCAGGTACGCGATGGGGACGAGCAACCACTCGATCACGACCGCTTCTTTGCCTTGGCGTGTACGGGGCCCTTGCCCTTGGCGCGCGCCTGTGCCTTCGATCGTGCTGGGGCGGCCTTAGCACGTGCTTGTGCCTCCGCCTGGGGGTGTGCGCGGGGCTGCTTCGCCACAGCTTTCGACCTGTTCTGGCCGATCACGTGAACCTTGCCTTTACCGCGGAACTCCAACCGCAGGTGTATACCTTCATACCCGAACGTCTCTCGGATGGTGTTCTCCAAGTAACGCTCGTAAGAGAAATGCACCCGATGCGGGTTGTTGCAGTAGAAAACGAAACTGGGTGGCCCAACCGACTCCTGTTTCACCCTGTATATCTTGAGCGACCCCGTGATCTCCGCCGGAGGCAGATGACGCGAGATAGCGCCCATCGCCGCACGGGTCAATTCGGTCGGCGACACCCACTCCATCCGCTTCCGGTGTACTGCGAACACCGTGCGGAGCAGGTTTTCGATGCCCGTGCCTTCAAGCGCCGAGATGAATACCACCGGCGTGCTGGACATGAACTTCAGTCTGTTGAGTACACGTCGGCGGAACGCCCTCTCGTCGCGGATCGTTGGCTCGTCCATCAGATCCCATTTGTTGACCGCAACCACGGCGCCCTTGAACGACTCCATCACCTGGCCCGCGATGTGCAGGTCTTGGTCCGTCGCGATCTGCGCCGCATCGATCACCAGCACAGCCACGTCGCATTGGTCGATCGCTCGAACCGCGCGCAGCACGCTGTACCTTTCGATGCCAGGTACGATTGCGCCACGACGACGTATCCCCGCCGTATCCACCAGCACCGCGTCTTGATCCTCGAACGTGAACGGCGTGTCCAGCGCGTCGCGGGTGGTACCCGGTACCCCGCTCACGATCGACCGCTCTTCGCCCAGGATCATATTGGTCAGCGCAGACTTGCCGACGTTCGGCCGCCCGATGATCGCGATCTGCGCAGGGCGTTCGGTCTCGTCATCGTCATCTTCAATCGGTTCCAGGTGAAGTTGATCCGTCACCGCGTCAAGGATGTCGTCAAGCCCTGTCCGATGTTGGGCGCTTGCAGGGATCGGCGTGCCGACTCCTAGCGCGTAACCCTCGACCGCCAATGCCTCTTGTCTAACGTTGTCGATTTTATTCGCGACCAATACGGTCGGCTTCCCTGCACGACGCAGTTGCTCGGCGAGGCTCTCGTCGGCGTAGGTCGCCCCTGTGCGCGCGTCGATCACGAAAATCACCGCGTCCGCGCCTAGGACCGCCGCCTGGACTTGACCTGCGATATGGGCTTCCATCTCAGTCTCGGGTTCGGGCACCAACCCGCCTGTATCCACGATGAGCAGCTTGCGACCGAAGTGCTCGATCTCCGCTACCAGCCGGTCGCGGGTCGTCCCTGCGATCTCAGAAACAATCGCTTCGCGCCTGCCGGCCAGCGCGTTGAACAGACTCGACTTGCCGACATTGGGGCGACCAACGATCGCGATCAGCGGCTTGGACGCCGGAACGGGTACACGACGAGAAATCGTCCCTATCGTGCCCATCTTTTCTACGGGGGTTGCTTCACTGGTCATCGGACTACTTTCCTGCTGCAAGCAGACGGAGAACCGCCTTTTGTGCGTGGAGCCTGTTGCCTGCCTGCAGGTAAGCAACCGACTGGGGGTGGTCAAGCATCCCCGATGGCATCTCTTCGCCGTAATGCACCGGCATGGGGTGCATCACCAGCGCGCCGGCATTCGCCCCGGCCAGCAGTTCCTCATTGACCTGGAACCCTTGAAAATCAACTTTGCGTTTGGCCGACTCCGCTTCCTGGCCCATACTCGTCCACGCGTCCGTGTAGATGACATCTGCGCCATCCACCGCTTCGCGAGGATCATCCGTCACTTGGGGTGTTTCCCCGCGCGCCGCGATTGCCGCCAACTCTCCACCCTTGAACGCGTAACCCTCGGGTGAAGCGATGGCGAATCGCCCGCCCGTCGCCGCGCACGCCAAGCCGAGGCTGAGTGCGCAGTTATTCGCATCGCCCACGTACGCGATCTTGACCCCGTCCAGATGCCCTAGCTTCGAGCGCACCGTCTGCAGATCAGCCAGCGCCTGGCATGGATGCTCCACGTCAGATAGCGCATTCACCACCGGCACTGACGCACGGGCGGCCAATCGCTCCAGCGACCGATGGCTATAGACCCGAGCCACGATCAACGCCACCCACTGCTCAAGGACGGCCGCCACATCTTCAACCGGCTCCCGGCTGTCCATGTCTACTTCGCCCTTGCCCAGATAGATCGCGTGGCCACCGAGCTCGGAGACGCCCACGTCGAAGCTGACTTTCGTGCGTAGGGACGGCTTCTCGAACAGCATCGCAACGCTTCGGCCTTCCAAAGGCCTACCGCTGCTCTGGCCTGCTCGGTACGCGTCGCTCCAGTCCAGCAGCATCGCGATCTCACCGGAGGTCAGATCATTTATTGAAAGAAAATCTTGAGGCATAACTCTTTACCGCAACTACTTCGGATTACTGGGGGCCCTGAGGGGATTCATATCCCTCGAATCGCCCCGTCAGATTGTTCGTGACTACGTCCGTGTAGGCCGCCCACGCTTCGTCGGCGAGATCCTTCGTGGCCGCGATCTCTTTGGCCTCGACTCCACGTCGTACCGCGTCGTGGTACAGCCTCGTTAGGTCATACCACTTCTCGTAACGCCGTTCGCGCTCTGATTCGGGAACTATCCCTGCCATGTTGTTTCCTAGGATTGGCGCTTAGAACTGGCGCCTGAAATTGGGGCCTAAAATTGGCGTAAGAATCGCATGTCGTTGCCGTAGAACAACCGGACATCTTCGATCCCATACTTGAGCATAGCGATCCGCTCTGGCCCCATGCCGAATGCGAACCCAGAGTAAACCTCGGGGTCATAGCCAACGTTGCGAAGCACGTTCGGGTGCACCATCCCCGCTCCCATGATCTCCAACCAACCCGCCCCACGGCAGATCCTGCACGAGCTATCCGTGCCGTCGCAGTTGAAGCAGTCGATCGAAACATCGACCCCCGGCTCCACGAACGGGAAGTAGTCGCAACGGAACCGCATCTTTCGCTCGCTGCCGAACATGCGCCGCGCGAATTCGTGCAACGTGTGTTTCAGATTCGCGAACGTGATGCCCTTGTCTACCGCCAGACCCTCTACCTGGTAGAACTGGGACTCGTGCGTCGCATCCGTCGCCTCGTACCGGTACACCTTGCCGGGAACCACAACCCTGATCGGCGGCTCGTGCGCCTCCATGATTCTCGCCTGCATCGGCGACGTGTGGGTGCGCAGCAGAGTCGTGAACCGACCCTCTGCGTCTTTGTTCGCATCGATCCAGAACGTGTCGAACATGTCTCTGGCCGGGTGATCTTTGGGTATGTTCAGAGCTTCGAAGTTGTACCGATCCAACTCCACTTCGGGCCCTTCCACCACCTGGAATCCCATCCCCCTGAATATCTCCGTGATCTCACGCAAGATGATCGTTGAGGGGTGCAAGCGTCCCACCGCCAGCGACCGCCCAGGAAGCGATATGTCTATCGCATCGTCAGCCAGCGAATCCAGTCGAGCGTTCACGATGGCTGCCTGGCGTTCGCCGAGGCGACCCTCCAGAGCAACTTTAACCTTATTACCAGCGGCGCCAATCACCGGGCGGGCGTCCGCCGGTAACGTGGACACGCCGCGCAGCACCTGCGTCAGCTTGCCTGAGCGACCGAGATACTCCACTCGCCAAGCTTCTAGCCCGGACTCGTCCGGGATCGACTCAAGCTCTTGGATCGCAGCGTCGCGAAGGGATTCCAACTCTTGCAGATGTGTGTTTTCAGCCATGTATGTTAGCCAGTGGTTTACCGCAGACAGAGGTGAGGGACACACAAAGTATAGAGTATCGCGCGTACGAGGGGGCGACGCGGAGACCCCCCTCGCGCCATTAAACCGAAACGGCTCCCCACGCGACATCGTGGGGAGCCGCCATATGTTCGGCCATATGGGCCTTACGACCCGCCGCAAGGCCCAACGGCGACCGGATTACCGCGCCTACGTCGCGGCAACTTCCTCGCGCTGCTTAACCTCAACGGTCAATTGCTTGGCCTTCTTGGCCTCAAGCTTCGGCAGCGTCACCGTTAGCACACCCGCGTCGTAACTCGTGTGGGCCTTTTCCGAGTCGATCGAGTCCGGAAGCCGGATCGATCGTGCGAACGACCCCGTTCGACGCTCGCTCAACACGTAGGTCCCGCTAGCCCGCTCGTCGTCCTGTCCGGTATGGCCTGAGATGCGCAGGACGTCATCATCAATCGTCACGCTGATGTCCTCGGGCTTAACGCCCGGCAACGACGCCTCAACGATCACCGAATCTTCGTCCCGCACCACGTCCAGCGGTATCCGCCAACTCTCGGCGCGAGCGCCTTCAGTTTGAGCACTGGCAGCGTGGAATCCCGCGCCACGGAAATCCCTGAACGGCCTGCGCAACTCCGCGAATGGGTCCCATCGTCCGATCAACATAGTGCAGCTCCTTGATCGGTTGTGTATCTTCTGCTGATGCCTATACCAGCATATACAGCAATTCTTATGATGTAAATAAGCTTGATACGATTTATATCAAGTAACGGCGCGTAAGAATAGCCCTCAGAAACGATGGCCGGGCGAGGCACCCTGCTAGAATCCGAGCATCATGCCTCTCTCAAAACTCCTCATCGCAAGCAACAACAACCACAAAGTCACCGAGTTCAAACGCCTCTTCGCCCACCTGCCAATCGAGCTCGTGACTCCCAACGACATCAACCTCAACCTGGATGTCGATGAGACCGGCGATACTTTCGAGGCCAACGCCCAACTCAAGGCCCGCGCCTTCGCCGAGGCCAGCGGGCTCCCCGCGCTCGCCGACGATTCCGGCATCGAGGTGGACGCGCTCAACGGTCGACCAGGCGTGCTCTCCGCCCGTTACGGAGGCGAAGGCCTCGATGATGCTGGCCGCGTCCAACTCCTCCTGCGTGAAATGGCCGCAGTCCCTGACGACCAGCGCGCCTGCCGCTACCGGGTGGTTCTCGTGCTTGTCGATCATGCCAAACCTGCGGGAACAGAGGATTCCACCGAAGGGCGCTGCGAAGGCGTCGTCGCCCACGCCACGTCAGGAACCAACGGCTTCGGCTACGACCCCATCTTCTACGTCCCCGCCTTCGGCAAGACCATCGCTGACGTGACCTCAGACCAGAAGGACTCCATCAGCCACCGTGGCATCGCGGCCCGCGCGATGGCCGAGATACTCGCCGTGCGCACGGCATAAGCTCGCTCATGGGATAATGGCCTCAATGGCAGACCAGACGACCACCATCAACGACGCCCTAGGGCGTCCTATCCGTGACCTTCGTATCTCCGTCACCGACCGGTGCAACTACCGCTGCACCTACTGCATGCCCGCCGAGATTTTCGGCGAGCGCTACCACTTCCTCCCCCGTGAGGAGGTGCTTACCTACGAAGAGATCACCCGCCTCACGCGGATATTCGTATCCCTTGGCGTCAACAAGGTCCGCCTCACCGGTGGCGAACCTCTCGTCCGCCTGGATATCGCTGAACTCGTAGCGCAGATCAACACCATCTCTGGTGTCGACGACCTCACCCTCACCACCAACGGCTACCTCCTCGCTGACCAAGCTGAGGCGCTCAAGCGCGCAGGCCTCGCCCGCATCACCGTCAGCATCGACAGCCTTGACCCCGAGGTCTACGCCTCCATGAACGGTCGCGGCTACGACCCGTCCAAGACCCTCGCTGGGATCGCAGCCGCTGAGGCCGCAGGCCTTGGCCCCATCAAGCTCAACTCCGTCATCGAGCGTGGCACCACCGACCGAACCGCAGTGGCATTGGCAGCCCACTTCAAGGGCACCGGCCACATCCTCCGCTTTATCGAGTTCATGGACGTTGGCAATCTCAACGCCTGGGATCGCTCCAAAGTCGTCCCGTCGGCTGAGTTGATCGAGCGCATCAACGCCGAGACCCCCATCGAACCCGTTGACCCCAACTACCCCGGTGAGGTCGCCGAGCGCTGGCGTTACGTGGACGGCACCGGAGAGCTTGGCTTCATCTCTTCCGTAACGCAGCCCTTCTGCTCGGGCTGTACCCGCGCCCGCCTCTCACCCGAGGGCAAGCTGTTCACCTGCCTCTTCGGCAGCGACGGCTTCGATCTCAAAACGCCCCTCAGAACTGGCGCCACCGACGACGAGATAACCGCCCTCATCACCGGAGTCTGGAGCAAGCGTACCGACCGCTACTCCGAACTCCGCGCCACCGAGGGCGCAACCACCCGCAAGATTGAGATGTACCAGATCGGCGGATAGATCCGATCGGGGAATAACAGTGCCCACCTACGACATATACACAGACGGCTCATGCAGCGGCAATCCTGGTCCTGGCGGCTGGGGTGCCATCGTCATGGACGGCGTATCCAAGACTCCGCTCTCCGGCGGTGACCCCGCCACCACCAACAACCGCATGGAGATGCTCGGCGTCATCGAAGGCCTCGCCTCCCTGCCAGCCGGATCCCAAGTCACCGTTCACAGCGATAGCCAGTACGTCATCAACACCATGACGAAGAACTGGAAGCGCAACGCCAACCCTGATCTCTGGGTTCGCATGCAAACGCTCGTCGACGAACGCGCCGTTAAGTGGGAGTGGGTGCGCGGCCACAACGGCCACCCCCTCAACGAAGAGGTCGACCGCCTCGCCGTAGCCGCCATGAGCGAATTCAAGGCCACGCGCGCTCCTGCGGGACGCGCCCCAGCAGGCGGCGCCCCTGAACCCCTGTCTGACACCCTCACCCACGTCGACTCCGAAGGCAACGCCCGCATGGTCGACGTCGGAGACAAGCCAGACTCCGTCAGGACAGCGCTCGCAGGCGGCACCATCACCATGCACCCCGCCACCCTCGCCCTCATCCTCGAAGGCAAGGTTGAGAAGGGCGACGTCTTTACCGTCGCCCGCCTCGCCGGCATCAACGCTGCCAAGCACACGTGGGAGCTCATCCCCCTGGCGCACCAGATCCCGCTCAGCCACATCTCCGTGGACTTCGAGTCAGATGCCGCAGCAGGCGTCGTCACCATCACAGGTTCCTCGCGAACCAACGCCAAAACCGGCGTCGAGATGGAAGCCCTCACCGCCGTCTCCATGGCCGCGCTCACCGTCTACGACATGTGCAAAGCCGTCGATCGGGCCATGGTCATTGGCCAGATCCGCCTCCTCGAAAAGCGCGGCGGCACCCACGGCGACTACACGGCGTAGAACGCCCTACAGCAGCTTCTGGACGGTCTTGCTCTTCGCGCCCCGCGACCTCAACTTCGTCGCCTGCATCACAGCGCTGAACGACTCTCGCGATATCTGGAACAGCCACTCGTGGCGTATGTTCGCCACCCGCAACCGATCCTCCTCCGTCACCGTCATCCGCACGAACTCCAGCGGCACCGGCTCCTCGAACGCCAGGTAGTCATACCAGAAGTCCTTGATCCCGTGATCCACCGCCGTCACCAGGCCGATCCCCGGCACCGACTTCGCGTATCCCACGTAGCTCGACGTGCAGTACAACAGCACCATATCGCCAACATCCATGTTCTTTGGCATCGCCCGATTCCCGAATTGCCCACCCTCGATCGTCACGTGACCGGGTGTCGTAGGATCGGCGTAGACGGCGAAGTAGCAGCGTGGTGATTCATCGTTTGTCATGGTCATGGCCTGGAAAATAGCAGGTTTGCTCCAAGAAATCTTCCCTACCAGGGCTATAATCCTGGCCTATGACGCAACAGGCCCGTGACGCGCTACTTGATGGACTGAATCCCGCCCAACGCCAGGCCGTCGAGCACGTCGACGGTCCCTTGCTCATCGTGGCCGGGCCTGGCAGCGGCAAGACGCGCGTCATCACCCACCGCATCGCCTACCTCAACCGTCACGTCGGCATCGGCCCTGGCCGCATCGGCGCTGTCACCTTCACCAACCGTGCTGCCAAAGAGATGCGCACTCGACTTGAGCACCTCCTCGGCGATCGCGCGCGCTACGTCAGCGCCGGCACGTTCCACTCGCTCTGCGCCCAGATCCTCAGGCGTGATGGCAAAGCCATCGGCCTCCCGCCAGAGTTCGTCATCATGGACGACGACGACCAGCTTGGCCTGATCAAGCGAGCCATGGTCATCTGCGAAGTCGACCCCAAGAAGTTCCCACCACGCTCCATCCTCAGCGCCATCTCCTCGGCCAAATCACAACTCCTCACCCCTGAAGGCCTCGCCCAACGCGCCACCGGCTACTACGACGAAGTCGTCAGGCGTATCTTCATCGAGTACCAAACGCTCATGTCCCGCTCCCGTGGCGTCGACTTCGACGACCTCCTCTCCCGCACCATCGAGCTCTTCCGGGAATCGCCTGAAGCCCTCGCCAAGTACCAGGAGCGCTTCATCCACCTCATGGTTGACGAGTTCCAGGACACCAACGTCGCCCAGTACGAGATTGCCAAGCAGATCGCGGGCAAGTACCGCAACCTGGCCGTCGTGGGTGACCCTGACCAGTCCATCTACTCCTGGCGCAACGCTGATATCAGAAACATCCTCAGCTTCCAGAAGGACTTCCCCGGCACCGTCGTCGTCAACCTCTCCCAGAACTACCGCTCCACCTCCAACATACTCAACGCCTCTCGCAAGCTCATCTCGGCCAACCGCCATCGGCTTGAGCAAGACCTGTTCACCGACAACGAAGAAGGCGCCAAGATCATCATCGCCGAGGCCTACAACGAGGACGAAGAAGCCCAGTTGGTTCTCCAGGAAGTTGAACGACTGACCCGCGAAGAGGACTTCAAGCTACGCGACTTCGTCGTCACCTACCGCGTCAACGCCCAGTCACGTGCGCTCGAAGAAGCGTGCCTCCGCTATGGCGTGCCTTACAAGCTTGTCGGCGGTACCCGCTTCTACCAACGCCGTGAGGTCAAAGACCTCGTGGCTTACCTACGCCTCCTGCAAGACCCGTACGACGAGCCCAGCCTCATCCGCGTAATCAACGTCCCCGTGCGTGGCATCGGCAAGCGCTCCATCGACGACCTCATCGCCTGGGCGGGCAGCCTCAGCATTCCCGCCTATGCCGCCCTTCAACTGCTTGCAGGCGATGGCACCGAAGCACTCGACGGCGCACGTGACACCGACACCAGCCCCTTCAGCCCACGTCAGCGCCACCAGCTTGTCGGCTTCCTCAAGCTCATCAACGACCTCCAAGCGTGCCTGCCAGACATGGAGCTTCCCGAGTTGATCGATGAGGTGCTCACCCGCTCCGGTTACCGTCGATCGCTTCTCGATTCAGAGGAACCCGACGCCGAGGATCGCCTCGACAACCTCCGTGAGTTCCGGGGAGTCAGCGCCGACTGGGTGGGCATGCCCTCCAGCGAATCCCTGCAACCGTTCTTGGAGAACGCCGCCCTCGTCTCTGAGCAAGACGCCATCGTTGAGGACGAGCAGCAGTACCTCACGCTCATCACCCTCCACCAGATCAAAGGCCTTGAGTACCCTGTCGTCTTCATCACCGGCGTCGAGGATGGCGTTCTCCCTCACACGCGCTCCCTCGACGACCCCGATCAACTGGAAGAAGAACGTCGCATCGCCTACGTGGGCATGACCCGCGCCCGCAAGCGCCTCTACCTTCTGCGCTCGTTCCGTCGGCGTCTCTTCGGCGCACCAACCGGCAATCCCCCATCACGGTTCCTTCGCGATATCCCCGAAGAGCTTGTGGAGGCCGCCGCAACCCGCGCCCGAGCCACCGGTGGTGGCCTTCGCGCACCTGGATCACCAGGTGCCACGCCAGCCTCCATCGTCGACGACGGCCCAATCGTCCAAGCGGGCCCGCCGCCATTCAGGGCAGGGGACAAGGTCTCCCACGCATCCTTCGGCCAAGGCATCGTCGTCAACTGCCTCGCCAAGCCTGGCGACTACGAGATCACAGTCGCGTTCAAGGGCCAATCAGGGATCAAACGTCTCCTCCACAGCTTCGCCAAGCTTGAGTCTGCCCAGACCCCTCCAAGCCCCAAAGTTGTAGCTGAGCCTATATCCGAGCCGTTTGAAGGGTAAACTCCCTCCTGTGACTTCCGACATAGCCGACTCAAACGACGCCCAGGGCCAACGATCCGCAACTTCGTCCTCCTCTCCAGGAGCCGGGGTCGAGTTGTCCATCGTCATGCCCGCCTATAACGAAGGCGCCCGCATCGCCCCCACGATCCGTGAGTACCTGGATCACTTCAGCCGCATCTACGGCGCTGCCTTTGAGATCGTCGTTGTCCTCAACGGCTGCCGTGACGACACGCGTGAGGTCGTAGACACGGTCGCTCAGCGCAGCCCATCGGTACGCATCATTGAATTCACGCAACCGCTAGGGAAGGGCGGTGCCATCTGGGAAGGGCTCGCCGTCGCCTATGGCAACAAACTCGCCTTCGTCGACGCCGACAACATGGTTCGCGCCCCTGAAGCTGAGAAGCTCATCCGTGCCCTCGACACCCACGATGTCGCCATCGCCAATCGATTCGCTGGCGTTGAAGAAGGCGGCTCCAGCCAGCCCCCCATGCGAAAGATCATCAGCCTCGGCTCCCGCCTTTGGGTTCGCCTCTTCCTTGGCCTGCCCTATGAAGACACCCAATGTGGCGCCAAAGCGTTCCGCACCGTCGCCTGGCGTCACCTCGCCCCAGAGATCCAAGAGCGCAGTTGGGCCTTCGACCTCGATGTCCTCGCCCACGTCCAGCGCCTGGACCTCTCCGTCGCCGAAGTCCCCGTCCGCTGGCGTCACGTCACCGAAGGCTCCAAAGTCAGACCCTGGAAAGACGTCCCCCGCACGCTCCTCTCCACTCTCGCCATCCGCCGCCGCTCCCGTCCCCGCTAGCCCCTCCATGCGCTAGTACGCCAGAAGCTCCCGCAACTTGGCACCTATCTTCTCTGCCGTCGGCATGAACGCAGCCTCCAGCGTTGGCGCGAAAGGCATAGCCGGAACCTCAAGGCCCGCGCAACGCATGATGGGCGCATCCAGCGAGCCGAATCCTTCCTCGGCGATCATTGCGCTTACCTCTGCCCCGACACCGCCTGTTCGGTTGTCCTCATGCACGATAAGCACGCGACTCGTACGAGCGACCGACTCAAGCACGGTTTCGCGATCGATCGGGCGCACGGTTCTCAGATCCACCACCTCAACATCGAATCCCTCGCCTGCCAGAACTTCCGCAGCCTGCAGAGAGTAATGGACGGTTAGTCCATAGGTGACGATGGTCGCATGCGCACCACGGAGTTTGATATCGGCGGAACCGATGGGCACCACGTAATCGTCGTCCGGCACGTCTTCGTGAACCGACCTGTACGTCCGCTTGTGCTCCAAGAAGATCACCGGGTCGTCGTCGCGGATAGCCGCAGTCAACAGACCTTTTGCGTCGTACGGCGTGGACGGCGTGACAACCTTGAGACCGGGCGTGTGGACGAAGATCGCCTCCACGCTTTGCGAGTGGTAAAGCCCACCACGAACCGGTCCTCCGTAGGAGCATCGAACGACCATCGGCGCATTGAGCTTCCCCTTCGTTCCGTAACGAACTCGGGCCGCCTCTCCTACCAACTGATTGATGGCGGGCCACATGAAGTCCGCGAATTGGATCTCGGCTATAGGCCTTCGCCCGTCCATCGCGGCTCCCAGAGCGATGCCAGCGATGCAAGCCTCAGCGAGCGGCGCATCAATCACCCTGCCTTCCCCGAACTCATCGAGGAGGCCTGCGTAGCGAGGAACACTCCACCACGCTTGCCGATGTCCTCTCCGATCACGAACACATCGGGATCTGAGCGCATCGCACTCTGTATGGCCGCGTGGACGGCCTCGATGAGCGTCATGGTAGTCAAATCACCCCTCCGCGTAGACGTGCGCAAGCACGTCCCCGTCGTCTGGATACGGAGCTGCATCCGCTTCGTTGGTTGCCTCGTCTACCTCACGCTGAGCCTGTTCGCGGATCTGAGCATCCTCTCCCGCGTCGAGCAAGCCAGCCTTCATCAGGAGTTCCTGCAACTTCTTGAGCGGGTCTCGTAAGCGAGCGTCCTCCACCTCGGCGCGCGATCGGTAGAGGGTGTCGTCGTCGTCGCTCGTGTGAGGAAGGTATCGCTCTACTTTGAGCTCAACGATGGCCGGCCCGTTTCCGGCCGCTGCATACATGACCGCGTCTGAGACCGCTTGGTAGGAGGCCACGACGTCTGTGCCGTCGACGGTGGTCCCACGCATGGCGTAGGCGGCCGCCCTCTGAGCGACGTGCTCGATCGCCATCTGTCGCCGCGTAGGCGTCGAGATGGCGTATCCGTTGTTCTCGATCAGGAAGATCACGGGCAACCGATGGATCGACGCGAAGTTCATCGCCTCGTGGACCTCGCCCTGAGACGTTGCTCCGTCGCCGAAGAAACATGCCACAACCGTGTCGCGGCCAGTCATCCTTCTACTGAGGGCGAACCCCACTGCCTGGGGAGCGTGTGGGCCGATCACGCTGGAACTGTTCACGAACTTCAGCTCGGGCATCGCGCCGTGCTGCGGGGACTGACGGGCTCCAGACATGGGCTCCCCATCTTTGGCCATGAATCCCAAGATCGATTCAAGCGGGGTAAGGCCCAACGCGGTTGTGACACCGAGGTCTCGGTAGTACGTGAAACAGAAATAATCAGGAGCACTGGCGCGCAAGGCCCACACCGCAGCCAACTGCGCTGCCTCGTGTCCCTAGGTCGTGTCCCGTCAAGTGGTGTAAGAGCATCACCCTCGTACTGTGATCAGGCTGCTCCAACGGGGAG
>JAQCEV010000108.1 GCA_027618515.1 Chloroflexota bacterium | reverse complement strand
CAGCCTGATCACAGTACGAGGGTGACGCTCTTACACCACTTGACGGGACACGACCATAGATTGGCGTGCGGAGAGCCAGTTCCTAGTCGAATGATAGCCATCGCCTCTGCTAAACAAGGTTGCAGTAACGCCGTAACTACGTTGCAGGTCAGTAGCAGAGAACCGTTCCAGTTGTGATTAAAGTGCCCGCCTGCTCCGCATGTACCCCTCCGAACTGCCCGGTCTCGTCGGGAAGCTGGGAGGCCCTAGCAAACAGGTGGATAACTGTGCGGCATCGCCGGTACCGGTGATCCGCCCGAAAGCCGTTCACCACAGGCACGCCGCTACTCTTCCTTTAGCGCATGGCGCACAGCAGGCAAGCATCTGACTCACGCGTGCTGCACCGCCGAAACGGTTGACCGGAGTTCGGCACCGTCGTAAAACCATCCCATGACTGAAACGCAACGCACCGTGGCCGACATCACCGTCATCGAAACCGCCCCCGAGGGCCCGCGGGCGAAATGGCAGTTCATCTACGCACCGGGCGCAGGCTCCAACGTCAACGACCCCTTCGGCACCTACGCCTGCCAAGCCCTCGCAGCGAAAGGCGTCCCCGCAGCGCGATTCCAGTTCCCCTACCAAGAGGCTGGCTCACGTCGCCCTGATCGCCCCGCTGTCCTCCAGGGCACCTGGCGCGCCGTCCTCGACGCCGTACGCCTCCCCGACACCAACGTCGTCATCGGCGGACGCTCCATGGGCGGACGCGTCGCCACGCTGGTCGTCGCCGGGGGCCTGGATGAGATCCGCGCCAACGTCGCAGGCCTCGTAGCCTTTGCCTACCCACTTCACCAACCTGGTCACCCCGAAAAAGCTCGCGTCGCGCACCTCGCCGACATCCACGTACCAACCCTCTTCTGCTCTGGCACCCGCGACGCCTTCGGCACACCCGAAGAAATGGCCAACGCCGCTGCCCAGGTCGAAGGCGCCAAACTCCACCTCATGGACGGTGCCGACCACGGTTTCGCCGTCCTCAAGCGCTCCGGTCGCACCAAGGAAGAGGTCTACGACGAAGCCATCGCCGAACTCCTCACATTCGTCCAGGAGCGTGGTATTGCCTAACGAGGAGCCCCTGCTCGTCGAAGTCGACGGCCAACGCCTCCGTATCACCCACCCAACCAAGGTGATGTTTCCTGACGACGGCATCACCAAAGCCGAGATCCTCCAGTACTACGCCGCCATCGCCCCCGTCCTCCTGCCCCACATCCACGACAGGCCCGTCATCATCCACGCCTTCCCCCATGGCGTCACCGGTCGTCCCTACCACCGACGCTGGCTGGCCAAAAACCCACCCAGCTTCCTGTCGCGCGTTTACGTCGATGACGAGGACGAGTACGCCCCCGTCGTCAGCACTACCGCTGACCTCCTCTGGGTCGTCAACCAAGACTCCGTCGAGCTCCACCCCTGGCAATCGCGCACCGCCCACCTCCACGAGCCTGACCTGGTCGTGTTCGACCTTGACCCCGGCCAAGGCACGCCCTTCGACCGCACCTGCGAAGCAGCCCTCATCATCAAGGAAGTCCTGGACCAGTTGGGCCTCCTCTCGCGAGCGAAAACCACCGGAGGCAAAGGAATCCACGTCAACGTCGGCGTCGCGCCCGAGCTTGACCATGACATCGTCCGTGACTGGGTTATCCGCGTCGCCGAGTTGATCCGCCAACACCGTGGCGACCTCTTCACCACCGAGTACGCCCACCACCGTCGCGTCGGCAAAGTGCTGCTCGACTACAACCAGAACGGCTATCAGCGCTCCACCGCCGGCATCTACAGCGTCCGCCCCACCCCTGGCGCGCCGGTCTCAGCGCCTGTCACGTGGGCCGAAGTCGCCTCCGGTACACTCACCCCTGACCAATTCACCATCCACACGATGCCCGCGCGGATCGACGCCCTCGGTGACGTCGCCGCCGCGCTCCCCACCACCCACCAACACCTCCCCAAGCTAGCGTGACCCCATGACCTATGCCGCCGTGATCTTCGACCTCTTCGGCACCCTCATCGACGAACGTCCCGGCCCCTACGCCAAGATGATGGCCACCGTCGCGCGCCTTCTCGGTGTCGAACTCGACGCCCTCTACGCCGCCTCCCTCGCCGATGTCCCCAACAGAGACACCGGCGTGTACCTCACCACCAACCACCAATTCGCCGCCCTCTGCCAAACCCTGGGTATCTCGCCATCCCCCGAGCACTTCGCCGCCGCTATCGAGGAATACACCGACCTCCAGCGCTCGCGCCTCGTACCCCGCGAAGGCGTCATCGAAACCCTCATCGAGATCAAAGCTCGCGGCCTCAAGCGTGGCCTCATCAGCAACACCGCCCCGATCATCACGAGCCTCTGGCCGGACACCGTCTTCCCCGCCCACCTCGATGCAGTTGTTCTCTCGGCTGAAGTGAAGGTCCGCAAACCCGACCCCGCCATCTACCTCATCGCCTGCAATCAACTACGCGTCCGCCCAGAAGACTGCCTCTACATCGGCGACGGCGGAGCCAACGAACTCACCGGCGCCGCCAACGTCGGCATGACCCCAATCCTCATCGCCCCACCCTACGACGACGCCCCCGCCCTAGGCGCCCAGCGCCAGCCCTGGGACGGCACCCGCATCGCCTTCATCCCCGAAGTCCTGGATCTGCTCTAGCAAGCGGGCGAATAGCAAGCGCCGACCACAGCGTCCCCTTCTACCTGCCCTTGAACGACTCTGCCACGCGCGAAGATTGGTACGCCATAACAACGGCATTAGTTCGACTGCACCAATACCTCATCTAATCCCGATCCGATACTCCTCAAGCAGGCCCGCTCCCGGGCAATAACAAGCGATGCAGAAGCATCACGAAGGAAACCGGAAATGGCTACGATCACACAGGAACAGCTGGATAGTTTCAAGGCAGAATTACCGAATGACCAGAGGCTTCAGGCCCTCACGCGCCCTCAGTTACTAAGCAACACTGACGACGGAAAGATCGACTGGCCTGACCTCACATCAGGGCAGGAGAAACCCGTGAGCCTGAGCGCGGGTGCACCGTTGACTCCATGCCAAATGGCGGTTGGCTCGGTCGTCTTCGATGTCATTGCCCTCGCATTGGGTGCCAGCGCCATGCGCGCTAGTGCCTCCCCTGCAGCCATTGAAGCGGTCGGGCGAGCCGCTCGACCCGTGCTCTCCCAGATCGAACAGGTCATCGCGAGGATGGCCGCCCCAGGAGCTACGAATAGGGAAATCGCAACAGGCGTCCTCGACATCCTCCGCCTGATCTACAAGGGAGGGGCCTTGGGAGCCGTCATCGAAGCGTTCCTCGGCACTCTCACCTGGTACGAAATGGTGCTGTATGCCGTCAGCGCTACCGCGACTATCGTCCTCGCAGTTACTACCGGTGGAACGGCGTTTATCGCGCTAGTCGTCCTAGAGGTCACTGGCCTTGGCGTTCTCGTTAACGACTCGGTGAAGGCCGTCCAGGCTTGCCAGGCCGCATAGCCTGACCGAGCAATAAGCGAGTCACCCTCAGTGAGAGGCCCCCCCGAATGGTGGGGCCTCTTTCTCGTCAGGGAGCGCAAAAGACGCGCCCCTCTCACCATCTTCTATAGGAACACGCCGAGCGCACAGGAACCAACCACGCCTAACCCACATCAACGCACACGACGCACCCAGCCCCGAGGTGGCCCAGACCGCGACTCGTCGGCGAACGCTACAGGGACAGAAGTCCTTGCTCGATCGCCTTGATTTGCAGTGCCAAATATTTTGAATTGATGCGGCATTGCGCGAAGCTGCCAGCGATGAACCAAAGGCCTGGTTGGCCGGTCTGACAATACATATTCCGCAACTCAAGCGAGTCACCATAACCCCAGATTGGCCCGATTGCAGAGACGACATCGTCACCAAATAACGTGCTTACAAGATGCTCTTGGGGCTTGTATCCGGTGGCCAGAATAATGACATCAGCATCAATCTGTCGCCCGTCCTTCATCTCGATACCCCTGGAGTTAAAGCCGTCAATCTGATCGAACTGAACAAGTCCGATCTTGCCATCGACAAGCAGATTCGAACAGCCGACATTGAAATAATATCCGCCGCCACGGGTCAGATATTTGAACTGCCACCCGGTGTCATCCTCACCAAAATCCAACTGGAACCCAATACTTTCAAGCCCGTCAAGGAGCTTTCGGTCTGTATCACGTGCTTGTTTGGTGAATTGGCGATGCGCCTTCTTAGTCAGCGGCATCGGCATCGACGCTGTGATGAAATCGCATTCAGCGGTGCTACGATTTTCGTCATAAAGCATATAGGGGATCTGTGCGCTTGGTTCGATGTTCACCACGAGGCTGGGGCCACGCTGAATCATAGTGACATTCGCACCGCTTGCATGAAGATCCTGAGCGATATCATGCCCGCTGTTACCACACCCAAGGACGATGGCATTCTTGCCCGACCAATCCTCGCCGTCACGATATTGGCTTGAATGCACGGCTGGCCCGTCAAACTTGGCGAGGGTTTCGATATGCGGCACGTTCGGAATGCCGCTGACACCAGTCGCCATGACCACATGACGCGGCGCCAACTGGCGAAAGTTGCCATCAGCCTGGCGGATGTCAACGTTCCAGCGGCTCCGACCAGAGTCATAGACAGCCGAGGTGACCTCGCTGTCGGTCCAGAAATTCAATTCCATCGCCGCAGCATATGACTCGAACCACAGGGCCAACATATCCTTCGGAACATAGGTTGGCCAGGTTGGCGGGAACGGCATATACGGCAGATGGTTAACGTGAACTTGATTGTGAAGGGTCAGAGCGTGATAACGATTGCGCCAATTGTCCCCAATACGCTTATTCTTATCGACGACTAAAGTGTCCACGCCAAGTTGTGTCAGACGAGCAGCGATGGACAGACCAGCGTGTCCACCGCCCACGATTAGGACGTCGGGATCATGTGAATCGTAGCTGCCAGCGGACACGCGTTTGTCGAGCCAGTTTGGGCCACGAAAGTCGCGGGAATAGGATTCACCAGTTGGCCGGTTCCGATTGATCTGTTCTTCAAAGCCGGTCAAATCGTCCATCGCCGTAAAAAAGGTCCAGGCGCGCCATTTGTCGACTTGCTGAGCATCGGGCGTGAGGCGCACGATTCCACGGCAATGAGCCACGTTAGTTTGGAACTGAACAAAGGCTTCTATCGCATCAGTCCCCGCCCGCGTGACAACGCGCGGCGGCGTCGCCGCAACGTCAAGCTGTAGGTCGAAAGTGGCGACATCAGCCATGAGGTCACGTAGCGCACTGCAAATGGATTGATTGCCTGTCACAGTCTGCAAACGCCAACTCAAGGCCAGAGCGTCACGCCAATAACTATCCGCCTGGAACAACTCGGCAAGATCATCCACGCCCGTTTCGTTTGATTTGCCAGCGATAGCTTGGTTAAATCGCGCAAGCCAGGAATCCACGACAGCGTTGCAATCTTGGTCGTTCATTTTCAAGAGACTCTCGACGATAAGAAATGGATGTTTAGGCCCCGGTCCTTGGCCAACGACTTGCCTAGGTGGTGCAGGATACTCCCCCTTCTGACCATTCAACCTGCGTGCGACACGAACTCGATAACGGGGGCTTGGGTGAAAGTCAGGCCAGGATTTACGACTACACCCCCCCCCCAAGTGACTCCTCCACCCAAAACGCCAAGCGCGCAGGAACCAACCACGCCTGCCCACCCAAGCGTCCACGACGCACCAGGCCCAGCGGATGGCCTAGATCGCCGCTAGCAAGCAATCGGTGGGCGAAACGTCAGGGCGGAGCGCCGAAAAGATAGGGAAGCGTAAATGGCGCTGCTCTGTGAACTCACCGTAGTTCACCTGCACCGCCAGCACCGGCTCACACCAGAACGAAAACTTCTCCACCAGCGGCACCACGTCGAACGGGCACGCCTTCGTGTGCAACTGCGTGATCGTCGCGTACGTCACGTCCAAGTCCTGCTTGGAAAAACCACCGCCCACACTGCCCACGTACTGCAGCTTGCCGCCAACGTAAGCCCCCAGCAACAGACTGCCGAACAACTCCTTGCGAGCGCCACCGCCGAACGTATAGCCGCCCACAACCAGATTGGCCGAATGTGAATGCTTCACCTTCAGCCAATGCTTGCTACGCTTCCCCGGCTCGTACTTGCTCGACTTATCCTTCGCGACGATCCCTTCGAGGCCCAGATCCCGCGCCGCCTCAAACAGCGCCACGCCTTCGCCCTCCTCGTAATGGCACACGTGCACCAGATCGTTCGGCTCGATGCATTCGTTCAGGTGCGCCTTACGCCGGTACAACGGCTCGCGCATCAACGACTTCCCATCGCGGTGCAAGATGTCGAACACCTCGAAGCTGACGGGCACTGGCTTTCGAGCCAACTTGCCCTGATGCCAGCGCTCCATCACCCGATGCAAGCGCGGCACACCCTCATCGTCCATCGCGATAATCTCGCCATCCAGCACCACGTTCTCGCCCTTGAACGCCTTCAACAGCGCCTTGCCGATGTCGTGGTACGGCTCGGAGATATCCTTCATACCGCGCGTATGCATGTGGACAGACCCGTCCTCGATCACCGCGATAGCACGGATGCCATCCCACTTGATCTCGAACAACTTATCCGGGGAATCGAAAGGCTCAGGTGCCGACGCCGCCAGCATCGGCTCTATCCGGTGAAACGAAGCTGATCCCGCACGCACACCGGAGTTCGTTGCCATCAGCCCGCCTTGCGTGTCCGCTTCTTAGGCTCGGCTACTTGCTCAGCCTGTTCGGCCAACCCGGGCGACTGCGCACGATCGGCCTTCGCCGCCTCGATGCTCTCCCGCAGCGCCTCCATCAGATCGCGCACCTTGCCCGCAGGCGCAGCGGGCGCTGGCGACACCACCGCCCCCGTGCCAAGCTTCCCCTCGATCACCTGCAGCAGCGCATCCCGGTACTCGTCCTGGAACTGCTCAGGATGGAACTCGCCCGCCAGTTGCTCGATCAGCATATTCGCCATCGCCAACTCAGCGTCCGTCACGATCGTGTCTGCGGCTGGCCAATCGAGCTCAGCCGTCGTCCGGATCTCGTCCGGGTAGTACATCGTGTCCATGATCAGCCCGTCGCCATACGACCGCACCAAGCACAGGTGCTCCTTCTGGCGGAGCGCCACCTTAGCGATCGCCACGCGATTGCTCTGTTCTAGCGCCTTCTTCAGCAGATAGAACGGCTTGATCCCGACTGACTCGGGCTCAACGTAGTAGCTCTTCTCATAGTGAACGGGATCGACTTCCGCCAGATCCACGAAGCTGACGATCTCGATGGTGTGCTTGGAGTTCAGCGGAAGATCCTCGAAATCCTCCTCCTCCATCACCATGAACTCGTCCTTGGCAAACTCGTAGCCCCGAACGACATCGCCGGACTCGATTTCTTCCTCGTGGAATGGGCACCATCGCTTCTGCTTCAAGCGCGAATGGCAGGTCTTGTGCAGCGTCACGAAGGAGATGTCCTTGCTCTCAGTCGCGATGTACAGCTTCATAGGAATGGCCACCATCCCGAAACTGATCGCACCCTTCCAGATTGCCCTAGCCATGGCCAGGCAGATCCACGCACAACGACGTGCTCTCTTTTCGGGCGATGCAAGCAGTACGCAATCTAACCCTCCGCGCCGATCGACGGCTCAGGTCGACGCTCAGACGCCGCAATTGTGACGCCGCACGCTCAGCAGGTCAACGCGATCCGCAGCCCCTATCGGCCAAACCCACTCCCTGCCTCACGCTCACCACCGCCTTCTCGCCGCTCTTTAACCTCACCGTTCACAGCCCCTTCACACGCTTTCACGACTCCCCCCATCCACTCCACAACCGCATCACACGCCGGGCGTACGATCCTCTTGGGTTGAAGGGAGTGAAGGGAAAACCCACTCCACCGAAGCCCGGACCAAGTAGCCGGGAGGTGCGATATGCTCAGGCGCAGGATCTACGCACTGGATCACCAGTGGATCCATCCCACTTTGGCCCTTATGGGCGCGGCATGGGCTGCTTTCATCAGGGGCTAAGAAATTGAAACCTGAAGCTCCGCGATCACGACCTAGGCGCAAACAAGAACCTCTCAACTGAGGGCGCGCCATCCGGGTACACCCCCGGGAGCAGCAACGGAGTCGAAGGCAAACGCACAACCGAATAGCCAACCAACGCCGGAGCGATGCAGCCATCACTCCGGCATTTCTTTAGTCCGGCGGCGAAGCCAAGAGATCCGAGGGCGAGCCCCGACTAGCTACGCGACCGAACTCACCAACGAGCCCGGAGTCCCGGAGCGCGCCAGCGCGACCTTTAGTCCGGCGGCGAAGCCAAGAGATCCGAGGGCGTGCCCCGACTAGCTCCACGATGAACCCACCAACGAGCCCGGAGTCCTGGAGCGCCGAGCGACCTTTAGTCCCAGCGGCGAAGCCAAG
>JAQCEV010000107.1 GCA_027618515.1 Chloroflexota bacterium | reverse complement strand
AGCTATCGGTGAGGAGCAAGTCTGGATCACTCAAGCCTGGCCCGTTAGATTCGGCGTCGATCCCGAGCGAACCGGGCAGGGCGACACCCTTGAGCAGGTCGCGGCCTTCCGCCCCTCGCGGGAAAACCTCCTCGGCTACGTCGAGGCCGCACAGCAAGCTACCGTCGAGCGTATCGCTCGTATCACGCCTGAACGATTCCTAGAAAACT
This sequence comes from Chloroflexota bacterium, assembly GCA_027618515.1. Classification (GTDB taxonomy): domain Bacteria; phylum Chloroflexota; class Dehalococcoidia; order Lucifugimonadales; family Australimonadaceae; genus CALGTL01. The sequence continues at coordinate 8,238 of JAQCEV010000107.1, read as the reverse complement.
CCTCCTACGCCGCCGGTCGCGAACCCCGTCCTCTCTGGCGTTCATTGGTCGGCGCCGTATCGGACGCGGGCCAGCACACCGGGCAGATCGCCTACCTCCGTGGCCTCATCACCGGCTACGGCTGGCGAGGGTTCTGAGCGTTTGAGGCGCACAGTGCCGGCCGTTCTCCTCGCGATGGTCGCCTTGCTTGCGTTGGCCTGCGCCTCCCCGGCCAAGCCGACCCTGCCTCCGCCGTTGCCAACAGCGACCGCCACCTCGCAAGCCACTGCCACTCCCCTCCCCGCGACGCCCGGGCCGATAGTTGAACGGGCGCCCGAAGCCCAGGCGCTGCGCCTGCGTGCCGAAGCCTTCACCCTCGCCCGCACCGAGGCCCGCTTCGACGACACCTACACCTTCAACTCGCCCGCGTTCCGCGAGGTGTGCGGGCCCGACCCTTGGTTCTTCGGCCTCATCGGCGAAGCCAGCTTCACCCGTGGCTGGAACGGCCTGAACGATGACGCTCCGCTGGTCTGGACCGTAGCACTCGTGGAGGCCACCGGCGTGTCTGGCTCCACCCTCGTCAGCGTCGCGACCAATACCGGGCGTGGACTGGACCTGCTCTCCTACACGTGGGCCATGATTGACGGCGAATGGTGGCTAGACGAGTCGCCGGAAGAGGCGTGCGCCCTGTAGCCACCGCGAGCTATCCTGCTCGCACGCATCCGACCCTCCACCCGCCCCACGAGGAGAACCCTATGGCCATCTACCGCATGTACACCGGCGATGACAACCACACGCACATTGAAGAGACCCCACTGGCTGACCACCCGGGACTCCTGAAGCTCGAATCGACCACCGGCGTCTACATCCGCACCCGCCCCGACGAAACCATGGAACCCCACCCCGCCCCGGAACGGCGCTGGCTCGTCGTGCTCTCCGGCATCATGGAAGTCACCCCTGCCAACGGCGGCAGCAGCGTCCGCCTCGGTGCAGGCGACATCGTCCGGATCACGGACGTCACCGGCTCAGGTCACGCCACATCGTTCATCGACAACTGCACCTTCGCCGTCATGCCCATCAAGGCGTGACCCGGTTCGCGGGCCATGCCCGTGGGTGCGTTGACTCCCCGCGCGGGCACCGGTACGCTTAACCCTCCCCAGGCGACGTGGCCAAGTGGTTAAGGCGGAGGTCTGCAAAATCTCTATCAGCGGTTCGATTCCGCTCGTCGCCTCCAAGTTCAGCGCAAGAAAGAGCCCCGGCCTAAAGCCGGGGTTCTTTGCGTTCCTGCGGGTAGCGCATCGTCTCGTCACTTCGCGAACGTGACGGTGACCGCTGATCAGGTCAGCGGCCGTGCACCGACCGGATTTGACTCACCGCCTGAGCCCGCGTAGGGTGCCCCCTTCCTTGCGGCCCAGCTGCGATCAAATGACTATGGAGGTATACGATGACGCTCCCCAACCGAGACGAACGCGTCAAATGGGTGATCTCTTCCACGAGCCGGGATGAAGTCCTTGAACGATATGACGCATGGGCGGCAGAATACGACGCCGATCTCAAAGCCTACGGCTATCGATCTCCAGCCATAGCGGCAGGCCTGGTTGGACGGTACGTGCCAAAAGGTACGGGCCCGGTCCTCGACGCCGGAGCGGGCACCGGCAATATAGGGCAGATCCTCGTACTGCTCGGGTACAGGGACATCACAGCACTAGACCTTCCCGAGGGCATGCTTCGCGTCGCCGCGCAGACCGGGGCCTACAAGGAGACTCGCCAGATGGCGCTGGGCGACCACCTGGATTTCCCCGACAACCACTTCGCCGCCATGGTCTGCCTAGGCACCTTCGTCGGTGGTCACGCTCCTGCGGAATCCTTCGACGATCTCATCCGTATCGTCCAGCCCGGCGCCCACATGATCTTCACCGTGCGCAACGACGTGATCGCTAAGTTCAAAGGTGTTATGGATGCCCACGAACAAGCCGGTCGATGGCAGTTGATAGAGTCAACCGAACCCTATGAATCTGTCCCCGGGAGCGACGACCCGCACGGAACCAACCAACTGTTCGTGTATCTCGTGAAGTAGAAGTCAAAGTCGATGGGCATGAATTGGCACGGCGCCGCAGCGCTCCAGCGCCAATGCGGTGGAGACCAGCCATGCCAGTCTCCACCGCTTGATAACGCTCTAGGTCAAAAGCATCGCAAGGTCTAGTTTGCCGTGATGAAACTATCCTCTATGGTCCATCCCGTCGCCGGGCTGCCAACGCGGTAGTAGTACGTCGTACCTGGCATCAGGCTTACCACCGTCGTAGTGAAGTCACAGCACGCACTTGCGGAATCCCCTTGGATCACCGCATACGCACCCGGTGCGATGCCCATCTGTACGTACTGGCCACCGGCGAGACTCGTCCAGGTGAACCGTGCCTCCGCCGTCGTACCATCGCTCGATGAACCGATCGTCACTCCAGTAACCGGCTCCGGCTCCGGCGTCGGTGTCGGCTCGGGTGTTGGCGTCGCCGTCGGCTCAGGCGTCGGGGTAGGTGTTGGCTCTGGAGTCGGCGTGGGCGTCGGCTCTGGAGTCGGTTCCGGCAGCACGATCTCCGCAGTCAGCAAAGGAATGATGGTGAAGTCAGAATTCGTCAGCCCGCCATTCAAGCCGTGCACTGCAATGACATTCGTGCCCGCCTACAACAGAGACCCTGGGGAATTCACATCGAATCCCTCAACCCCACGCGCCTCATGAGTAGCAGTCGCCACGCTGTCGAACGTCAGGGCTGTCGGCGCGTTCGCTCGGGCAACTTCCACCCCGTTGATGTAAACAACGAACCCGTCGTCGTAGTTCATGCCTAGCGTCAATCGTGTAACGGCAGCCGGGTCGGCCACATCGAATGTTCGCCGCACGTATAGGGAGGTGTATCCACCGAGCATGTCAGACAGGATCGTCGTATCGTCCCCGTCCCCGTACCCTAGGCCGCTCAACCCTGCTTCCCATGTTGAATCGTCGGCCCCCACTGCATTCCAGTTGGCGACCGGCTCACCGGTGCCTTTGAAGTAACGCCATGCGTCACCCTCGATTGCGAGCGGGACTATGGTCCCGGGCGCCGGAGCTGTCCCTGTCTCCCCCACCTCCGCTGACAGCATTGGCGTCATCGTGAAGTCAGAGCGGGTCATGCCAAAATTGAACCCGTGCACGGCCAGGACGTTCGTTCCCGGCTGCAAGAGTGATGCAGGCGAGGCCACCACGAACGACTCGACGGCGCGCGCCTCGTGGGAAGCGGTTGCCTGGCTGTCAAACGTCGGCGCGGTCGGCGCGTTCGAGCGTGCGACTTCCACCCCATTGATGTAGGCGATGAAGCCGTCGTCGTAGTTCATGCTCAACGTCATACTGGCAATCGCGGTCGGATCCACGATCTCGAACGAACGTCGAGCGTAGACGGAAACGTAGTTGCGTCGCATGTCGTCCAGCAAAGTCGTGTCGTCCCCGTCGCCGTACCCGAAGCCACTCAGGCCGATGTCCCAGAGTGAGTCATCCATACCCGCGGCGCGCCAGTCGGCGGCCGGTTCACTCGTGCCCTTGAAGTAACGCCACTCGTCCCCCTCAATAGCCAGGTCAACGACCGGTAACGTCGTCGTTGGCGCGGGCGTTGGAGTAGGCGTAGGTGCGGTCGTTGACGTAGGTGTGGGGGTCGGAGTTGGGGCCGGGCTCGGCGCGGGCGCGGCTGAGCCGTCCTCGTAGGCGCCCATGTCCGGCGCACCACCCATGAAGGGCCAGCCGGAATTTGCGTCGTTGAACCCAGGTATCACGACCGCCGAGTCGATCCCAACGTTACCGCTGGCAAGCCTGTAGTTCCGGTTCGCCAGAGTCGCGTTGGTCGAGTCCACGAACGCCGCCTCACCGGCGATGCTGTTGGCCTCTAGTGCGGTCCACTTGCCGGAGACTCCAGCTTGCAGCAACGCAAGGCTGTTGTATTGAACGCCGTCGAGTTTGCCGAAGATGCCGCCATCGACGTCGTCAAAGAAGTTGTAGTCCGAGTCTAGGAACCATTCGCCAGAACTGCTGATGTTGGCAGTCAAGGCACGGCCCGTCACCTTCATTATGTTGTTCCTGAAGACCTGATTCTCCGCAGTTCTGTCGTTGCCCGAGTTCACCCAACCGTAGGAACCGGAGCAATCAAGGTGGAATGTGTTGTGGTACACGAATGCCCACCCGGTGCTGTTCTCACCGGTCTTGATACCCACGCAGGTGGTCCACGCTTGCTGTGGCGCGTAGTAAACGTTCCGGAATATGTACGCTGGGCCAACGCCCACGGCCGCCAGGCTGGTACCCAGGTTCTGACCGTAAACCGTGTTTCCCCAAACCCGTAGGTTGACGTCCGCGCCGTCCAACTCCAATCCGTCGTCCGTGGCGTTGATGCATACGTTGTCGTAGATGTCCGTTTCGTTGAAGCCCGCATCGTTGTTGCTGTTCTCGGCGTGGTGGATGCAATCCTCGCCGTGGCCTCCTGGGCTCGTGTATCCGAACGTAACCTTGTTGCGCCGAATCACGTGATTCCCGAGATTTATTGACGACGTTTCTATGCCGCCGTGCTCCAGCACCTCTCGTTCTGTAACCAAGATCTCGTTGTCCTGGACCGTGATGCGAGTGACGGTGGTGATGTTGTTGGAACCAGGGTTGACCACATCTCCGCCGATTCGGACGCTGTATCCCTCCGAGCTTTGGCTGCCGTTCCCCGCGTCCGTCCCCGGTGCCGCAGCGGTGTGCTCACCATTGGCGTTCGTAACGTAGTTGTTCTCAACGATCACATCGGTCGAGCTCTCTGAGATCGTGACCGCGCTGTTCGTGTCGACGGCGTCGAAATAGAAGCCGTCGATGCGCAGGAATGACGCGTCAGTCATCAGGAGCCGGTTCTCCCGGTTCCTTCGGTCTGACCCCACCGGTCCCATCCAGATCACCCCCTGTGGAGTCTCAGACTTGAAGTGGATGTAGTTCGTGCTGAGCCCCGAGCGGGTTAGCCGAACGTGCTCACGGTACGTGCCGTTCTTGACCGTCACCGTGTCACCAGGGATGACCACGTCTGCGGCCTGCTGGATCGTCTTGAAGGCGCTCACCGCCGACAGGCCGTCGTTCGTGTCGCTGCCCGTCGCAGCGTCGACCCACAGCGACCGTCCAGTGACGTTGATCGTGCTGGTTTCCGCCCACGTCGAGACCGTGCCGACAGCCGGGTTGGTACCCGTTATTCCGTCGGGGTCGGTCACGATAACGCGGACATCGTAGGACGTGCCGGGGTCTAGCCCAACCAGGCTTGCCCTGTACTCGAACTGGTATTCGTTGACATAGACCCGACTAAGCTGAGTGGCTTCTGCGCGAGTGTCCTTGATGAGGGCAGTGCCTGGCAGCCATGTGCCATCGCTCGACTTTTTCCATTCGAGGATCGCGGTGCCGTCGTCGTTCACATCGTCGGTGTACTGGAGCCGGACTCCCAGGGATTCATATGTCGTCGTAACGATCAGCGAACCCATCATCGTGGCGTTGGGGGCGGTAGCTGCGAATGATCGCTGCTCGCCCGTGATGGCAAAGAAGGCCGCAAAAGCCAACAGCGCCACAAGTAACGTCCCATTCAGAAGGCGGACATTATTCGAGCGCGGGGATACGGAATGCATACAGGTCACCTCTGTTTTTCATAAATACCCCCCCTTTTTCTTGTTGAACCAACGGGTCCCGGTAAGTGCGCATGGTCAGGCAGGAGCGCAGATCCAGGAGTTTTCGGTCGTGGGCCGGGACATGAATTGCTTTGAGTATCGGTACGAGTGCTTTTTAGTACGCACGTTTTCTAGGCCATAGCCCTGATCCTCCCCCTGCTTCAAGTAACGACCAGCGATAGCTGGTGTTAGGCAACGGCGCTTGCGACCATCAGGTCGGCGGAGAAACACGTTCCGTCGTCTGGTGACTCATCGCTTTGATGAGGCATGTGGCATCAGAAACGAGTGCCCCAACGCGAGTTGGCCTGTACTCAAGGTAGGGTCGGTACGCCGTCTGCCTCATGGAGCGCTGACTCCACCTACCGCGCTCGGTTTCGCGCAGATCGCACCAAGTTAACTTGGTGCCTTGGCCGTCGCACGCTAGTACCGCGCGAGACGTCTGACAGGTTGCTAGGCTTCGCGGCGCTCGTCCTGTGCCTGAAAGGCGAGCGCTGCTTCTAGAACGGACCGCAGGGAGATGCATTCGAGTAGCCTCGTTTCATGGTTTTTCCCCTGTTGATTCTTCCGTCCACGCCAGCGCCACAATCAACACGATCGTGTTCCCTCGCTCAGCGGACAGCGTCGTAAGTCGCTGCAATCGAGGACGATAGAGCGCACCGACACTGGGGCGAACGTACCTCCGTCTGGCCCGTCCCCATGCCATTGTCATAGGCTATTTCCGGGCGCACAGAACGCCCCCATACGAGCCCGGAGGCTGTACGGTTTTTCACGAATATCAGCGACCCATGTCGCCGTTGGTTGGTGCCCCCGCAGGTGACACACATCCACGCCGCGCCCGAAACGCCGAGCACGCTGGCGTTTCGTTGCTGGCACCGCCGGTTACCCGACGTACTGATCCCACGCCCGATGTGGACGAGCGACCAGTGGACGAGTGGACCCTACCCCCTCACGTGCATAGCGCCTACAGCGCGTGCCAGTATCGACGTCCCTCAACGCGTTCGAGCCGACCCACGCCCGGCGCCGGGAAGTGACCCGCCAGCACCAGCGCGCCAGCGCTCTCAGCATCGTCCAGCAGCTTCTCTCGTGTGGAGATCGTCATCGCGCCATCGCGATCGCCACGGCAAACCCAATCCGTCTCGTGAACCTCGTGCGGCAGATGCACACCGTCCCCGATGATGATCGCCGTCTCGCCCTGCGACGATATCCTCACGCACATGTGCCCCGGCGTGTGACCGGGGGAGGGCAGGGTGCTGACCTCCGGCGTCACCACATGCTCCCCCGCGTACAGATCGAGCCGCCCAAACGCCTGCAGCGGCTGCACCTGGTTCACGAACGCATTCACGCGCCTCAGCCGCACCGCCTCATCCTCAGCCGACGCCAACGTCGAGCTAGCCATCGCCAGCGAATCATCCCAGTCCACCTTTGGCGCTAGGTAGCGAGCCTTTGGGAACCCTAGCCTGCGCTCGTCTCCCTCGTCCACGATATTCCAACCCATGTGATCGCCATGCAGATGCATAAGAAGTACCGTATCGATATCATCTGGCGGCACACCCCCATCGCGCATCTCGCCCGGCAACCGACCGCAATCGGCCATGAAATGCCCCGGGGTCGCCCCCAAACCCGTATCCACCAGAATATTCTGGCCGCCCGAATGCAACACGAAAGAACCCAGATTGATCAGCAACCGCCCATCAGCCTGAACCGCGTCCGAATACTCCGCCCACTGTGGCCCAGAGATCTCCGGGTAAAACGACCTCTCCAAAAACAGATCCCCATCGCTCACCGCCGTCACCTGTACCCCACCCACGAACGTCCTGAACGCAGCCATCGCATCCCTCCTCTAGTCGTATTCCCGCCCAGACTAGCCCCCACCAATCGTTCCCGCTGCTCGTCGAGCGAACGGCCGAAGCACTGACAACCACCCCTCCCTACAACGCCCCCAATCGCTATCGTATTCCCTACGTCCCTCGTCCCCGATGGAGCCACCCCATGCCCCCTATGACCCGCCAAGCGTTCCTCGCCAACTATCCCCCCGACATCCAACGTCTCGTCGACCAGCTCGCCGCCCTCGTCAGCGCCGTCGCCCCAACGGCCACCGAATCGGTCAAGCTGGGCTGGGCGTGCGTAGCGTTCACGCATCCGGACGTGGGCTACTTCTGTGGTCTGTTCCCCAAGGACGACCGCGTGAAAGTCGGATTCGAGTTCGGCGTCCTGCTGCCCGATCCCGACTACCTGCTGACCGGCACTGGTACGCAATTGCGCTACTTCGACATCGTGATCGACGCCCCACTGCCGGAGAAGTCTCTAGCCGTGTTCATAGAGCAGGCCATCGCCCTGCCCCCGGGAGCCGCCGCCCGTCGCGCCATGGTCCGCGATTCGAACCCACCGTCGTGGCGACCCGGCCACAGTGACAAACGCCACTAGCGACATCGCACCCCAAAACGCTATCGTGGTTCCAATGCCCCACGCGCCCGAGCTCCCACAAGCCAATGAACGAAAATGAACGAGATTTTGCACCAACCACCCAGAGGCAATGGGCCGTTTTGGCCCCTTTTGGCCCCCCCCCCC
>JAQCEV010000106.1 GCA_027618515.1 Chloroflexota bacterium | reverse complement strand
ACCCCGTAACGGACGAAGGCGGCGTGCCTGGCGTGCGACTCTACGCCAACGTCGACTCAGCCGACGATTACGCCGCGAAGGCCGAAGCGCTTGGCGCCAAAGTTATCGTTCCGCCGATGACTATTCTGGGAGGCGGGATCAGGATCGCACTGTTCTTAGACCCGGAGGGAAACAAGATCGGCGTGGTTGAAACGTTAGCGCCCACGCCCTAGGTCGAAGCCCAACGCCAGATCGGGCGGCGGCTACTCGCCAGCCGCCGCCCGGCAAGCGTCCTGTCGCGCGTAGGCCTCGCGCTCTAGCCAGTGACCCGCACCACCACCCTGGAACGGCCTGAGTATCCCGTACGCGATGAACCACGGGATAACCAGCCATCGAAGCTGATCGTTCCAGTGGTAGCGCTCATGCACCTGCAGGCACGGATCGTCGTACCGATCCTCCTCGTACCAGATGAACGGCCACACGCACACCGCGCACACCGACTCCGGAAACGGTCGCGGGATGCGCTTCACGCTGAATTCGATCTTGCCCCCAACGATTCTCATGGCTTGATTGGCTCCTCTGGCTCCCCGACGGTCTGCGCGTCTGCGGCCGCCTTCGCGTCCTGTGCGTCCTTGGCATCCTTCGCCGCCGTCTCTACGCCACGAGCGCCGAAATAGAACCCCAGGACCGTTGCTACTGCACCTGCAAAGATTCCCTTGAGCTCTTGGGGGACGTCTGGCCCGCCATCGAAGAAGCTCGCCGCGACCAGCAACCCGAACAGGATGATCAGGAACCCCGCGACGGCGCGACGCATCTCGCCTTTATCGAGGCCTACTGGCTCTGCTTTGTAGCCGAGGTACAGCACCTAAGCGAAACCGGCGAACGCAAATCCTAAGATCGCCCACACCAGCCAACCGGCCGCTGCTGCGGGCACGGAGGCTACAACCGACTGCACCGCATCGTTCGTCGCGGCGTCCGTTGAAACCGTCGCCTGCAGTAGTACTTCTGGATTCACGGTTGCACCGCCTAGCGTTCGAATGATTATAAGAAAATACGATACAGACGGAGCTGGAATCCAGTCAAACAGTCCATAGCAGAGACGAATACCGCGATTAGCGGATCTCTCGTCAGCGACTTTGCCATTGCCAACGAGTCGCGTAATCTTTGGTCGTCGACAAGACCGGCCCAATAGGAGCTCCCCATGGCTTGGGAATACCTGAAGTTCTTCCACCTCTGCTTCGCCTTCATCATGATGGGCGGGATATTCCTGTCCCAGTACGCCATCGTCTACGCACGTAAGACGACCGAGCCTGGCATCTTCGCCACCTACCTCAAGATGAGCGCGGTTGGCGGGAAGATGAGCATGATTGGCCTGGTCTCCGTCAGCCTCCTTGGCGTGCTCACCGCCTGGCAGCAGGACCTCGACCTCACCGCCACTGGCTGGCTCAACGCCGCCTACGGCACGGCCATCCTCGCGCTCATCATCCCGTTCTTCACCTTCGCGCGCTGGGAGAAGCAAGCCGCCCAACTCATGCCCGACGCGCTAACCCAAGGCCAGGTACTACCCGAGCAACACCGCCTGGTGGGCGGCCCCCAGTACCGCGGCATCAACATCGTCATGACCATCCTCATCGTCTGGATGCTCGTCCTCATGGTCTTCAAACCCTTCTAGAAGAGACAACCGTGCCCATCTACATGACCGCCCGCTTCAGCGTCACCCCCGAGTCCGTCCAGCCCTCCCTCTACGCCATCTCCGACCTCATCGACTACATCAAAGCCAACGAGCCAGGCACGCTCCAGTACACCTGCGTTCAGGACTTCGAGAACTCCTTCGCGTTCCTGAGCTTCTTCGAATTCCAGGACGAGGCTTCCGAAGAGATACACCGCGCCTCACCGGCGACCGCTCGATTCGTCGACGTCCTCTACCCGCTCCTAGAAGGTGACATCATCTTCGAGCGCTGGAACCCGGTCGCCTCCACCATCACGCCTAGCCAGGAGTAACAACGTGGCCTACGAAGAGGTAAAAGCACTCACGTTCGACGTCTTCGGCACCGTCGTCGACTGGCGCACCAGCGTCGCTCGCGAGGCCGCCCGCATCGGCCGTGCAGCCGGGATCGACGCTGACTGGGAAGCCCTCGCTGATCGTTGGCGAGCGGGCTACCAGCCGTCTATGGCACGCGTTCGCAGCGGCGACCTGCCCTGGACCAACTTCGACGACCTCCACCGCATATCGCTGGTCGAATCGCTCGCGGACCTAGGCATCTCCGGGTTCAACGACGCTGCGCTCGACGACCTCAACCGCGCTTGGCGCAAGCTCGACGCCTGGCCCGACTCCGTCGCCGGGCTCACGCGCCTCAAGGCCCGATTCGTCGTCGCCACGCTATCCAACGGCAACGTCTCCCAGCTCGTCGACATTGCCAAGAACGCCAACCTACCCTGGGATGTCATCCTCTCAGCCGAGCTCATGCGCCACTACAAGCCCGACCCCGAGTCTACCTGGGGGCCGCCGAACTCCTGGGTCTCGCCCCCGATCAAGTCATGATGGTCGCCGCCCACCCACAAGACCTCGCCGCCGCGCGCGCGGTCGGCTTCCGCACCGCTTTCATCGACCGTACCCTCGAACACGGCGCCGCCCGTGTCGCCGCCGCTGATTTCGAAGATCTCGCTGACCAGCTAGGCGCGTAGCCGGTTAACGCAAGAGGCCCCGGCATAGCCGGAGCCTCTCTCGATTCTTTACTAAGCGAACGCTACCCCAGCATCTCCTGCACCACCCGACCGATGTCGGCAGGCGTAGGGATCACGTGGCAACCAGCGTCTTCCAGTGCCTTCATCTTCTCGGACGCCAGAGCGGCCGTGCCCGTGATGACCGCACCTGCGTGACCCATCCGGCGTCCAACAGGAGCCGTTTGGCCAACGATCAGCGAAGCCACCGGCTTCTTCACGAATTCCTTGATGTAGGCTGCTGCCTCCTGCTCCTTCGTTCCGCCGATCTCACCGATCAGCACGATGGACTCCGTCTCGGGGTCCTCGTTGAACGCCTTGAGGACGTCCACGAACATCGTGCCGGAGACCGGGTCGCCGCCGATGCCGACGCACGTCGACTGGCCGATCCCACGAGCCGTGAGCTGACCCACAGCCTCGTACGTCAGCGTCCCGGAGCGTGACACCACACCCGTCGTGCCGGGCAAGTGGATGTTCCCCGGCATGATGCCAACCTTGGCCTTCGCGCCAGGAGTGATGAGCCCTGGGCAGTTGGGGCCGATGAGTCGAGTGCTCTTGCCCTCCAGGTAACGCATCACCATGGTCGAGTCCTTCACCGGCACACCCTCAGTGATGCAGATCACCAACGGCAGGCCAGCGTCAGCCGACTCAAGGATCGCGTCGGCAGCGAACGGCGGGGGCACGAAAATCAATGAAACGTTCGCGCCCGTCTCGGCGATGGCCTCTTCCACGGTGTCGAACACCGGTGTGCCATCCAGGACAGTCGTGCCGCCCTTGCCGGGGGTAACGCCTGCGACCAGGTTCGTGCCGTACGCCTTGCAGCGCTCCGCGTGGAAGCTGCCTTCGCGTCCGGTGATTCCCTGCACCAGCAGGCGGGTGTTTTGGTCAACCAGTATGCTCATGTGCTCTCTTCTCTCGTCTCGTTCTCGCAACCCTGTGGTCGGCGAGAGGATTACTTAGTGATCGCGGCCGCAGCCTCTTCCAACGTGCCCACGAGCGTCAGCTCTAGGTCGGAATCCGCAAGGATCTTCTTGCCCTCATCCACGTTGGTACCCAGCAGGCGAACGATCAGCGGCGGGCGTCGGTCAGCTTTGCCGTACGCGTCGACGAGCCCACGTGCCGCGATGTCGCAGCGCAGTATCCCGCCGAAGATGTTGACCAGAACCTTGGTCACGTTCGGGTCGGACAGCATCAGCAGGATGGCGTGGGAGATCTTCTCCTCACCGGCTCCACCCCCGACGTCCAGGAAGTTGGCCGGCTCAGCGCCTGCGAACTTCACCGTGTCCATCGTCGCCATCGCCAGACCAGCGCCGTTCACCATGCAGCCCACGTTGCCGTCGAGCTTCACGTAGGCGATGTCTGCCTCAGACGCCTGAACCTCCAGCGGATCCTCCTGTGAGGTGTCCCGGAGGGACGCCAGAGGCTTGTGCCTGAACATGGCGTCATCATCGATGCTCATCTTGGCGTCCAGGGCCAGCATCTTGCCGTCCTTGGTCAGCACCAGTGGGTTGATCTCGATCATGGACGAGTCCGTGTCCATGTACGCTCGGTAGCAGGCGTCCACCAGTGCCACGAATGGGCGAACCTGCTCTGGGGGAAGATTCAACGCACCAGCGATCTTGCGGCCCTGATAGGGCTGGAAGCCGATGGCCGGGTCGATGGGTTCGGTGAAGACCTTCTCGGGCTCGTTTTGAGCGACCTCTTCGATCTCCATGCCGCCCTCGGACGACGCGATGATCACTGGGCGCTTGCGCCCGCCGTCAGTCGTTATGCTCAGGTAGATCTCACGCTCGATATCCATCGTCTGTTCGCACAGAACCTGGTGGACAGGCGCGCCAGCGGGGCCCGTCTGGAAAGTGACCAGCGTGGTGCCGATCAGCGACTCGGCAAACGCGCCTGCCTCTTCCGGGCTGGACACGACTTTGACGCCGCCAGCCTTGCCCCGGCCTCCCGCGTGTACCTGTGCTTTGACGACAGATGTGCCGCCCAGCTTCTTCGTGGCCTCGATGGCCTCTGCGGCGTTGGATGCGACCGAGCCCTCGGGCACCGGCACACCAAACTCGGCCAAAAGTGCCTTGGCCTGGTATTCGTGCAGCTTCATTCACTGACTCCTTGCGCGTTCGGAAAACGGGCGCTCGCGCCCGACAGCAGATGATATCAGACGTACTCACCAGCCGGACTAGGGGTAACCATTTTCCGGCGCAAGAGGTCTATACTTCGCGGCGATTCGTGGAATACCGCCATTGCCTGACTATTTGGAATGGTTAGAGTACTGATCACTTGAGGAGACGCGCGATATGCAGGTGGAACTGACGAGCACAACGACCAGTGACGGGATCAAGTTACACGGTATCGTGCTTGAACCCGAGAACCCCAGGACAGATCTCAGCATCGACTGCATGGTCATGATCCACGGCTCTGGCGCGAACTTCTACGCGTCGCCGTCCAACCCCCGAGCCGAAAAGTTCAGGGACATGGGTATCCCCGTTGCACTGTTCAACATGCGCGGCCATGACGTCATCGCAGGCCACTCCGGCGGGCACAAGGTCGGCAACGCCTGGGAGTACCTCAGCGAGACTCACCTGGATCAACTCGCCATCCTCGATTACCTAGAGGGACGCGGCTACACCCGCATCGGCCTCATGGGCTCCAGCCTCGGAGCCGTCCGGGTCGTCGTTGGCCAGGCGAAGACCCAAGACCCACGCGTCGCCGCCGTGATCTCCCTCGCCCCGCTCCGCTTCTCCCACGAGTACTACTCCCAGTGTGAGATGAAGGACATGTACCTCGGCTACCGTGAAGAGGCCCTGCGCCTCGTCGCCGAAGGCAACGGCGAGACGATCATGGCTTGCGATTTCCCCAACCCCGGCGCGCACTTCTCCGCCGACGTGTACTTGGACCGACACTGCTCGGAGCACTACAACATGTGCGCCGGCATCACCAACACGTTGAACGTGCCGTTGTTCATCGGCACCGGCTCCACTGAAACCCACCCACGCATGCTCAACGCCGGACGTGACATGTACGAGTTGGCGAAGAACAACCCCGCAGGCGTCAAGTGGCTGCACCTTGAGGGTGGCGACCACGGTTTACAGAACAAGGACGACGAGTTCATGGCCGCGCTGCTTGAGTTCCTCGGAGCCAAGCAACCCGCAGCGGTCTAACGACTCACAACGGTGTAGCGCCAAATTTGTCTATCGGAGGTCCAGTCCCATGGCAAAGAACGGGTTCAAGGTACTCGACAGCGACATGCACATCATGGAGCCCCACGATCTTTGGGTGCGCTACATCGACGCTGAGTTCAAGGATCAAGCCCCCCGTGGTCGCCTCTCAGAGAACATCCGTGACCTGGGCATGACTTGGCCGGAAGATGCACCCCCAGGGCGCGTTACCACTGGCACGCCACACAAGGGCCACAACTACGACCGTAATCAGCTGCTGTACGGTGACCATGCAGCACGAGGTTGGGCCCCCGATGTCGAGCTAGAGGCCATGGACGTTGAGGGGATCGACATCGCCGTGCTCTTCCCCACGCGTGGCCTTGGCATCCTGACTCGACCGGGCCTCGAACCGCGGTTCGCGGCCGCCATCGCCCGGGCGTACAACGATTGGCTGTACGAGTTTTGCCAAGGCGACAACACGCGCCTCCTCGGCTCTGGGATGCTCTCCGTATACAACATCGATGACGCCGTCGCAGAAGCGCGCAGGTGTGCCGCCGAGCTTGGCTTCAAGTCCGCGTTCCTGCGCTCCAACATCGTCAACGAAAAAGCCTGGCACGATCCCTACTACGAACCTCTCTGGAACGTTCTAGAGGAGCTTGGCATGCCCCTCGGCTTCCACGAAGCTTCAGGGTCCAGCTCTCCTCAGGTCGGCGAGCGTTTCGAGCCGAACTTCGGCTTGCGGCGCGTCTACTCCCAGCCTATGGAACAGATGCTCGGCCTTGGTAGTTTCCTGGGCGGCGGCATCTTGGCGAGGCACCCCGGCATGCGCGTCGCTTTCCTGGAAGCGAACTGCTCCTGGGTTCCCTGGCTGCTCTGGCGCATGGATGAGGGCTACGAGCGCGAAGGCGACATCTTCATGCAAGACCTGAAGATGCTCCCCAGCGAGTACTTCAAGCGCCAGGTCATCGTTTCCGTCGAGCCCGACGAGACCCCCGCGCGACACACCATCGCCGAGTTGGGCAGCGATCAGATGGTTTTCTCGACCGACTACCCCCACGGTGATTCCAAGTACCCGATAGCTGTCGAAAGCTTCCTGGAACTCCCGATCTCCGATGACGATAAGCGCAAGATCCTCTGGGACAATTGCGCCAAGTTCTACTCGGTTGCTGGTGTCCCTCAACCCTCCGGCTCTGCGTAGCTGGTCAATGTCGGCTCTCGCCGATTATCGCCATTATCGAAGGAGGCCCCGTTATGGTTATCGAGACCAAGAAGAGTGCCATGGACACGTTCGTAGCCAAGACCAAGGAACTGTTCGCTTCTGAACCTGATCTGGACAAGCGCTGGCAGGCACTCACTCCCATCCTCTCTGACCTCCTGGCCGACCCCGCAGTCGTCGCCGCGTCCAAGAACTGGCCGGACTGCGTGCCCGCCGACGGTCGCGCTGAGAACTTGCTGTTCTACGTGGACGACGAGTACGGGTTCGCGATCAACGGGCTTACCAAGAATGCCAATCGTGGTGGACGCACCCGCATCCATGACCACGCCCATATCTACACGCTATACGGCGTCCTCGACGGCAAAGAGAGCGTCGAGCGCTACGATCGACTGGACGACCGCTCACGGCCTGACTACGCCGAGATCAAACTGGCATCATCGGTCGAGGTCGGTCCCGGGGAGATAGACCTTGTGGGGCCGTACGAAGTCCATTCCGAGAACACGGTAGGCCAGCGAACGGTGGCCGTGATCATCCGGAGCCAGATGGGCGGCACCTTCAACCAGGGGCGGTATAACCCCGAGACGAATGAGTACTACGAGAGCCTCGGCCCGCGCCAAACCCCCGTCGAGATGCTCCCTGAAGCCTAGCTTCAGTTCCTTGCAAAATACTGCTGATCGCGAGGCCTGCCATGGCCTCGCGGTGGTCGCTTGGCGACCAAAACGTCCTTGAAGTCGCTTATGTGACAAATGCCCGTAGCGCAGTCGTCAACCACTCCCTATCCTGTAACGATGCTCCCCGGCCCCTGTTAACGTCATCCTGAGCGCAGCGGAGCGGAGTCGAACGGATCTCTCACCTGGCTCCTCCCGCGCCCGGATTTCCCCAGCGACCTTTAGGCCGGCGGCGAAGCCATGAGTTTCGAGGGCGAGCCCCGACTGGCTACACGACCGAACCCACCAACGAGTCCGGGGAAGCCTAGCGGCGAAGCCAAGAGATCCGAGGGCGAACCCCGACCTAGAACACGTTGCGCCTACCAACGAGCCTCGGACAGAAACGGTCGCCGTCAAGACGCACGAATGCCCAGTGGTAGCTAGAGGCCAACGGTACAAAACGGATCAAAAGGGCACACATTTTTGAAAAACGCCTCGCCCCATGGCCCTAGCGGCAAATGGACCGGAATGAACCAAAATGCACCACGTTTTTCACAAATGGCTCGCCCCGGCGGCCAGAGGTAAATGAGACAAAATGAGACGTTTTGAGACACATCAAGACGCACGAGATGTCGTTGTTCTACGATTCAGTCAGTAGCTAACTGGCCAGGGAAAATGTCACTCATGAAGGAACTGACATTGACGACAAAAGAACAGACGAGGTTACTGATCTTGAACGCGGTAGTG
>JAQCEV010000105.1 GCA_027618515.1 Chloroflexota bacterium | reverse complement strand
CGACCTTTAGTCCGGCGGCGAAGCCAAGAGATCCGAGGGCGAGCCCCGACTTGCTCCACGACCGAACCCACCAACGAGCCCGGGACACCCGGCGCAGCCCGCGAAGAATCTCTCGCAGCCCCCCGGCCTCTCCCGCCGTTTCATAAGCGCAGCACCAACCTAGTCGAACAACCCCGAGAGCGTCCCGTTCCAGGCCTCCTCTCCTCGGGGAGAGGATTGAGGAGAGGGGCAAACGACAGCCCTCTACCACCGCAAGCCAAATCCAGCGGCGATCTCTCAACGTCATTCCGACATGAGGCGCAGCCCGTGAATCTCTCACGGTCCCCCATCTCGTTTCTCGTCAGCAATCTCTCGATGAGGGAGCGATCACCTACGACCCATCGAACCATTCACCATGGAATTGCCATTTCGATAAGCTAGAATCTGCCATGTCCTTCCCGTAAACACCGGGTCCCGTGCTTACAGATGGACATCTCGTGCGCCAATCGATAGAAGCGTGAACCCGTCCTCCAAATCCTGCTGGGAACAAAGCGAACGAAATGAAAACCAGCCTTGGCCAGTCGCCAGTCAAAACATCTGCAATCATGCCAAGAGCGAGGCTGTCCCTCGTACTCGGCGGCCTGCTCGCAGCCACCGTACTGGCCCTACTCCCCGCCTCAACCGGTCTTGCCGCAAGCCCAGCGTCCTTCGGCACCAAGACTGACTTCGCGGCGGCTAACGGTCCGCAGTCCGTGGCGATCGGCGACCTAGACGGCGACGGCAACCCTGACATGGCCACCGCGAATTACTTTAGTCCTAGCGTGTCGGTGCTGCTAGGCGACGGCGCTGGGGCCTTCGGTACCAAGACCGACTTCGCGGCGGGTATCGGTCCAACCGCCGTGGCGATCGGGGACCTGAACGGCGACGGCAAGCCAGACTTGGTCGTCACGAACGGCAGCGGCAGCACCGTTTCAGTGCTGCTGGGTGACGGCGCTGGGGCCTTCGGAGCCAAGACTGACTTAGGAGCGGGTTCCCTTCCGGCCTCGGTGGCGATCGGGGACCTGAACGGCGACGGCAAGCCTGACCTAGCCGTCGCGAATGACGACAGCGACAACGTCTCGGTGCTCCTCAACACGACGGCCATCGCCCCCTTCGGCGCCTTCGAAGCCAAGACCGACTTCGTGACGGGGACCGCTCCGATTTCCGTGGCGATGGGGGATCTGGACGGCGACGGCAAGCCCGACCTTGCCGTTGCGAATTACGGTAGCAACAGCGTATCGGTGCTCCTGGGCACCGGCACGGGGGCTTTCGGGGTCAAGACCGACTTCGCGACGGGTGCGGTGCCCCTCTCCGTGGCGATCGGAGACCTGAACACCGACGGGGAGCCCGATCTGGCCGTGGCGACCCGCGACAGCAATACCGTATCGGTGCTATTGGGTACTGGGACGGGGGCCTTCGGAAGCAAGACCGACTTCGCGACGGGTGCGAAGCCGTACTTTGTGGCGATTGGGGACTTGAACGGCGACGGCAAGCCCGACCTCGCCGTCGCGAATTTCAGTAGTGACACTGTGTCGGTGCTGCTGGGCACGGGCACGGGTTCCTTCGGGGCCAAGGCCGACTTCGCAGCGGGTATCAGTCCAACCGCCGTTGCGATCGGCGATCTGAACGGGGACGGCAAGCCCGACCTGGCCGTCGCGAATCGCGCGAGCAGTGTATCGGTGCTGCTGGGCACCGGCGCTGGTTTCTTCGGCACCAAGAACGACTTCACAGTAGATTCTAGTCCCTTCTCCGTTGCGATCGGCGATCTGAACGGTGACGGCAAGCCCGACCTCGCGGTGGCGAATAGCGGTCCTAGCACCGTATCGGTGCTCCTGGGTGACGGCACAGGTTCATTCGGGGCCAAGGCAGACTTCGCAACGGGGACCGGTCCGGTCTCAGTCGCAATCGGCGACCTCAGCGGCGACGGCAAGCCCGACCTGGTCGCCGCAAATTGGAGCAGCGACGACGTATCAGTGCTGCTCAACGAGATGGTGATGCAAACGCTGACGGCGACGAACGCGGGGACTGGCACGGGCACGGTAGTTAGCACGCCGAGCGGTATTAGCTGTGGCGCGACCTGTTCCTTCGGCTTCCTCGAGGGAGCAACGGTCACGTTGGATGCCACTCCCGCCAGCGGCTCGACCTTCGCTGGTTGGTCCGGTTCCGGCTGTTCTGGCACAGGCCTGTGCGCCGTGACGATGGACAGCGCCAAAGCGGTTACGGCCACGTTCGACCTTCTGAGCGCCGACCTCGCGATAGCCAAGACCGCAAGCCCAACGACCGCTCTGATCAACCAGAACTTCACCTACACGCTCGCCACCACGAACAATGGCCCTGACACTGCAACTACCGTCGCCATCTCCGACCCGCTACCCGCAGGCAACGTTTTCGTCTCGGCTGACGCTGGGTGCGTGAATGCCAGCGGCACGGTGACGTGCACCGTCGCATCGCTAGCCAATGGTGCAGCGGCGGCGTTCGACATCGTTGTGACCGCGCCAGGCTCGCCTGGGACGGTCTCGAACACGGCGACTGTTTCGGCAGCCACTCCCCAGATCCTGTCCCGGGCAACGACAGCGTGACCCTGGTTACGTCCGTCGCCATTCCCCCGGTTGTGCCCGGCCTAACCACCTGGGGCATGGGCGCGCTCGCCCTCATGCTTGCCGCCGCCACCATCTACATCCGACGGCGGCGCGTCACTGCCCCCTAGCGGCAAATCACCAGATTGATTCGACACGGCCCCCCGATTCCTCCTGTCGTGTTCACCATTCCCCCCTCCTCTAGCGTGTGACAAACGCCCCTCGCGACGTCGCACACACACGCGTTACCCTGCCCAGGACGACCTACGTCACCGACGTACCAGCGCCCCGAAGAGAAAACCCCTCACCTCGGGGCGATCGCGGTCTTGAGCTGACTGATGCTCAGAGGTAAATCGGCCCACTTTGGGCCGATTTGGCCCCATCCTGCAAACGCCGCTCCGCCAAATCGGGGCTCGCCAGGAGCGAACACTAGTTAGCGCTCGCCGATCTAGAGGCAAAAACCGAGGACCATTCCGGGTCGAAAGGGTCGATTCCCAGCCAACAGGCGCCAAAGCGAGGCCAAAACCGGTCATCGCGGCCCACCGTCCCCCACCACGCTAGCGCACCAGCCCACCTCCGACTAACATGCGCCGCAACCGATCCCTAGGAGTCCACGATGCTCACCCAAGAAGCCAACGAACGCTACACAGAAGTAGGCCCCGGCACCGCCTGCGGCGAACTCATGCGCCGTTACTGGCACCCCATCGCCGCGCGCTCCGAGCTCACCGGCATCAACTACACACTCCCCGTGCGCATCCTCGGCGAGGACCTCGTCCTCTACCGCGACCGCTCAGGCACCCTTGGGCTCATCGGCTCGCAATGTCCCCACCGAAAAATGGGCATGGTCTACGGCGTTCCCGAGCAGAACGGCCTCCGTTGCCCCTACCACGGCTGGCTCTTCAACGAGACCGGCGCATGCCTAGAGATGCCCTACGAAGAGGCCGAAGACCCCTCTGGTGCATTCCGCGCCAAGGTCTCCATCAACTCGTACCCCGTTGAAGTTCTGGGCGGCCTCGTCTGGGCCTACCTTGGCCCTCAGCCCGCCCCCCTACTCCCGCGTTGGGACTACCTGGTCATGGAGGATCTACAGCGCGACGTCGCCTACTCGGAGCTCCCCTGCAACTGGCTCCAGTGCCAGGAGAACTCCCTCGACCCCGTCCACGTGGAATGGCTCCACGGCGCGTTCTCCAACTTCATCGAGGAGCAACTCGGCCGTGGCCCCAAGCGCACCCGCAGCAAGCACGCCATGATCGGCTTCGACGCCTTCGACTACGGTCTCATCAAACGCCACGGGTACGAGGGCTCAACAGAAGACGCGACCGAGTGGGCGGACGGCCACCCCATCATCTTCCCCTACACCCTCCGCCAGGGCGGCGATGGCTGGGATCGCGAGCGTTGGTCCAAGGGCAACGGCCCCGCGGTCCAGATTCGCGTCCCCATCGACGACAACACGACCGCTCACTGGTGGCTCCGGTCGTTCCAGCTTGAGCCCGGAGACGCCGCCCAGAAAGATGAGGACGTTCCGTTCATGGAACTCCCCATCCCAACACTCGACAGGCGTGGTCGACCCCAGTGGCAGATGTTCGACGCCAACCCTCCCCAGGATCTCGTCGCCTGGTTCAGCCAGGGCGTTATTCAAGACCGCACCACCGAAACCCTCGGGCGCTCCGACAAAGGCATCATCATGTTTCGCCAGATGCTTGAGGACAACATCAAAGTCGTTGAAGACGGTGGCGACCCAATCAACACCTTCCGCGACGCGGAGCAGAACGCCTACCTCGGCATGCGCACTGAAGACTCCCGCACCTGGATACCCCAGGGACAGGCCGGCCGTGACGTCGAAACCGACGGCAAGGACGACCCCGACAGGCGTGACAGGCGTCGCTTCAACCGCTTCGGCGGCCTCGCCCAAGAGAAGGTCACCTAAATCGTAACCAACGACCGCCGCCCACAGGAGAACCTCATGGCGCACATGACCGCCGCAGACCTACAGCAGATGAAAGCCGACGGCAAGAAGATCGCCGCCGCCGTCGTCTACGAATTCCAAATGACCAAGATATGCGAGCGCGCAGGAGTCGATCTGCTGTCAGTCGGCGACAGCCTTGGGCGCAACGTCCTCGGCCACGACCACGTCGACGAGTGCACCGTCGATGACATGATCCCGTTCGCACGAGCAGTCGTGCGGGGCCGTGAGCGAGCCGTCGTCAGCGTCGACCTGCCCACCACGCCCTCACGCGGAGGCCCCAAAGAGGTTGGCGCCGCTGCCCTCCGCTTCAAGCAAGAAGCCGGAGTCGACATGGCCAAAGTAGACATCCGCACCCGTGAAGAAGAACTCTTCGACAACGTATACGCAGTCATGGAAACAGGCCTTGAAGCTTACCCACAGATCGGGTTTCCCACCCAAGGCCCCACCGCTGGCGTCCAGAGTGGCCCAGAGGTGCGTGACCACGTCATGCACTGGGCGCACAAGCTCCAGGACGCGGGCGTTGCCATGATCGACCTCACCAACGTGCCACCCGACGTTTACGCCGAGGTCTGCCAAAGCCTTCGGATTCCCGTCATCGGGGGCCAGGCGCCCAAGCAAGCCGATGGCAAGATTCAGGTCGCCGTCAGCGGAGTCGGCTACTTCGCCGCCACCATCGACCGCGAAGACGGACGCCCCAACGCGTCCAAGTACATCTACGACACCATGAAAGGACTGCTCGACAGCATCCACGCAGGAGACTGGAGCACCGGCCAGTGAACGTCGGTCACTCTACTCCGCAAGCAGCATCCAACGGCGGCCCTGCCACCCGCTCGAATCCCGCGTCCGCCTCGTAGAAGCGGAATATCCGTGTTCCCGGCTCGTACCCGCCCGTGAACGTGATCATCCAAGACTCGGTATCCGGCTCCCACGATGACATCACCAGCGTCGTTACGAACTCGCTGCATTCGTGCGCGCGACCGAACTCGTCAGTGAACGTACGTTTCGCAAGTTCGTCCACCAGGTGAGTGGAGGCATCGCCCTCAGAGAATGAATTCGCCGCGCGCTTGACGCTGTCGCCCGAGGAACCGCATGAGCCCAAAGCCAATGCAGCCACCGATACGATCACCAGGACGACAAGGCTGCGATTCATTCCCACCACTCTCCTGTTTCCTCGCGTACGGTTATAGCCCAATGACGGAATCCTACCTTGGAAGAACCATTCAGATAATGCATTTGCAGGGGAAACTGGAGGGAAGCCACGCACTGCGATTCGCTGATTGCAATCACGCGGTCATACCACTCGCCTGGATTACAGCACCCATACGGGTATAGTAGTAGGAGCACCTTTCGGTGCGCGACTCCCCAATCCTCCCTCGGAGCACCCTCCGCCACATGCCTGACTACCTGCTCCCATCCGCCCAGTTCCCCGGCCGCATGATGCTCGCCCAGTCAGACCTCCCGCTAGAGGCTGTCAGTTGCTGTCCCCATTGCGGAACGATCCTCGGCACCGATGGTGAGGGAGAGGTGACGCTACACCTAGTTGATCCCCACTGGACGAGCCTCTCCGAAGGAGACTTCGGACTCCGGCCCCCTCTGCCGCCGCGCACCCTTTCAGAGGACTCCACGCAGGCCCTTTGCCCCTACTGCGGAGGAGAGGTGGATCTGACCACAGTCGTCCAGCGAGACCCCGACGACTTCCTAACACTCAAGATGTGATTCGCTACGGCGAACTGCCCCTACTCGTGAGTCTGGGCTACTTCACCAGGGAACAATCGCCTGATGAGTCTCCCAAACGTCAGGCCCTGTACCAGCACCGCAAACGTCACCACGAAGTACGCAGCCGTCACCAATAAGTCACGCTCCGGCGAAGCGGGCAGTGACAACGCCAGCGCGATCGATATCCCACCGCGCAAGCCCCCCCCAGGTCAGAGCCGCCAGCACGTTGCGTTGGAACGGCAAGAGGCCAACCACGTGGAACGTAGCGCCAGGTACCGCCACGCTGATCAGCCTCGCCGCCAGCACGATGGGGATCGCCAACAGGCCCGCGACGGCGTATTGCCAATCGAGGTGCACGGCTACGATCTCCAGCCCAACCAGTGCGAAAAGAACCGCGTTCAGAATGTCGTCGAGAAGCTCCCAGAAATTGTCTAAGTACTGCCGCGTCGTCGCGGACATCGCCGGTCGCTTCCGCAACGAGCGTTGCGAACGTTTTGCGCAGCTCGTGCACCTTCAGGCGCAGGCCAGCCCGTTTAAGTAGGGCCATCGCGTCACGGTGAACGGCGTCTAGGGCGACGGGATCTCCGTGGCGGTTGCGTAGTGCCGACGTGCTGCCATCGGCATCGGGCGATATGGTCTCGCGCAGCAGTTCCAGCGTTTCGGGCAGGATGGGCGCCTTTTCGTGGCGCATCTTGCCCCGGCACCATATCCAGCCGTTGGCAGCGTTGGTAGCGTTGCGTACGTCCTCAACGGTGATTCGCTTCACCTCGATCTGCCGCCATCCGTGGCCCACGAGCAACTGCCAGACGATCCGTTGCCGGGGCGTCATGGTCAGGCTGTTCACCGTGGCGACTTGCTCCAGGGTGAGCGTGAGCACCGGGCTTGCAGGGACGCGAGAGTCGCGTACGCCGTCGAGTGGGTTCGTAGTGAGCAGTCCGTCCGCCACTGCCTGCTTGTAGAGGGCGCGTAGGGCGTCGAGGTGGGCGTTCCGGTACTTCGGCGAGTCATTGAATTGGTCGAGGTAGGTAAGAATGGACTCGCGGTCGGTGGGCAGCACTTCATGGGTGCGGGCAAGTTGCCGCCATCGCTTCAGGCGAGTGTTTGTGGTGCCTTCCGCGAGGTTGCGGCGGTTGTGCCCCTGGCGCGCCCGCTCTATCAGGTCGGTGGTGAGGATGTGGGCGGTGGTATCGGGGTTGGGCGTTGCCGCCTGCCCGAATAGTCCTGCGTGGCCTTAGGCGCTGAGAATGTCGAGGGGTGGGGCATCGGCGTCGCTGCCGATGGCGTCGGCCAATTGGCTGAGGCCGTGGGCGAACGTCCTGAGGGCGTCGGCGACGGTGGGCTGCGCTCCTCGATGGGCTTCTGGCTGGCGGGAGTGTGTGGGAGTCGAACCCACCCCGGACTAGGAAGCTAGCCCGGCAACGGTTTTGAAGACTTAGCCCGCGCCTGATACCGGCTTCCCTAGATTGCCACCGGCAAGGCCGTTATCAGGAAACTGGCAAATGCCACCGTTCTACGTTACCCCACGTTGATACCGCTTCGCCCTGTGGATTAGTAGCAGATTAGTAGCAAGGCGGCCAGCCGTAACTACCACCCTCTCGACGCCTGCTACTTGAACAGCCGGCCCAACGCCCGCCCGGTTGCCTTGCCAGCGATCCGGCGGCCGATCCGCCTGCCCACCTTGTTCTTCTTGACCGCGTTGGCGTCTCCCATGAGGCGGGCGATCCTGTAGAGCCATCCTCGAAGTCCCATCGTTTTCACCCTTCTCCCACGTGTCGGCAGAGTTTAGCCCACAACTCGGGGTTGTATTCCTTCGTGAACGCCACATGCACCACGATCTCGTCATCGCTCTCCTCTGGCGGCTTGCCCAGTCGCTCCATCGCCCGCCGATAGATCGCAATGTCCGCCTGCACCGTGACCTGAAGGCGCCCCGAGGACGGTCCCGGCCCGCCGCCGCGTGGACATTGAGTAGATGGGCCGTGGTCTCGGGGTGCTAGGCCCGCTAGCGTCTGTCTCACCGGAGTAGCCTCGCCCACGAAACAGCCCACGAATGCGCCCCGTGATGCCGAGCACGGACTGAGCGGCCAGAACGCCTAGAATCGCGTCCCCTGGCGCGACAGGGTGAGCGCACGGACCTGACTTCTGGTGAACGTGTTCCAAAAGTTTTGATTCCCGCGAACAGACGGCGGAACGTCAGCCGGCCGGCACCGGTGAGTCTCCTGGGTTGCCTGAGGTGGTCCCGGTTGTTTGAACAGTCAGGGCCGTCGAGATAAGTGGATTCCCTGCCTGCTTATGC
>JAQCEV010000104.1 GCA_027618515.1 Chloroflexota bacterium | reverse complement strand
GGCCACCGCAGTCAACCGTGAGGGGAAGCGC
Source organism: Chloroflexota bacterium (assembly GCA_027618515.1). Classification (GTDB taxonomy): domain Bacteria; phylum Chloroflexota; class Dehalococcoidia; order Lucifugimonadales; family Australimonadaceae; genus CALGTL01. The sequence goes on along the minus strand of JAQCEV010000104.1, from coordinate 8,611 downwards.
GAGGTGCTCGGCATCGACGTGGGGACGAGCGAGGATGGCTGCGAGGGCTCGAATCGCTGCAACTTGTATCAGCGGGGTGAATGTTGCGCAAGCGATCGAGGAGCGGTGAATAAGGTTCTTCGACTGCGCTGGCGCTTCGCTCAAGGAACAACCTCAAGAAGGCTCACGCGCTGCTAGTCGTCGGAGGAGGGGCGCCCACGCGATTGCTTCGTCGCGGAGCGACGGCGTTTCTCGTCGAGGCGCTGTTGGATCATGCCACGCGTCGGGCCAGACACGCGGCGGGTCGTCGGGCGAACAGCGGCGCGTTCGAGGAGGTCGACGAGGCGGTCGATGGCGTCGTCGCGGTTACGCTCCTGGCTGCGGAAGCGTTGGGCGTTGATGGTGACGACGCCTGCGGCGGTCATGCGTCGACCGGCAAGGCCACGTAGGCGGATCTTGACGTCGGGCGGTAGCGAGGGCGAGTCGGCAGCGTCGAAGACGAGGCGGGCGGCTGTAGCGACTTTGTTGACGTTCTGCCCGCCGGGGCCCTGGGATGTCGTGTAGGTGAACGACAACTCAGATTCGGCTATGGAGATGCGATCGGTGATCCGGATCATGGTTAAAGGCTACGCCTTGCCGGAGGTCGTTTGACACCCCTGGAGGGGCTGCCTATCCTCGTGGAACTTTCGATCCAGTGAGGATGTTTCATGTCTGTCAGCAAGAATCCGATCAGGTTCGGGCTCAACCCTCGGGGGATGAGTTTCGAGCGCACGGTAGAGATAGCTCAGGCCGCCGAGAAGGCAGGGTTTGAGGTGATTACTTTTAGCGATAGGCCTATCGAGCCCAACCTTGAGGGTTGGACGATGGCTACGGCGGTTGCGATGCGCACGGAAAAGATCCGGGTGACGCATTCAACGTTGAACGTGCCATACCGGTACCCGGCGTTGCTGGCGAAGGCGGCGGCGGCGCTGGACATCATCACAGGTGGCGACCGGGTGCTGCTGACGCTGGGCGCGGGTGGCCAGGCAGATCATGCGACGAACTACGGTATGGCGTGGGGTACGCCCGGCCAACGCGTCGATGGGTTGATAGACACGATGAACATCGCTCGTGGCATGTGGGCTTCCAGCGACCCGTTCACCTATGAGGGCAAGATGTACTCCACGGACGGTGCGGTGCTTGACCCTCGCCCTTTGAACGGCTCGATCCCCATCTTCATCGGCGCACTGAAGCCTCGCATGCTGGGCGTTGCAGGGTCGATGGCGGATGGTTGGCTGAAGAACGGGGGCTGGCCGGAGACGCCTGCGGCGTACGCTGAGCTGCAAGAGGCGGTCGACCGTGCAGCCGACAGTGCCGGGCGGGACGTTGGATTGATCAGGCGCGTGGTGAACTGCACGGCGTACGTGGGCGACCGCGATCTTGCTGACGTTATGCCTTCGACGTTGGGGTCGAAGGGTGGGTTGATGGGGACGGTTGACCAGGTGTTCGACATCATCGAGAAGCATCGCGCGGCGGGGCTGGACACGTTCCACGTGCAGTTCGCGAACGACATCATGGACGAGCAGATCCCGTTGTTCGGCGAGCAGATCATCGCGAAGCTAAAGTAGCTCAACTCACTCAACTGTAAACGAAAGAGGGCCTCCCGGATGGGAGGCCCTCTTGTTGTCTATTTCGGTCTTGCTAGAGCCACACTCGCCTCGTGAAAGGCTAGGGCGCGCAAGCACGTTGGCCCACAACCGGATCCGACCCGGTATGGGTGCAGGGTGTACCCTACCCTGTTTACTCGCCGGAGAAGAGTTCGTAGAACTCGATCTCGGAGGAGGATTCCTCGTGCTCCTTGAGCTCGGCGAAGAGGCCATCTGAAGGCTCAAGCGTGACCAGCTCCGGGCGGTAGGGGGACATGAGGGCTTCTTCGAGCCACTCCATGTAGACGGTGTTTAGTGCGCCAGGTGTGGAGCCGCCAGAGGTGTAGATGCGGGAGGGCTTGCGCTCGCCGTTGCCTTGGTACATTTCGCCGATCTTGCGCAACACTTCGGCAAGCTTGCGGGATTGGCCGGGCTTTGCGTGGTGGATCCTTCGTACAACAAACATTTCGATGCTCTCCTGAAACTCTGGTTAGATTGCGCACGCTACGCCGAATTCGGCGCAGGTGCTTCGGAACCAATCGACGACCTCATGGTGAAGAGGTATGCCGTTGGCGGTGCGATCGATGAACATCTCGTGTTCGGGCTGGCCTGCCACGAGGACACGGTCGTGGCCTGGTGCGGTGGGGGTGGCTTTGAGTTCGCGGAGCCATTCATCCATGTTGGACTTGAACTCGTTGATGTCACTGAAGGCTGAGACATCGTACGCTGCGAGGTAGTGGCGGAAGGACCATCGTGGCAACTGGGTGGCCCAGCGTGCGCCAGACATGATGCTACAGAGGACTTCTACTGCGGAGGCTAGGCCGTAGCCTTTGTGGGAGCCCTGCTCCCGGGTGGAGCCGAGGGGCAAAAGGTCGAAGGTTTCGGGAGCCAGGATGGGCTCCATGATCGGCGTGCCCTCGGAATCGGCGATGTGGCCAGGCGGAAGCATGCTGCCCATACGGTGTGCGTTGTGGAGCTTGTTGACCGGCACGATGGAGGTGGCCATGTCGAACACCCAGGGCTGCTCCTCGCCCGCCGGAGCGGCGATGGCGATGGGGTTGGTGCCGAGCCTAGGCTCGCGGCCGAACGTGGGCAGTACGGACGCGCCAGCAGCGGTCATGCACATGCCGATCATGTCGTGGGGTAGCGCGAGCATCGCGTGGTAGGCGGCCATGCCGAGGTGGCCAGAGTTGGTCACGGTGACGACGCCGACGCCGGTGTCACGTGCCTTGGCTATGGCGATCTCCATGGCCTTGGGCGCGATGATGATGCCGAGGCCGAGGTCAGCGTCGATGTTGGCGATGGAGGCTCGCTCGCTGACGATCTTCCAGTCGGGGTGGGTGTTCTGGGTGCCGTCGCCGAAGCGCTCGATGTAGGTCTTCAGCATGTTGGACACGCCATGACTATCGACGCCACGCAGGTCGGCAGTCACGAGGACGTCGGCCGCGCGCGACGAATCTTCGGCAGGCACGCCGAGCTTCTCGAAGATAGCGATGGTGGAGCGACGGAGCTCCTCACCATCGACGCGGACGGCGTCTTCTTCTTTGATGTGGAAGGCTTCAACCATGGTGGCTAGAGCGCTGCCAATCCGGCTGCTGCGACGGCTTCATCCTCGTCAGACTTGGCTCCGCTGACGCCGATGGCCCCTAGCATGATGCCGTCCGCTCGCTTGATGGGGAGGGCACCCTGCCAGGGGATGAGGCGGCCTTGCTCCATCATCGACAGGCCACGCACGACGGGGTTACCCCAGCGCTCGGTGAGTTCACCGCTAGGGGTATCGAAGGCGGCGGAGGCGGCGGCTTTGCCCTGGGAGATGGGGACGGAGCGCCAGAGGGCGTTGTCCATGCGGTTCAGCGCGATGAGATCGCCACGCGGGTCGAGGATGGCGATGGTGCAGGGGTTGATCTTCATCTCGGTCGCCTTGGCGACAGCGGCGACAAGCATGCGGTTGGCTTCAACGAGAGTCAGCGGTTCCATTGGGTGCTCCTTTGGTTAGGACGGGCACGCGCGACGGGCACGCCCGATGGGGGTGCGGGGTAGCGCACGAAGGGCAACGATACCGGTTCGCCGTGAGATTGGCTAGGCGACGGCCACTAGTGAACGCCGGAACTAGGGGGCGTAGATGACGGCGAGGACGCGATCAAGCGGGTCTTGGTTGGCGACGCTGGCGACGACTTCAATGATGTTCGGCCCTTCATCGAGCGCGAGCGTGACTCTGAACACGCCGTCCCCATCAGGCGAGGCGAGCAAGTCGTTCACTGAGACGACGGCGTCCGCACGGGTTCGCCCTATGAGCGTGAACGACGCGATGCTAACGACCAATTCGTCCTGCCCCGGTTCGAGCATCTCCAGGAAGAAGTCTCCAGCGCTCAGCGGGTCAAGCGTGGGCGTGGGGGTCAGCTCGGGTAGGCGGTAGGCGGTCGGCGGTCGGCGCGCCGTCGCCCTGCAAGAGGACGACCATCACCACGACGATGGCGGCGGTAAGTGCGGCGATGAGGAGATTCAGGGGTCGTTTCATGCGCTAGCCATCCTCTGAGCGGAAGACGTAGTCGAGGACGTGACGGACACGATACTCGGCGTGGCGCCAGTCTTTGGAGCGCGCCATCCAGTCTTTGTAGAAGTCGTTGGCCTGGTGCGCGTGGAACGCGTCCTCATTCAAGAACACCTCTTGGAGGCAGACGGTCTGCGGGTCAGTGGTGTCCTGCATGACGTCATAGCGCACGCAGCCGGGCTCGGCATTGGAGTTGGCGGCGTGGACGCGCACCTGGGCGAGAAACTCGTCCAGGTGCTCAGCCTTGATCTTGTTGGTGCTGAAGACGATGTACATCAGGTTCACATCAACTGAGGTCTACGACCTCGAAGGACAGGAGCGCAGAGCCGGTGGCGACTGGCGTGGGGGCGTTGTCGGCAGCGGCCGCAGCGTGACCGTGCTGGAACGCTTGGCTGCTCACCCAGGCCTGGAAGTCCTCCTCGGACGCCCACTTGGTGTAGACGAAATAGCGGGTCTCGCCTTCGACCGGGCGCAGGAGCTCGAAACCCTCGAAGCCCTTCATGCCGTCGACGGCTTTGGCGCGTGCGGCGAACCGCTTCTCCAACTCAGGGCCGTTCCCGTCAGAAACCTCAATGGCATTGATCTTTACGACACTCATAACACTCTCCTCAGTCAGGCGATTCACTACTACGGTATCAGCAAGTGGAGACGCAGGTCTGCCAGTTGTCTTGTGCTGCCGTTGCGGGAATGCATCATCGCGACAACGCGCCGGTATGGTAAAACTGAAAGATCGGAATGAATGGCCCGTATAGCGAGCTGAGAGATCATCCTAATGACTCCCCACCAGATACACATAGTGCAGGCATCATGGGCGAAAATTGTGCCCCGCGCGAACGCTATCGTCGACATGTTCTACGAGCACCTCTTTGAGTTGGACCCGTCTGTCAGAGTGCTATTCCCGACCGACATGGAGGAGCAGAGGAAGATGCTGCTCGTCATTTTGACCAGCGGTGTCATCGGGCTCAGCAACCTGGACAAACTCACCCCGACGATCCAAGACCTAGGTAAACGCCACCATGGTTACGGCGTGCTTGAAACGCATTACGAAACGGTGGGCGAGGCGTTGCTCTGGGCCCTCAAGCAGAACCTTGGATACGCGTGGAACGACGAGCTTAAAGAAGCATGGTCCGCAGTCTACGTCGTGCTCGCGAATCTGATGATTGAGGCTGCGAAGAAGACGGCCTAGCTCCCGGGCTCGTTACTTTGAACGAGTCGCCAGGTTGCGCTGCGGACAACACGCATGGCAAATGGAGGAGCGAGTCTCCCCGTTCTCTTGTATCGCTGATACGGGAATCCACCAGTGTGGCATCACGAGCACTTGGCGAAACTGGTAGGCGGCGCAATCGCCCTCGCAATATTCTTGGAGGTCCCACAGATGACACCCGACCAAATCCGGCTCCTCCAGCAATCATGGGCGAAAGTCGTTCCCATCGCGGACACCGCCGCTGACATGTTCTACACGAAGTTGTTCGAGATGAATCCCGCATTGCAGGGATTGTTCGTGAGCTACACCGCAGAGCAACAGCGATCGAAGCTGTTGGCGATGCTGGGCAACGCGATCGGTAATCTGAACAACGTGGAAGCTATCGTCCCGGCAGTGCAGGCGCTGGGTCAACGACATGCAAAATACGGTGTCCGGGACCGAGACTACGGGACTGTCGCAGGCGCTTTGCTGTGGACGCTCGAACAAGGGCTCGGCGCCGCGTGGAACAACGAACTCAAGGATGCTTGGGTTGCTGTTTATACCGTGCTTTCAGGCGCGATGATCGACGCCGCGAAGACCAAGGCTGCGTAGGTCCCCCGGGCTCGATTGGGGGCGATACGTGTAGCAAGTCGGCGCGAGCCGGGATCCCCCGGGCTCGATTGGGGGCGATACGTGTAGCCGGTCGGGGCGAGCCCTCGGAACTCTTGGCTTCGCCGCTAGGACTAAAGGTCGCTCGGCGCTCCGGGATTGGCTGGAGATCGTGGTTGGGGGCGAACCGGGAGGCCCCGGGCTCGATTGGGGGCAGGTCGTGTAGTAGGTCGGGGCGAGCCCTCGGATCTCATGGCTTCGCCGCAGGACTAAAGGTCGCTCGGAGCCCCGGGAAAGGGCTCGATTGGGGGCAGGTCGTGTAGCAGGTCGGGGCGAGCTCTCGGAACTCTTGGACTTCGTCCGCCGGACTAAAGGTCGATCGGCGCTCCGGGAAGGGGCTAGCCTAGGCGCTCTAGGGTCTGCGTTTCGATGCCAGGCATGATCGAGGGTGGGCGGGGTGTGGAGTCGAAGGAGATGGCGGGGTCGGCGGGGTCGAGGCCTGTGAGCAAGAGGTGCTTGGGCACGAGATACTCAACTCCTCCGGTTTTGAGCATCTTGAAGGGCATGTCGTGGCCGGGGTAGATGGTGTCGGTGACTTTGAGGACGCGCTCGATGCTTTCGCGCGCGTCTTTTTCGCTCCAGAAGATGAGGGCGTTCTGCTTGCTCATGGCGACGCTGGCCGATTGGACGCCGTCGCCGGTGACGGCTACGGGGCCGGAGTCGGTGTCGACGATGACCGCAATGGTGCCTGCGGAGTGGCCGGGGATGTGCATGACGCGGACGCCGGGCTCGATCTCGTAGCCTTCTTCGACCTGTTGGACGCGGTTCTCGAATTCCAGCATGGCTGATGTCCAGTGCGGCGTGGCCCAGTCGTTTTCGTGGGGCTTGCGAGCGTACTTCAACTCGTCGGTGTGGATCAGAAGCGGGGCCTCGAAGAGGTCGAAGTTCTGGGCGTGATCCCAGTGGGCGTGGGTGACGACGGTGAGGTCGATGTCTGAGGGTTTGAGGCCACGCGCGGCCAATTCGTTGATCAGGAAACGTCGACGGCCAACGTGGCCGGAGTCGACGAGGATCAGCTTTTCGCCTAGGACCAGTGTGATGGCGCAGAAGCCGATGGAACCGGAATCCGCGTTGACGCTGTATCCATGCAGCAGGGTCTCGACTGTAGGCATCTTCTTTACTCCTCGGGTGTGGCCTGGAAGACCGTGGCTTCGCCTTTCAAAACTTCTTCGCCGTCCTGGTTGGTCACGGTGAACGCCAGATCCGCCATGGGGCGTCGTGGGTTCACCGAGAGGACGGTCGCCTCTGCGGTGATAGTGTCGCCGATGTAGACGGGGCGCGGGAACGTCCACGCTTGCTTGGTGAACACGGTGCCTGCGCCTGGCATGTCCATGGCGACCAGCGCGTGCAGGAGGCCGGTGGCGATGCCGCCTTGTGCCATGAGCCGACCGAAGCGCGTCTTCGCCGTGAAAGCCGCATCGAAGTGCAGTGGATTGCGGTCCCCGGTGATCTGGGCGTAGCTCTCGATCATCTCCGGCGTCACCGTCAGTTCACGGCTGGCCGTCTGGCCAACGCTGATGTCCAGGTGATCCACGCTAGCTTGCGGCTCCAGCGAACTCGCGCAAGGCGTCGATGTGCTGGTCGAGGGAGGTGAATCCGGCCTTCATGGTGTTCACACCCACGTACGTGGCACCGAGGTCGTTCCACTTCTGGCAGTTCTCTAGGGCGACGTTCATGCCATCGCTGACGGCGACACGGGCGTCGATTCCGACATCTGATGGCTCGCGACCGGCTTCAGCCACGAAGTTGTGGAACCGTTCGAGGAGCGCTTTGCCGTCGTCGTCAGGGCGCGCCTGGGGGAGCCAACCATCGCCCATGCGGGCGATGCGACGGAGAACACCGTCGGTGCGACCGCCACCGAAGTAGATGGGTATGGGGCGCTGCACTGGCAGAGGCTTGAGGCCTGCGGCGTTGATGTGGTGCCACTGGCCGTTGAAGGTCACGACGGGCTTGGTCCACAACTCGCGGAGCAGTTCGACCTGCTCCTCGCTGCGCTTGCCACGATTGTGGAAATCTTCGTTGAGGGCTTCGTACTCGACCTCGTTCCAGCCTATGCCGATGCCTAGGCGGAGTCGCCCGTTGCTGAGCACGTCCACCTCAGCCGCCTGTTTGGCGACGAGGGCAGTTTGGCGCTGCGGCAGGATGATGATGCCGGTGACGAGTTCGATGGTCTTGGTGAGGCCAGCGAGGTAGCCGAAGAGGACGAAGGGTTCGTGGAAGTTGGTCTCTGCCGTGTAGGGGCCTGTCCAGTCAGGGCGCACGGAGGTATCTGCGCCGAGGACGTGGTCGTAGGCGAGGACATAGGAATAGCCGAGCTCTTCCGCTGCTTGCGCGAAGTCGCGGGCCGCGATGGGGTCTGATCCGATCTCGGTCTGGGGGAAAACTGTGCCTAGTTTCATGATCGTCCTTGCGGGGGATGGCCCGGTTAGCGTGTGCGTGTGAAGGGGAACGGACGAGGAAGAATCTCTCACCTTAGCGTTCGGTTGGCAACTGTGGGGTGCTGGCGTAGCGGTGAGTTAGGAGACGGGAGGGGGACAATCGTGGTTGACGGCGAGCCGGGATTGCCCGGGCTCGATTGGGGGCAGGTCGTGTAGCAGGTCGGGG
>JAQCEV010000103.1 GCA_027618515.1 Chloroflexota bacterium | reverse complement strand
CGGAGCTCAGAGCGACCTTTAGTCCCAGCGGCGAAGCCAAGAGATCCGAGGGCGAGCCCCGACTGGCTATTCGACCGAACCCACCAACGAGCCCGGGGCATCCCGGCTCGCAATCACGAACGATGGTCCCCGTTCCGCCTCACGCCACCGTCGCGATAGCTATCCCCGCATCACGCGCCGACACCTGCAACGCCAACAACGTACTCAACGCCAAGATCCCATGCGCACCACGCGCCACCAGCGCCGCCGTGCTATACGTCTTCAGCGCCGTCACGTCGTCGGCCGTCAGCCCAAACTCACCGCACACCCCATCGATGTCCAGCACGTAGCGAGCGCGCAACTCCCCACTTCGCTTCAGCGCAGCTAACGCCAAGCTCAGCGGATATGCCTCCGCCGTCGGCTGCTTGTAGAACTGATAGCCCTCGCCCTTGAACTCGAACCCGCCATACTCCGCCATCTCCCGGTGAGCTTGACCACGCTCACCCTTCGTCGGCAGGAATCGCATCACCCCATGGCCGTGGTGGGACGTCGGCTGGTAGCTCAGCAACTCGGCACTGCGGACGCCGGATGCGCCCAGGGCCACCAACCACGTCAGTAGTTCGGTGTTGCCCGTCTCGTCCAGCTGCACGCCAGTAAGGTCCAGCAACGACTCGACCCGCCCCTCCTCCAACTCCTGGATCACCCATCGGTCGAAGTCGAACGCCGGATCGAAGTACTTGTGCGTCCCCGGGTAATGCGACATCCCACCACTTGCCAGGATTCCCACGCGCTCCGGCCGACTGGCGACCACTCGTGCGATCGCCTTGCCGACCTCGAACGCCCGTCGGGTTGTCGGCAACGGCGGCATGTACACGTTCACAAATATCGGAACGATCGGGATCGACCGCCCACCGTGGACGTACTCCATCGGAGCCATGAACGCATGCCCCAGTGGCGCCTCCTGTGTGAACGCGATATCGATGCCGTCCTCGATCAGCCCGTCCGCCAGCGCCACCGCCAACTCCTGGTGGATCGGCAGATCCCAGGCATGCCCGGCGAACCCCGCCTGCGCGCGAGCGCCAGTCACGATGGCGAACGCCGGCACCACGCCCGGGAAGAACGCCTCCACGTGATCTAGACCCACGATGATCAGCGCATCCGGGCTAGCCGTCTCCAGCCCTTGACCAAGCTCTGCCATCGCAGTGATGCTCGCCTCAAGCTGCGCCGAATCCTCCTGCGGAGGTCGCGTCAACAATTGCGGCGCGTGTACCGTCGCCGCCGCCCAAACGATTTCACCCATTGCTCACCACCTTTTCCTCATAATCACAGCGCGTCGTCAGGCAGTCCAAGCTCCAGACCCTCCAGTAGTTGCGATGTCGGATCGTCGCCACGCCCGTCAAGCGTCGCCAGAGGAACTGCCGGCAACGTCTGGATACTCGAACCTGCCATCATACCAAGCTTAAGCGAATAGCGCGCAGCAGCTTCATTGTCCGGCGCCTCGATTATTCCAACCACATCGTACTCACCAAGCACCGCGTACAGGCCGAGCCCCGTCACGTGGTCCGCATCTATCTCCGCGTGAGCGCGAACCAGCGCCTCAGGATCCTCCAGCAACCTCGCCTGACCGGCAGGGGACAGTTTCATCAACAGGATGTAGTGCGCCATACATGCTCCTAGACCAAGCCCGCGAACCCCACGTCAAAACCCCAATCGCGACTCCACGTACCCGATGCTCGCGTCCACCATGTCGACCATCTCGTCGACCTCTTGCTTGGTCACCGTCAGCGGCGGTGCCAGGAACACGAAATTCCCACCCGCCCTCGTCAACATCCCGCCTTCGGCGAGATGATCCTTGAGCATCTTTCCCGCCCCACTGAACGCCGTGAACGGCTCCTTCGTGCGCTTGTCCTTCACCAATTCCACCACGCACATCAAACCGATCCCTCGGACATCCCCAACGATAGGGTGGCTCCTGAGGCCATTCAACCGGTCGAGCATGTACGCGCCCATCCGGGCTGAATTCCCCGGCAAGTCTTCGCGCTCCATGATCGCCACATTGGCGAGCCCTGCGGCGCCTCCAGCGGGATGCGCTCCGTACGTGAAACCGTGAGGGAACGTCGTCTCAGGCCCACCCTGGAACTCGGCGAACACCCTATCCGTCGCGATGCAAGCGCCCGTCGGCCAATAGCCACTCGTGATGCCCTTGGCGCACGTCATCAGATCCGGCGTCACGCCCCAGTGCTCCATCGCGAACCACTTCCCCGTGCGCCCGAATCCCGTTATCACCTCGTCCGCGATCAGCAGCAGCCCGTACTTGTCACAGATCTCGCGAACCATCGGCCAGTAGTGGTCGCCAGGCACAGCCACGCCCGCTGAGAACGACACTGGCTCACCGATCACACCCGCGAACGTCTCGGGCCCCTCTGCCAAAATGATCGCTTCTATCGCCTTGGCACAGCGAACGTCGTTCTCCTCCTGAGTCGTGGACGCATCGTCGTGGTACAGCAACGGCTGCGGTGCGAAGCGCACGTTGTCCGGCAGCACCGGCTCGAAGCGCTCGCGGGCGAGCACTCCCGCGCTCCCCACACTCAACGCACCGCGCGACACTCCGTGATAGGAATCCTGCCGAGCGATGAACTTCGTGCGCCCGGGCTCGCCACGGTTAACGTGGTATTGATACGCGATCTTCAGCGCGGTCTCCACCGCCTCTGACCCACCGCTCAGGAACTGCACGCGATTCAAATCTCCGGGAGTCAGCGCCGCCAACTTCTCCGCGAACCTGATCACGTTCGGCGTGCTGTACTGGAACGTATTCACGTAATGCAGCCGGGAAAGCTGGTCAGCGATGGCGTCCACGATCTCCTGTCGACCGTGCCCCACGTTCACCAGCATCAGGCCCGCGCTCGCGTCGTAGCGCCAGACGCCATCCGCGTCCTTGATCTTCGTGCCCTGACCTTCCGTGAAGATCCGAGCCCCATCCTCAGCGAGCTCCGACCAATTCATCGTCGGGATCCAGAGATTCTTCAGCACAGCCTGCTGCAAAGCCTCGCCATCGGCCGGATCGTCAGAGGTCGAACTATCAGGTGAAGAAAAAGCCATCGTCCGCTCCTAGCAAAGGTTCGCCGAAACGATAGCAGACGCCCCGGCAGATTCAACCGGGAATGAGGCAGCCCCCAAGGACCGCTAAGCTTCCAGGATTGCCTTGACGTCAGGTTTCGCGAAGAAGGACGCCGTCAGGGATTCAGACCCCGTTCCGCGCCCGATATGCTGCACGATCTCGCGAGCCTGGACCCGATGCTTCTTCGCGGCATCGATCTCTCCCGCCCGTTCTTCGTGCTTCGCAAGTTCGGCGTACAACTCCCAGAGGTTGCGAGTCAGGCCGAACTCTTCCGCGACAGCGATGCCCTCAAGCAGGGCATTCTTCGCCTCCGCATCACGGCCCATCGCATCCAGCGCCTTACCCTTCAGCAGGTGGAGGTGCGGCGCACCGAATCGGATGCTCTTCGCCGCTTTCAGCGCCAGGGTCTGATCCGCTAAACGTACCGTTTCCTCGTGCATCCCACGCGACGCTATTACATCGCCAAGCACGTTGAACAGGATCTGGAGGTAGCGGTTTGTTACCAGGCTCTCTGTGTCATCGATCATCGCCGTGAGTTCGGCCTTCGAAATCTCGTTCTTGCCCGAGTAATGATCAACTTGTAGTCGCGCTCCCATTGCGGCCGCGGCTGCCCAGGGAGTGTCCGTCGAATGATGCAGCGCGGATGAGGATGCCTCGACAGCCTCATCGTCCGCTCCAAGAGCACCAAGGATCACCGAACGTACGGCGCCCGTAAACACGAAGATTCCCATGAAGCCCGACTGTATGGCCAGCGCCTCACCTGCCTTGGTGCCGGCCAATGCCGAACCGAACTCCCCCTCCTCCAGATCCAGGAACGCCCCTGTCAGGACAGCCACCGATTCCGCCCAGATGTTTCCGATAGAACGGCACAGAGCCAATGTTTCGGTCAGCAGTTCCCGGCCCTCTTTCATCAAGCCCATGAACACATACTGATCGGCCATCGCGTCGATGTTGTCGGCGAGCATCGGCAGATTATTAAGTTCGCGCCACAAACTCGCAGCCTCTGAGAGTGCCGCAGCCGCTCCGTCGAACTCACCCACCTCGAAGTAGGGGCGGTTGATATCGTTGAGCGCGTAAGCCAACTCCTCTTTCAGACCGTGCTCACGAGCGATCGCTATTGAGCGCTCGCCGTAGTCGATCGCCTCCTGGTTGGTCCCTGCCCCGAAATAGCAAGCCAACATGAGGTTCCACAAGGTCTTCGCTTTGCCGCGAGGGTCGTCCATCTCCTCGGCGAGTTCGAGGCCATACTGCGATAGCTCACGAGATTTGACCGGATCAGACAGCTTGTTCAGAAGCGCCAGCATAGTTCCCAGAGGAATGATTCCAGCCAGCTCCAAAACCTTGTCGCCGGACTCACGCCCTCGCTTTTCCAACTCCTGGTAGCTTTCGAGGGCCTCATCCAGCCTGTTTGCCAACTCCAACGTGCGCCCACGCTTGGTCGCCAAGTCAGCGATGACCTTACTCTCTAGCCCGAGACGATCCGCGATCTCCAGCGCACGACCGTAGTGGCGCACAGCTTCGTTGTTGGCGTACAGATGTGCAGCGTTGGTCGCGGCAGAAACCGAGTACCAGAGCGCCCGATCATCATCCTTCGCCTCGCTGAAGTGATATGCCAGCCGATGCGATTCCTCGTCGAGACGCCCAGCAAACACCTGCTCCATAGCCTCGCCCACCTGCCGGTGGAACTCCGGCCGACTGCGGCGCAGGATCGAGTCGTAGGCCGCTTGTCGCGTCAGTTCGTGCCTGAACATGAACTCCACGTCAGGCACTCGGGCCGCTTCGCGGATCAGGTCCACGCGCTGCAGCGTACTGAGGTGGCGATCGAGCGCAACGCTCTCGTCCGACACGCGCTTGAGCACTTGATAGTAGAACGAACGAACGATCACAGACGCGACCTGCAACGTTCGACGTGCTTCTGGATCAAGCTTATCGATTCGCGAGACGAGCAATGCCTGCAGATTGTCCGGGATCGCGATCTTCTCGATCGCCGTCGTCGCCCGCCAATGCTCACCCGTCTCATCACGCTCAACGACCCCACTGTCGATCAGCGTACGCACCACTTCCTCGATGAAGAACGGGTTGCCCTCGGTCTTCTCCAGGATCAACTGCCTAGCCTGGTCAGGGAGATCCGAGATCGCCAGCAGGTTGTTGACCAGCGTCTGCGTGTCCTCACCCTTCAGCGGCTGTAGGTTGATCTCCGTGTACAAGTGCGGGTAGTCGGCCTCGACCTGTTGCCTGAATTTCCAAGAGATCGCCTGGCGGTCGGGACGGAATGCACAGATGAAGACGATAGGAACTTCTTCGACGAGATCCACCAGATGCAGCAGCAGCTCCATGGACTCAGGATCCGCCCAATGGATATCGTCCATCACCAGCACTGTGCATTGTTGCCCAGCGATCCGCCAGATTCCACGCATGGCCGCGAACAGCTCACGCTTGAAAGCGTCGCCCTGCAGATCCGGCCGATCAAGCCCCTGCACAGCCAGAAGCATCTCAGTAGCTTGAACGGCTTGAGGCCGCTCCTCTTCAGGGAACTCAGCGAACGCCAACTGGATCTTGTCGTGAGCCTGCTGTGGAGTGTCGGATTCATCCAACCCGCAGAGCCGATGTGCCAGATGGTAGAACACGCCGTACGGGCGATTCATGTCGTACGCGACGCCCCTGCCCTCAGCCCAGAAGCGCCCCTGCGCCTCCCACTCAGCCCTGACCTCCGCCATCAGGCGGCTCTTGCCGAGCCCCGCCTCACCGATCAGCGAAACGATGTGGCCACGACCCTGGGCAGCCCCTTCCAATATCTCGCGCAACGTGACCAGTTCCGCGTCGCGACCGACAAGTGGCGAGTCCAATCCCTCGATCCCGCGCACCCTGCCCGGCTCTGCCTTAGGCTGCAGCGCTCGGTACGAAGGCACAGGCTCATTCTTGCCCTTAACCTCGACCCCACCTAGCGACTCGAATTCGAAAAGCGGAGCGATCAGACGATATGTAGTCTCCGCGACCTGCACCGTGCCAGGCAGCGCCGTCTGCTCCATGCGCGCAGCCACGTTCACCGCATCGCCCATGGCTGTGTACTCGAACGCCTGCGCGGAACCAACGTCACCAACCACAACCGGGCCCGTGTTGATGCCCACGCGGACATCGAAGTCGAAGCCGTACTCTTTCTTGATCTGCTCTCTAAACGGAGCGATGGAACTCACGATATCTAGCCCGGCGAGCACAGCCCGCTGCGGGTCATCTTCGTGGGAGGTCGGCGCGCCGAAGAACGCCAAGATAGCGTCCCCCATCAAGCGCGCAACCGTGCCCTCGTAGCGATAAACGGGGCCAGTGAGGTACTCGAACGCCTCGTTCATGATGTCGGCCCACTCTTCCGGGTCAAGCTGCTCGGCCATGGCTGTGGAGCCCGTCACATCGCAGAACAGAACAGTCACGATACGGCGCTCACCGGAGCGTCCCCCTCGGACTGGCCGACCAGGGTTCGGGGACGATGGCGGCATCTGTGTCAAACGATCACCTGTTCAGGAAGCATTTACGAGTGAGTGCACGTTGCTATTAAAACCCGCTCACGTCAAAGCCAAATACCCGTAAGAATTGCTCAAAAAGGAGGCCCCTGTCGCCAGGGGCCTCCTTTGCATCTATGAGCCACAAACCCTTGCCCGCCAGGCGCTACTGGCCGACCTTCTTGCGACGCTCATCGGCGTCCGCGCCACCTGCGACGCCGCGCTGATTCATGATCGGGCTGAACTTGGAAGCCATGCCCTGGCGCAGGAACGGGAGGTTGCCCGTGCCGGTACCACCCATGTCGCCCGAGGAACGATTGGCCGCAGCCGCAGGCGACAGCTCTGTCACCATACCGTGGTAAACGTTCTCCGCCGGGTCACGGAACGTGTTCATCGGGTCTCCGCCGTCCTCGACCCTCCGGATGTTTGCCTCAAGCATCTCACGGAACATGATGATGCCCTTGTCTGATCGACCTAGGTACTCACCCGTACGATCCGCGATCTCACCCTGTGTGATCCAAGCGGCCACATCCTGAGCGCTATTGCTGTCCAGGAGTGAGTACTGCGGCTGATCGTTCTCGTCCAGCAACGCCAACGGTGGAGAGAAGAACGGGATGTCCTCGAACTTCTGCTCAGCCGCACCCGCCTCCTTCTGATGGCACATCACCCACCAGTGAGCCGTGTTGTAGTCGTCGATCGGCACCCGGATCTGGAACGCCGGCCCCGTCATGTTCCAGTGATCGCGGTTGAAACCATCGCCACCCTGACGAAGGAAGTACGGGAACACGATCGGGTGCCCCTCACGCCAAGACGTATCTTCGTCCGAACCACCGGAAAGCACGCGCTTCTTGTAGATGCCGTACTCGAACTCGTCAAACTTGATCTTCTCGTGCGTGCGGATATTCCACTTGGAGTCCTCGCCACGCATCTCCGTGATGAAGTTCGACCAGTAGCCGTGCAGCCATTCCAAGTGAACGGGGTCCAGCGAATTCTCCTGCGCCTGAAGCCAGTTGAACGGCAAGATAGTCATGCCGATATCGCGAACTACATCGTCCATCGCGAACACGTCCCAGTTCGGAACCAGCGGCGCGGGCGCCGGGCCCATGTACGCAAAGATCAGGCCAGCCTTGACCTCCAGCGGGTACGCCTTCATCTGGATCTTGTCCTTGAAGCGCGCATCCGGATCCTCGGTCTCCTCGTACGGCTGCTCAGTGCACTGCCCCGTCTCGTCGAACAGCCACCCGTGATAGGGACAACGCAGACCGTTCTCCTCCGGGATGCCGTAGATCATGTTCATGCGACGGTGCGCGCAGTGGGGCTCCATCAGCCCGAACGTCCCCGAACGATCCTTGTACAGGATCAGGTCTTCACCGAGCAGGCGGATCTTCTTGGTCCACTTGTCGTTCATCTGCGAAACAGTCGAGATCGGATGCCAATAGCGCCGCATCAACTCACCCGTCGGAGTTCCCGCGCCTACCCTCGTGTAACGATCATTCACTTCCTGTGACAGCATGCTTGCCTCCCTGTGATGGCATCGGGCCAGATCGCATCCACCAGCCCACGCGAATCGACGCGCCCAAAGATGGGCACACGTTGGCAACAGACTGCACCCACCGTGTGACTGTTCCGTGAACGAGAGCGGAAATGATATGAAGGCCCCGTGAACGATGCCGACCAATGATCGCTCCCGGACAGTCCCGGAGCGCCTCGCGACCTTTAGTCCGGCGAACGCAGTCCAAGAGTTCCGAGGGCGAGCCCCGACTAGCTACACGACCTGCCTAGAATCGAGCCCGGGGGGAAAACCAAGAATTCCGAGAGCGAGCCCCGACTGGCTACACGACCTAACCCACCAACGAGCCCGGGCAGTCCTAGAGCGGCCAAGCGATCTTTAGTCCGTCGGACGAAGTCCAAGAGTTCCAAGGGCGAGCCCCGACCTGCTACACGACCTGCCTAGAATCGAGCCCGGGCAGTCCTGGAGCTCAGAGCGACCTTTAGTCCGGCGGACGAAGTCCAAGAGATCCGAGGGCGAGCCCCGACTGGCTACTCGACCGAATCCACCAACGAGCCCGGGGCATCCCG
>JAQCEV010000011.1 GCA_027618515.1 Chloroflexota bacterium | reverse complement strand
CGATGATCCAACTGGTCGCGCCAGACCAGTTCCGCGGGCGCGCATCGAGCCTATCGTCGATCTTGTCGGTGCTGGGCAATGCCACGGGGGCCGTGGAGAACGGCGCGATGGCGGCTGTCTTCGGCGCGCCGGGGGCGATTGTGATCAACAGCTTTGTGGCGTTGAGCATCACCGGCGTCGTTGGCGCGCGTTGGCGTGGGCTGTGGGGGTATCGGGACCCCGACGACTAGGTTGTAGCCTGTCTCTGGCGGCGTTGGCCGACGCCCTGACCCTCACCCTAGCCCTCTCCCAGGGGGAGAGGGGATCTGAGGTGCGCTAGTTGGCGGAGTAGGTTGCTTCGCGAGCTGCGCTGGTGAGTCGGCAGCGCTCCAGGAACGCGGCTTGCGCGGCTGGTACGTTCTCCGGCTTGCCGCCCCACGCCTTCAGCGGCGCGGCCTGTAGTCCGCGACCGTACGAGTAGCTGATCTGCCACGGTGCCTTCACGGCGATGCCTCGCTCGGCGATGGCTTGGAGGTTGACGATGGCGTCCTCGTCGTTCTGGCCGCCAGACAGGAATACGATCCCAGGCATGGAAGCGGGAACGGTGTGCTGGAACACGCGTACGGTGCGCTCGGCAACGTCCGCTGCCCCAGCGCGGTTCGATTGGTCGTAGCCAGAGACGACCATGTTGGGCTTCAGTAGGATGGCTTCAGGGTCGACGTTCTGTGCGGCCAACTGGCGGAACACCTCGCGAAGCGTGGCCTCGGTGACCTCTTCGGCGCGCTCGATGCTGTGGCCGCCATCCATGAGGACTTCAGGCTCAACGATGGGGACAAGCCCGGCTTCCTGGCAGAGCGCTGCGTAGCGCGCCAGTGCGTGGGCGTTGACCTCGATGCAGGTGGAGGTCGGCATGCCGTCGCCGATGGTGATGACGGCGCGCCACTTGGCGAAACGGGCGCCTATTTGTCGGTATTCGGCGAGGCGCTCTCGCAAGCCGTCTAGCCCCTCAGTCACCAATTCGCCGTTCGCGCCGCCTGCGAGCGACTTTGCGCCAGCGTCTACTTTGATGCCGGGGATGATTCCCTGGTCGGTGAGCAGGTTGACCATGGGCGTTTCGTCTGCGGCTGCTTGTCGCAGGGTTTCGTCGAACAGGATCACGCCAGACACGTAATTGGCAGCGCCTTCCGTGCGGAACAGCATCTCGCGGTATGCACGCCGTGCTGGTTCCGTGTTTTCGACGTTGATGGATTTGAGACGATTTCCTATCGTCCCTGTGCTCTCATCCGCCGCGAGGATTCCCTTGGCGGGCGCCACCAACGCGTTCGCTGTGGCTGCGAGTTCACTCAGGTTGCTTGCCATGATGGCCTCCTTATGCGCCGGTATTAGCAACCGGCTGGGCGCCGAATATCGTACGCCGATTGCTCCTGTTGCTCAACGGAACACCACTTGTCACAGGTCGTTCACCGGAGCGCGACTTTGGTTCACAGCAGGTTCACCCTAGGAGAGTAAAAAGAAAGAGACTTGAACCAAAGGAGAGACCTATGTCACATATAACTCCGGTCCGCAGGAGTTTTGTCCACCTCGCGGGTGTCGTATTACTCATCTTACTCATGGGCCTGCTGGCTGCGTGTTCGTCTACGGAAGCGACCCCGACGCCCGTGACTGAACCGACTCCTGATGCGCCGAGCCGACCGACGATGCCCTCAGGCGGCTCAGGCACTGGGCCAACGATCCCTACGAGCGTTCTTGAGCCGTCCATCGCTGCGTTGGCCTCAAGCCCACGCACTGTGTTGGTGGCGGTTGGTGCGACGATCACGTGGCGCAACGACGCAGAGGAGATGTATCAACTCTCCAGCGACGATGGGTGGTTTGACCACGCTGTCGCGGCTGGAGAGTCGTTTACGTGGCAGCCGGATTCCCCCGGTATCTTCACGTACCACGACGCGCTCTCAGGCGCGACGCTAGGTACGATCGTGGTCAGCCAGGGTGGAGCGATCACGCCGGAGTATTACGGTGGTCAGGCTATCGACAAGTACTTCGCAGATGCTTGCGGTGGTTGTCATGGCAGCGAACGACAGGGGGCGGTGGGCCCAGCGCTGATCCCTGGCAGGCTCACCTCCAACGACCAGTTCTACTTCGGCATTATCCGTGACGGTCGCCCAGGCACGATCATGCCCGCATGGGGGGCGCTAGGTCTGAGTGACGAGGAGATAGCGGGTCTGGTGGGGTTCATCAGGAGCGAGCCAGAGTCGTCCGTAGCTGATTGGACGCTTGCTCAAGCGGAAGCGTCGCTGGAAGTGTTGGTGGACGAAACGACGCTGCCGTCTGCACCAACGCATGGCGCGGACCTCGGCAATCTCATGTTCGTCACCGAGCGCGAGGCGCGTAGCATCGCGGCGATCGACGGCGACACGCACGAGCTCGTCGGGCACATCGCGGCCAGCTACCGGGCGCATGGCTATGCATTCGATCCTACTAATGATCGCTGGCTCTACAACGTGGGCCGTGACGGGTGGGTGTTCACGATAGACGCGTACACGCTGGAGGCGGTGCGGAAGGTGCGCGTGGGTCATGACTCTCGGGGCCTGGCTATCTCTGGCGATGGGAAGTACCTGATCGCGGGTAATTTCATCCCCACGACCGCAGTGATCATGGACGCGGCGACGTTAGAGCCGCTGACGGTTATCCAGGCACGTGGCGTTGACCCGGACGGCGTTGAGGTCGACTCTCGCGTTGCTATCACGTCAGACGTGGGGCCGAACCTGGTTGGGCCGTACTTCCTGATCGCGCTGAAAGAGGCGGGACAGGTGTGGCGGATCGACTACTCTGACCCGTCGTTCCCTATCACTAAGGTCGCGAACGTTGGCCACATCCTCCACGACGGCTTCCTGAGCGCCGATAACAGGCATTTCTACCTGGCATCCCAGGTCGATGACTGGATGGCGGTGATCGACGTGGCCAAGGTGGAGGTCGTGGAGCGTATTCCGACTGGCGATACGCCACACCCCGGCTCAGGGGCTATCTGGACGGCGGACGGTACTTGGTATGGGGCCACAACCCACGCTGGTGAGGGCAAGGTGGCCATCTGGGACCTTGCGACGAACGTGGTGGTGGGGATCGTCGAGACGACGGGGCCTGGGCTGTTCATCCGTGCGGCCGAGAACAGCCCGTATGTGTGGGCTGACGCTCTGTTCGGCAATCCGTCCAACACCATCACGGTCTTCGAGAAGGAGGCGCCGTTCGCAGTCGTAGGCGTGATCGAGGAGGGGGCATGACGCTGCACCCTGAATTCACCGAGGACGGCTCGATGGTCTACGTGAGCGACTGGACGGGCAACGTGGTACGTGTGTACGACGCGACGACGCTTGAGAAGGTTGCAGAGGTGACTGGGGTCACTACACCGACGGGCATCTTCTCGGTTGAACGGAGGCACGAGCAGTTGGGCCACTAACCGAGATTGCAGTTAGCGGGGGCACCTGCGCAGTGCCCACGCTATAATGCGGGCGCTCGATGGCAATAGGCCTCATGGGCAGGCGGTGAATCGCCTTCCGTGAGGCCGTTTTTGATGCTGTCGCAATACGCTGCTTGGAGGCATATCCGGTGGACAGTCTTGGAGTGTCGGTTCCCGTTTTCTTGGCCAGCGGACTCGTGGTGGTCATCGCTGGTGTGTTCCTCGCTCGTTACGGTGACGAGATCGCCGAGAAAACCGGTTGGGGCGCGCTCTGGGTGGGCACGATCCTTGTCAGCGTGGCGACATCGCTTCCTGAGCTGGTAACGAATATCTCAGCGGTCGTTCGCGAGAATGAGCCTGGCTTAGCGCTGGGCAACGTGTTCGGCGCCGATATGATCAACATATTCACGGTGTCTCTGGTGGCGCTCATCTTCGGTGTGCGCAATCTGTTCGCCGATCAGACCAAGGACACGCAGGTCTTGGTGCTCGTTTCTGTGGGGCTCGGGGTTTTGGCCTTGATCCTTGCGGCCACGGGCGATTACGCGCTGGGCTGGACTAGCGTAGGCGGCTTGGTGATGATCGTGGCGTACTTCATCGGCATGAAGCTGGTGTACGACGCTGGTCGATCCGAGGCCGAGGTGGAGGATGGCGACGAACCCGCAGGAAGCATCAGCGCTGCGAAGCCAGCGTTCATGGGCTTTGGGTTGGCCTCGCTCGCAATCATCCTCACTGCGCCACTGCTGGCTGCGAGCGCGAGCGGTATCGCGGAGTCGACGGGGCTGGGGGCCGGTTTCATGGGCATCCTGGCCGTTTCTATCGTTACGACGCTCCCCGAGGCTAGTGTGACCATCGCAGCGGCCCGCAGGCGCTCGTATGGGCTTGTGTTGGGCAACATCTACGGTTCGTGCGCGTTCAACCTGTCAGTGATCTTCTACGCAGATCTGGGCAATAGGGATTCGCTGCTCGGCTTCATGGAGACGGAGCACTTCGTTGCCGCAGGCGCGGCGATCGCCCTGATGGCTGCGGGCTACGGCATCATTCGTTCTTACAAGGATCGATGGCTGGCGTGGTTCCGGCACTCGATCTACGTGCTGCCGCCGGTGTATGTGGCTGCAGTGCTCTGGGTGTTCGTTCTGTCGCAGGACTAGCTCCCGGCCGAGCTTACTGATCCATAGCAAAGGGCGGCCTCATTCGGGGCCGCCCTTTTTTGATCGTTCTGGTGGCGGGCCGGAACTCAGGCGCGATCTGCGATCGCTTCCTCGATGAGCCGGGCTTGCTGCTCGCTCCGGATGGCGACGTAAAGGTCCAACACGAGGGCTGCGCCGATGATGAAGGACCCCGGTACCCACATGATCACTCCGCCGAGTTGTTGGTCCTCGATGGCAGAGAGACCGTGCAGAGGGGCAGTGACGACGTAGGTCGCATACCAGGGGCCGTCCGCGAAGGTCAGGAATGCCCCAAGGACGAATGCTGGCACGACAGTGAGGAAGATGTAGGGCACACGTACCAGGTAGGTGAGGTTCGCGCGCAGGGGGTGGGGGTCGATGACGTTCCACCAGAACAGGTAGGCACCCAAGGCGAAGACGGCGTGCTCCACAAGGTGGAGGGCTTCGTTTCCCAGCGCGGCTTCGTAGAGCTCTGGCAGGTGCCATGCGAACATCGAGAAAATGAAGGCAGGCCAGGCGACGAGGGGGCGACTGAGCGTGCGCAGGAAGAAGCGTACGGGTAGTGATTGGAAGGTAGGGATGACGACGCGGCGTCGGATCGGGCGCGGGATGCCGCGCAGTACGGGCAGGATCGGGGCCCCGAGCAGAATCAGGGGGACGCCGACCATCATGAGCAGCATGTGCTGGGTCATGTGGGCCATGAAGAGTTCGTCGGAGAGGTGATCCAGCGGGCTTAGGAGGGCCACGGCGAGGGCGAAGAGGCCCGCGTAGAAGGCAGAGGGCCGCCAAGTGCCGTGGAAGCGGCGGCGGGCGCCTAGGCTCTGAAGCCCACGATAGTAGAGGATCGCCGCGAGGGGGATGCCGATCAAAGCAATGGGGTCGAGCGACCAGTTGGTCCACAACGACCCCGTGCCGATACCGATATGGAGCGCAGTCATTCCGCCATCCGTGTCTCGCCGGGCTTGCGCCGGCAGCTGATACCTAGCGTGCTAACGGGTGATGTTCTGGAACAGCGCGAGCAGTGCGACGGCAATGGATACCATCACGATCATGGGTGCGAAGAACAATAACGCGAAGCGATTGTCGTCCATCCGCAGATGCATGAAGAAGAAGACGACCATCAAGAACTTGGCGAGGGACAGGAGCAGCAGTATCCAGACGACGATCCAGGACGACATTTCCAGGAAGAAAGCTGCGACTTCGATGCCCGTGAGGGCACCCAAGATCAAGGCGATGGTGATGTAGAGCCGTGGCCCAGGGTGATTTGCGTGAGATTCAGCGATGTGTGCCATGTTAACGACTCCTACCCTATCCCAAAGATCGCTGCTGCGGCGTGCCCAGCTTCTTCGACATGCTCTTCGGCGCCGTAGGCACCTACCAGGTAGACCACACCGAAGATGACGATCCAGACGATGTCAACGAAGTGCCAGTACAGACCTGCGATCTCTACCTCAAGCGAATTGCCTTGGTGAATCTTGCCGTTGAAAGTGGCGAAGAACAGCGACCAGAGCCAGAGGATGCCGATCGCCACGTGGGTGCCGTGGAAGCCCGTCATGATCAAGAAAGT
This sequence comes from Chloroflexota bacterium, assembly GCA_027618515.1. GTDB lineage: Bacteria > Chloroflexota > Dehalococcoidia > Lucifugimonadales > Australimonadaceae > CALGTL01. Next base: position 39,242 of record JAQCEV010000011.1, on the reverse strand, counting down.
ACTGCCGAAGAGATTCGTGCGCGGCGTGAGGCCTTCATTCGCGAACTCGGCGAATTCGTACATCTGGAAACCGATGAAAACGCTGCCGAGGAGGGCGGTTGCTGCGAGCCAGAACCTGGCCTCGCCCATCTTGCCTCGCTGGAGGCCTGACAGTGCCAACACCATGGCCAAACTGCTCATGAGCAACACGAACGTGCTGATGGACGTGATGGGGATGTCGAGGATGTTCTCGGTAGGGCCTGAAACGCTCTGGCCCCTGTAGACCAGGTGCGTGGCGATAAGGGTTCCGAAGAAGAGGACGTCGGAACCCAGGAAGGCCCACATGAGGAGCTTCCTGCTGTTCAGGCCAGTTGATGTACGGTGTTCTGCTACGGGTAGGTATTGCATGTTCTTACGCTCGCCTTATCGCCTAGTGGTGGACGGAGACGTGGGCTTCATCCTCCATAGGCTCTAGTACCCATCCGTAGATGGCGCGCATCCCGAGCAGTCCCATGGATGCGATGACTGTTAGTCCTGCGATGGCGTGGCCCTGCCAGATGATCAGGCCTCCCGCCACCATCGTGATCGAGAAGGCTACAACGATGGGCCAGTAGGACGGATCTGGCATTACCGGCTCGTCGTGCGCCGGGAGCGCGGGTGGGAGGACGACGTTGGCGTTCTCGTCCCACAGCGGGTACTGGCTGCGGACAGTCGGCACTACGGCGAAGTTGTAGTGGTGGGGCGGGGACGAGATCGACCACTCAAGGGTGGCTGCTTCCCATGGGTTGTCGCCAGCGGGCTCGCCTTGGCGAACCGACCGGACAACGTTGATGATGAAGATGATTACGGACAGGGCGATGATGAACGCACCTGCTGAGACGATCTGGTTCAAGAACTCGAAACCCATGTCCTCTGCGTAGGTGTAAATCCTACGGGGCATGCCGATGACGCCGAGGATGTGCATGGGCATGAAGGTGAGGTTGAAGCCGATGAGCATCAACCAGAAGTGGACCTTGCCGAGGGGCTCGCTCAACATCTTGCCGGTGATCTTCGGGAACCAGTAGTAGATGCCGGAGTTGATCCCGAAAATCGCACCGCCGAACAACACGTAGTGGAAGTGGGCGACGATGAAGTAGGTGTCCTGTTGCTGCGAGTCGACGGCGGTAACAGCGTGCATGATGCCGCTAAGGCCGCCCAGCATGAACATGCTGATGAAGCCCAGTGCGAAGAGCATGGGGGTTTTGAACGTGATGGATCCACCGTACAACGTAGCTAGCCAGTTGAAGATCTTGACGCCGGTAGGCACCGCGATCGCCATGGTAGTTGCAGAGAATGCCGCATTGGCCCAAGGCCCGAGGCCGGTGGTGAACATGTGGTGCGCCCAGACGCCGAAGCCGAGGAACGCGATGACGACGCCAGCGAACACGATCATCGAGTAGCCGAAGAGCGGCTTGCGCGTGAACGTTGGGAGCACGTCGGAGACGATGCCCATGGCAGGGAGGATGAGGATGTAGACCTCGGGGTGGCCGAAGATCCAGAACAGGTGCTGCCAGAGCAGCGGGTCGGAACCGGCGCCGATATCCACGAAGAAATTGGTGTCGAAGAAGCGGTCGAACGTAAGGAACGCCAATGCGATCGTCAGAGGTGGGAACGCGAAGATGATGAGAAAGGCGACGATGAGGGTCATCCACACGAACACGGGCATACGCATGAGCGTCATTCCGGGAGCTCGCATGTTGAGGATCGTCACGACGAAGTTGAAGCCAGCGGCTGTGGTACCGACGCCCATGACCAAGAGGCCGAGCACCCAATAGTCGGTGGCGTTGGAGATGGTGAACTCGTTGCTGGTGAGTGGCGCATAGCCGAACCAACCGATGTCAGGGAAGGCGTTCATGAAGAAACTGAAGTTCATGAAGAGGGCTCCGAAGAGGAACAACCAGTAGCTGAAAGCGTTGAGCCTTGGGAAGGCGACGTCACGCGCGCCGATCATCAAGGGAACGAGGAAGTTGAAGAATGCTGCGCCCGCTGGCATCACGACCATGAAGACCATCGTGGTGCCGTGCATGGTGAACATTGCGTTGAACGTCGCGGCGCTCACTAGCGTTGACTCAGCAGAGGCCAGTTGAACCCGCATGACGAGGGCTTCCATGCCCCCGAGCAAGAAGAAGAAGAACGCTGTGACGCCGTACAGAACGGCGATGCGTTTGTGATCGACGGTCGTCATCCATGCCCAGATGCCCACGGGGGCCAGGGGGCGTCGCAATATGCCGGTGTTCGCTGCCATGTCTTCTCGTTCCTTCGTCCGTCGTCCGCTTTGCGTAGTTACCCGGGCGTGGCCCGTTACTCCGCTGTCAAGCTATTGAGATACGCCGCGATGTCCGCGATCTGGCCTTCGTCCAAGGTGCCGTCATTGAAGGTCGGCATGAACCGAGCGCCTTCCGGGATCGGCTTGATCGAGCGAACGTCGCCGATCCAAGCCTTCAGGTTCGCGTCAGTGTTGTCCAAGATTCCTGCCGCGATGGTCGAGCGCTCGCCGAAGAGCGAGAGGTCAGGCCCGATGCGGCCTTGGGCAGCAGTACCGGAGATGGCGTGACAGCCCGAGCAGGTTGCAAATCCGAGCGACCCACGTGCTGCTGCCGTTCCTGGCTCAGGAGCAGCCGGGCCTGCGTTGTGAGCATCAGCCCAAGTGCTGAAGTCGGCAGAGGTTTTCACGTTGACGCGGAAACGCATCAAGGCGTGGGCCGTGCCACAGAACTCAGCACATTGACCGTAGTACAGGCCTGGTTCGTAGGCGTTAAAGGTTTGGAGGACGTTGGTGCGGCCGGGGATCATGTCGGTTTTACCGACCAATTGGGGCACCCAGAAGCTGTGGACGACATCGTCAGAGTAGAGAGTGACGCGAATGTCGCGCCCGACTGGAATGACCAATTCGTTGGCAGTAATGAGATCCCCGCCGTCGAGGCCCATCCCTGGGTAGGTGAACTCGAACCACCATTGGTGTCCGGTCGCCTCTACTTCAAGCACGTTAGGTGCGGGGTCCTCTGCTGTGCCTGCGATCCAATACATCGTCGGTATGCCGATGATCAGGAGTATAAAGATGGGCGCGATGGTCCAAGCGATCTCCAGCTTGGTGTTGCCGTGAATCTGCTTGGCAGGAACGCCGGGTTTCGCACGGAACTTGATGATCAGCCAAACCATTGCGGCCAGAACCGCGAACCCGACGACGCTGGCGACGACAGTCACGAGGATGTAGATCGTGAGGATCGAGTCCGTAGCGTCGGATTTGGGATCGAAGGTGTTCTGAGGGCTCGCACACGCGGAGAGCACTGCCAGGAGCAGCGCCATGAGCGCGACCGTCAGGATGGGCGTGCGGAGTTTTAGAAACCGGGCCATGCGAGCAACCTCATTTACTTGGGGCCAGTACTGCGGGCGGTGGAACAGTGTTCAGGCTGCGCCCGTTGGCAGGGTGTTGCGCCTGGCACGCAGAGGAGTTTATCCAGTGGCAACCTGGCGATATTACCTTGGGCGCCACCCGAGTTCAAGCATTCCGTCTTGCTCAAGCGCGGGTTGTGCGGAGTCCCCTTAGTCGCGACGAACAGCCTCGATGGCGTGGACATGTCACGGATGGCACGCGGGGTACGAATCACCATCGTGGGCGGGCACTGGGCGGCGTCTTCCGTGCACTCGGAGGGGCTGGTTTGCAGGGTGTGTGTGGGGGCGGTCGCTGGTGGTCAGCCCGAAACTGCCGGCCCCACCCAGGCTGCTACGCCGCGTTGCGGTTGCCTTGCTGTTGCGCGGATGCCAGAAGTGCGTCACGCTCGCGGGCTTGGGAGTCAAGGCTCGTGCACACGGCGTCGATCAACAGGTAAGGCACGCGGCCGTTGGCCTGGTAGAAGACGCTTCCACCTTCACGACGGCGAGCGACCATCCCTGCGTCGTGCAGCGCGGTGAGATGCTTCGAGGCGTTGGCCTGCGAAGTACCCACGGCGTCAGCGATCTGGCTAACGCTGAGCTCGGCGTCACGGACGGCGAGGATCAAGCTCAGGCGCGTGGCGTCTCCCAGGAGCCGGAAGCGACCAGCGACCAGCGATAGCAGTTGTTCAGGAAGGTGCCCATTGGCTGTCGTCATACGTGCCTCGGGTCGACCGATTTCGGGGTCAACCAAGTGGTTGGACGAGCATAGGCGACCCCCGTTGCGCTCACATCCACCGGAAGTACTACGGTTCCTGCAACCCTAAGAACCGCAGGCAATTCCGCCAGGCCAGATCTTCCGCAACGTCCGCGCTCAGGGCCAGTGCCGCGAACTCGTCGGCGGGGAGTTGGGGCCTGCTCATGAACGGGTAGTCGGAACCGATCAGCACCTGGCTCGAACCGACCATGTCCATCAGGTAGCTCAACGCTCGGTTGTCGAACAGGATGTCGTCGTAGTACAGCATCTGAGCGTACTCGAGTGGCGGACGCTTCATCGCTTCGCGCAGCGAGGCGTTCTGGTGCCACAGGTGCTGAATCCTGGGAAGCACCATGGTGAACGGGCCACCGCCGTGGCTGAAGCACACGCGTAGATCGGGGCATTCCTCCATCACTCCGCCAGTGACGATTGAGGCAACCGCGAATGCATTTTCCATGGGGAACCCGATGGCGTTCTCCAGGTACGGTGGGCCTACGAGCCGCTCGCTGAAGGTGGGGTCTTGGCCGTGCACGAAGACGGACAGGCTCAAGTGCTCGACCTCTCGCCAGAAGGGCAGGAATCGCGGGTCTCCTGGACTGACTCCGTTCACGTTGGTGGTGATCTCAACGCCGCGAAGGCCCAGCGCCTTTACCCCTTCAAGCTCGGCGACGGCGAGATCCACATCCTGCATGGGCACGGAACCGAGGCCGTAGAAACGGTCTGGGTAGCTCTTCACAAGTTCTGCGATAGTCTCATTAAGGTAACGCGCTAAGTCACGGCCGTCGTTGACGTTGATCCCGTAGTCGAGGAGCCGGGGCATCGGCGAGATGACCTGGCGGTCGATGCCTTGGTCGGGCAGGTCGGATATCCGCCGAGCGGCACTCCAGCATTGGTCGTCCACGGTCCGGTAATTCTTGCCCCCCACCATCATGTCGGCGGTATCCGGCTTGGAGCGACCGTGATCCATGAATGGCCAGCCGTCGCCCGCTGCGCGCTGCAACTTGAGGGGGAAGTGCTCAGGAACGATGTGCGTGTGAACGTCGATGATCATGGGATGGCTCCGTTCGGTTGGGGGGCTGTTGCTGCGCGTGATTATCAGCGGTTGCGGGTACGAGGGCAAACGTCTGGCCCATGCTCTGGTGCGACGCCTACACTGGCGTGGTGACGAACGCTTCATCTAATCAAGCCCACTTCGGGCAGGTCTATTTCGGAGACAACCTCGCCTTTCTAAAGAGGATGGCAGACGCATCCGTCGATCTCGTGTACATCGATCCGCCGTTCAACACTGGCAAAGCGCAGCGAAAAACGCGCACCAGGACGAGATCAAGTGAGGATGGCGATCGTACGGGGTTCGGTGGGCGGCGGTACGTCACTGAGCTCGGGGCCTCGACCGAGTACTCCGACGTTTTCGACGACTACCTGGGTTTCTTGGAGCCTCGGTTGCGGGAGGCCTACCGGGTGCTCAAGCCTAGGGGCTCCTTCTACCTGCACCTGGACTACCGTGAGGTGCATTACTGCAAGGTGCTCATGGACCAGATATTTGGGCGCGAGTGCTTTCAGAACGAGATCATCTGGGCATACGACTACGGCGGCAGGCGGAAGAACCGGTGGCCTGCCAAGCACGACAACATCCTTTACTACGTTAAAGACCCGGCGCATTTCACATTTAACAGAGATGCGATCGACCGTATCCCCTATATGGCGCCGGGACTGGTAGGGCCGGAGAAGGCAGCGCGGGGCAAGCTACCCACGGACACGTGGTGGCAGACCATCGTGCCACCAGGTGGGCGCGAGAGTACGGGCTACGCCACGCAGAAGCCGATCGCCATCCTGCGGCGGATCGTCACGGCGTCGTCCAACGCGGGTGACGTGGTGCTGGATTTCTTTGCGGGTAGCGGCACGACGGGTGCGGCGGCGGCTGAACTGGGGCGGCGTTTCATCCTGGTGGACGAGAACCCCCAGGCGATAGAGGCGATGCGGACACGTTTTGTGGATATTGAGGACGTTGAATTCGTCGGTAGTTCGGCTAATGCTGGCGATATCGGTGGAGCAGAGGGCTAAGCGCGTGCACACCGGGTCGCCGCCTGCTAAATAGCGAGGATAGAGGGGCGGTGGTGTGGAGGCGGGGTCTGTTGACACTACAGGCGAAGCGTTCATATACTACTTGAGTTGCGGCGCGAGCCCCTCACCTCTGAAGTTGATTTTGAGGTTGGATGACAAGGGTCAATGAGACTCTAGTCGGGCTCCCGTCTTTGCACCTTAACAAGGGAATATCGAGCGAGTAACAACGAGCTAAGGAAAAAACCGGCTCTCCGCATTACGACGGAGAGCTTGGGTCAAGTTATTAAGGGCCCACGGTGGATGCCTTGGCGTCAAGGGCCGACGAAGGGCGTAGCACGTCTGCGATAAGCCTCGGTTAGCTGTCAAGCAAGCTTAGCCGGGGATTCCCGAATCGGGGAACCGGCGGTGGCGAAACCACCGCATCCTATGCCCAACACATAAGCATAGGAAGGTAACCAGGGGAACTGAAACATCTCATTACCCTGAGGAAAAGAAAGTAAACACGATTCCCTGAGTAGTGGTGAGCGAAACGGGATCAGCCCAAACTTGTGGGGTTTAGTGGCCTGGGGGCCTATATCTCATGAGGGTTGTACGGCATGTCAGCGGGAGTCCCAGCGACCGCATAGAGTTACAAATCCAGCTTCTAGCCAAAGGTACCTGGAAAGGTCCGCCATAGAGGGTGATAGCCCCGTAGGCGAAAGATTCTGGACTCTAGATAATGTTCGTGAGTACCACGGGACACGAGAAATCCCGTGGGAAGCAGGGGGGACCACCCTCCAAGGCTAAATACCCTTGACGACCGATAGCGCACAAGTACCGTGAGGGAAAGGTGAAAAGAACCCCTAAAGGGGAGTGAAATAGACCTGAAACCGTGGGCCTACAAGCGATCAGAGCCTCGATTTATCGGGGTGATGGTGTGCCTATTGAAGAATGAGCCGACGAGTTACTTCTGTATGGCAAGGTTAAGAGATATAGACGTCTCGGAGCCGTAGCGAAAGCGAGTCTGAATAGGGCGATTTAGTCGTGCGGAGTAGACCCGAAACCAAGTGAGCTACCCATGGTCAGGGTGAAGCCTCGATAGTCTCGAGGTGGAGGCCCGAACCCGTATATGTTGCAAAATGTTGGGATGAACTGTGGGTAGAGGTGAAATGCCAATCGAACTTGGAGATAGCTGGTTCTCCCCGAAATGCATTGAGGTGCAGCCTCTAGGAAGAGGGACGGAGGTAGGGCTCTGATTGGGCTAGGGGGCGTGAGCCTACCAAACCCTATCAAACTTCGAATGCCGTCCTATCCATGCCTAGGGAGTGAGACAGTGGGGGATAAGCTCCATTGTCGAGAGGGAAACAGCCCAGACCACCAACTAAGGCCCCTAAATGTATGCTCAGTGTCAAAGGAAGTTCGGTCGCCCAGACAACCAGGAGGTTGGCTTAGAAGCAGCCATCCTTTAAAGAGTGCGTAATAGCTCACTGGTCAAGAGATCGTGCGCCGACAATTTATCGGGGCTAAAGCATAATGCCGAAGTTGTGGCTTCGCGAGCAATCGTGAGGGGTAGGGGAGCGTTCCCTGTGCACTGAAGGTCAACCGTGAGGGTGGCTGGAGCGCAGGGAAGTGAGAATGTCGGCATGAGTAACGTAAAGATGCGTGAGAACCGCATCCGCCGAAAGTCCAAGGTTTCCTACGCAACGTCAGTCGACGTAGGGTTAGCCGGACCTAAGCCGAGGCCGAAGGGCGTAGGCGATGGACAGCTGGTTAATATTCCAGCGCCACCTATGGATCGTTTTAAGGTTAAGGAGGGACACGGGAAGCTAGGCAGTGCGTGCCCATTGGACATGGTGCGTGCGACCCTGTAGGCCATCTCAGGATAGGAAAATCCGTTCTGGGGCTACGAGCTGAGGGGGAAGCGAACTTCAGGGTTCTGCCCTGGGGAAACTGTTGATGCTATGCCGGCTAGAAAAACTTCGTAACTAGAGTCATAGGTGTCCGTACCGCAAACCGACACTGGTGGACTGGTATAAAAGTACTAAGGCGGACGAGAGAACCTTCCTTAAGGAACTCGGCAAATTGACTCCGTAACTTCGGGAGAAGGAGTGCCCTTGAGTGTGTAGAGCTATACGCATGAAGCATTCGAGGGTTGCAATTAAGAGGCTCTGGTGACTGTTTAACAAAAACACAGGTCCCTGCTCAAGTCGCAAGACGACGTATAGGGGCTGACGCCTGCCCAGTGCCGGAAGGTCAAGAGGAGTGGTGAGAGCTACGAATCGAAGCCCCGGTGAACGGCGGCCGTAACTATAACGGTCCTAAGGTACCGAAATCCCTTGTCAGGTAAGTTCTGACCCGCAGGAAAGGCGTAACAACTGGAGCGCTGTCTCAAGGAAGGTCTCGGTGAAATTGAAGTACGAGTGAAGATGCTCGTTACCCGCAGCAGGACAAAAAGACCCCGTGGAGCTTTACTGCAACCTGGCATTGATCTGAGGATATAGTTGTGTAGCATAGGTGGGAGACTTTGAAGCCTAGACGCCAGTCTGGGTGGAGTCGACAAGTGAAATACCACTCTTCTCTGTTTTTGGATCTAACCATTGAACAAGCAATGGAACCGTGTCTGGCAGGCAGTTTGACTGGGGCGGTCGCCTCCTAAAGAGTAACGGAGGCGTACAAAGGTCCCCTCAGGGTGGATGGAAATCACCCGTAGAGCGCATTGGTAGAAGGGGGCTTGACTGCGAGGCCTACAAGCCGAGCAGGGACGAAAGTCGGTCAAAGTGATCCTACGGTCCCGTGTGGAAGGGCCGTGGCTTATCGGACAAAAGCTACCCCGGGGATAACAGGCTTATCTTGCCCAAGAGTTCATATCGACGGCAAGGTTTGGCACCTCGATGTCGGCTCGTCGCATCCTGGGGCTGAAGAAGGTCCCAAGGGTCCGGCTGTTCGCCGGTTAAAGCGGCACGCGAGCTGGGTTCAGACCGTCGTGAGACAGGTCGGTCTCTATCCGCTGTGGGCGCAGGAAGTTTGAGGGGAGCTCTCTCTAGTACGAGAGGACCGAGAGGGACATACCCCTGGTGTTCCGGTTGTCTTGCCATGGGCAACGCCGGGTAGCTATGTATGGAACGGATAAGCGCTGAAAGCATCTAAGTGCGAAGCCGGCCCCAAGATGAGACTTCCCATCCCTTCGGGGATTAAGGCCGCAGAGAGACTATCTGCTTGATAGGCCGCAAGTGTAAGCACAGCAATGTGTTCAGCTGAGCGGTACTAATTGGCCGAGGACTTGACCTATATTTTTCTTTCCTTAGAACGCTCTCGCTCGATACCCCTTGTTAGCGCGCAAAGACGCGGTTGCAACACTCGATTTCCTATTTGGCCGCCATTTAGGCCATGCCATTCGGTGCGGGGTGGAGCAGTGGCAGCTCGTCGGGCTCATAACCCGAAGGTCGTTGGTTCGAGTCCAACCCCCGCTACCAAGAAGTTCAAAAAAGGTCTCTCGATCGTCGAGAGACCTTTTTCTTTGCCCGCGCCCAAGCGACGAGCGTAGAATCGCGCCAATGATCAGGATGGGTTACAGAGCGCCCATTTAGGAGAACCACCATGTTGGGCATCGAACGTGTGGGGCACATCGTGATCCGCGTATCGGACATGGACGCCGGGATGGCGTTCTACCGTGATAAGCTGGGCATGGAGGTAACTTCCTATCGGCCAGGGCGAAGCGTGTTCTTATCGTTCGGGTCGCAGGACCACGACATCGCGCTCTTCCAAGACGCTGGAGACGGCGTCCACGGTGCCCTGGGGCTCGTGCACATCGCGCTGAGGATACCTGGCGACGATCATGACCTGCGGACCGCTTACGACAAACTGAAGGCCTCTGGCGTGCAAGTAGACCAGGTGGAACCACGGTATGACGCACAGCGTTTACTTCCGCGACCCCGACGGCAACCGCCTCGAGATCTATACGGACGTCTACCCCGCGGAGGAAGGCATGGACGTTATGCGTAACAAGCCCAACTACCGGGAGCCGCTAGACATCGAGGCTATCAGCGCGAGGTAGCAGCACGCGGTACTCGTGTGAGCAACGGCCGAGCCCACCCCGAGCAAGGAGATCGCATGACAGGTACACCGTTCCCATCACCAGACATGGAGATGACGTTGCTGCTCGTCGTGGACGACGTCGAGCGTTCGAAGGCGTGGTACGTGGATGTGCTTGGTGCGACGGTTCATCGGGAGTACGGTGTTTCGTCGTGCGTGTTGCGCTTCCTAGACAATTGGCTGCTGCTGGTCACTGGTGGCGGGCCATCTGACGATAAGCCCACGGTTTCGATGACTCCGCCCGTGGACGCCGATCGCGTTTCAGCTGAGGTCACCATACGAGAGCCTGATTGCCAGGGCGCATACCAGACTTTGCGCGATCGCGGGGCTGAGTTCCTCAGCCCACCGGTCGACCGGGGGCCCGAAACGCGAGCGTTTTTCCGCGATCCCGACGGCCACTTGTGGGAGATCTCGCAGTCTGGCTAGCCCTCCAGAGTGGTGGGCCCGAATACACCTATTCTGGTGAACCCTCTGGCCGGTGCGGTCTAAGGCGCTGATAACCCTCCAATGCCACTAGATAGGCCGTAGACTGCTAAACGAGCTACTGTATAGGGCGCTAATGTGCACGTGGTAGCAATTGCTACAGAATGTTCTGTGCATGCATAGGAATTACGCGGACGCGTAGAAACGCGAAAGCACCTATGCTCTATATGTGGAATGCTGGAAAATAAAGAACGGTAGTATGCACCGGCGGTGCAAGTGTGTGTAAACGCAATACGCAATGCGCTACAACCATAGAACTGCTGTGCTACCCTTAAATCAGGTGCTGGCGCGCTGACCCGTGGGTTTGGTATGTGGAGGTGAACGGTGACTCGTCGAAGTGTGACTCTGCCCCCAGATCTGGAAAGGGCCGTCCGACGTCTCCAGGCGAGGTTGTTAACCGAGATTGATCGGGACATCAGCTTCAACGAGACGCTGAACCTGGCCCTCGCAGCAGCGTTCTCGGTGCCTGAACTGGCGGGCCAAGTGGACCTGGATCAGTGGTCGACGCTACTGGATGGTTCTGAATGGCAGTCCAACGGAACGATCACCGAAGCTGGCTTGCAGGTGCTCGAGTGCATCGTGCCACCGTCATCGGCGAAACCTTCTCGCTCCGGCGTAACGCGTGGGCCGAAAGAAAAAATTGCCCATGCTAAAGGGGCAGAAGCAGCCGTGGCATCTGTCCCACCAGCGGAAGCTGAGTCTTCTAGCCTTACCGTAGCGAGCATCGGCGGTCCTGCTGTTCCTTCGTCCGCGGTCGCGCCAGAGCCTGCCGCCGAAATTTTTGTTGAGCGATGGCCGGAGCAGAAGGCCTCCACTGATGAAGTCATCGCCGACGAGCACGATGCCGACCTTCCCCGTACCCCACAAGAGCGGCGAGTTGCTGGTGCTCCAGTCGTGGGAGAACCTCTCGCTGTAGTGGCGGAGGACGTGAGTGCGCTGGATGACACTACCCCGGTGGAGCAACTCGACGTGCCCTTGCTGGGACGACCGTACGGATCTGTTGGCGAAGCGATAGGTAACGCCGACGCTGTTGATGACCCCGCAGTTGCGGAGCAACGCGGGACTCCGTTTATCAGTTTCGAGGAACCTCCCGCAGTTGAAACTGAGCTTGAGGCTCGCGAGCCTGAGGCTGAACCCGCCCCGCCCGCTCACCCTGAGCGAGCGTTTGGTGGGGGCATGGATCTTGACGCCCTGCGCCAGGCGATCGTTGCCGGGGAAACGGATCCCCAGCAGGCGACAGCGGCGGGTGTTGCACGACCGGAGTCACCTCGACCTCCGCGCGATGGGACGGATTTTGCATCCATGATGGCTGGCTACATGCCTAGTGGTGCCACAAGGAACGAGAACGAGATCATCGTGCCGGAGATCGTGCTCTCGGCGTCGGATACAGCTGCTGACGCGCACGATTCCCCGATACCGCCCTCGAGCGACACGGATGCTGTTGTGATTGGCGAAGACGAAGCGCCGTCGCCATTTGCGGAAGAAGCGGAGGAGCCCGTGGTGAAGCCCCCCGCCGATCAAGCGGCGGATTACCTTGACCTAGATCGTGCGCTCAAGGATGCGGCTGCCGCCTATGAAGAGCGCTTGCGTAACAGCGGCGCATCCTAGCGTTTGCGTGGGATTCGCTGGAGCGCGGTAGACTACGCGCGCTGACCAACGCATAATGCGCGGTAGCAGGAGGCCTGGCATGACACGGATCGAGCGAGTTGGACACACGGTACTTTACGTCTCAGACGTCGCTGTGGCTGTCGAGTTCTACCGTGACAAGCTGGGGATGGAGGTCGTTCGATGGGCCGAGCGCCCAGGAGCCTTCATGTCTTTCGGTCGCCAGCACCACGATATCGGTCTCTTCAACGCACGCACCGAGGGCACCCACGGAAACGCCGCGGGCGCTCCTGGACTGAGCCACTTAGCCTTCGTGATCGAGGGCGGCACCGAGGAACTCAAGGAGACGTTCGACGATCTTTCTACGCGGGGAGTCGAGTTCATCGAGATGATCGACTACGGTTATACCCGGAGCATGTACTGCAATGACCCCGACGGTAACCGGATCGAGATCTACTGCGAGTTGCTGGAGCCTCTGACGGCTAAGCGTTTCCTTGCCAATCGCAGCGGGGTGGGCAAGCAGTTCACGTGGGAAGAGATCCTTGACTCCGACGGCAATGCAGCCCCGGGCCCGTCCGTGTTCCACCCCGTAACCAGCTAGATCAGCGCGATAAGCTCGCTCAGGCTGCCAACCACCGTTCCAGGCCACTCCAATGCATCTTTGCGGTAGAAGCTGTCGAACCACGTGTGTTCCTCGCCGGGCACGCGTATCAGCACGGCCTCCATGCCGACTGCGCTTGCGCCCGTGAGCTCTCTCGCACCTCCGTCCCCTACGAACATGCAACGCGCCGGATCCACGCCCAGATTGGTGTAGGCAGCCTCGTACACGCTGGGGTGAGGCTTCATGGCGCCCACGTCGCAGGAGAACACCAGGTGGTCGAACAGATCGGCCAGGCCTACGGTCGGCCACAGAGGTGGCACCTCTGCTGAGCAATTGCTCAGCAAGCCGACTTTCGCACCCGTCGCGCGGATCGCCTCCAGCGTCGCTCGCGCGTCGTCGCGTGGCGTTAGCCAACCCGCAGCGATCGCCAGCCAGCGACGTTTGGCGGCTGCGGCTGCGACTGCCGAGGGAGTGTGCCCGGCCGCCGTCGACGTCCTTGATAGTATCTGGTCGATCCCGCCCTGCAGTCCCGACTCACGCTCGTTGACGGTCGCGCGCCACTCGGTCGCGAAGGCATCCGCGTCCGCCCCTAGAGTGTCCGCTACCTCGCCCAGCATCACGTCGTAGTGATCGGGCGTCACTGTTTCGATCAGCGTGCCGAACAGATCGAAGATCACCGCGTCGTATCGCATATCGGTCATGACTCTCCCTGTTCTGTGGCAGCAAGTGGGTCCTGGGTGCGCCTGGGTTCGGGGGCGACGAGCATGAGAAGGGACGGGAGGACTACGAGTGCGGCGACCAAGGCCAGGAAGATCATCAATGCTGTCAGTAGCCCGTATGTGCTGAACATAGGCATCGGTGCGAAGGCCATTATCGCGAAGCCCACGATACTTGATCCGGCCGACGCTAGCAGAGCAACCCCGGTGCCCCGAGCGGCACGCCGCAGCGCCTCGACGCGCGTAGCTGTCCGGCCCAATTCCTCCCGGAAGCGCTCCGTCATGTGGATCGAGTAATCGATGCCAACCCCGATCGACACCGCGCCGATGGTCGCCGATACGAAGTTCAGGGCGAAACCGGCCAATTCCATGATAGCGTACAGCCAGGCAACGACGAGGCCTATGGGTAGGATGGTTACCACGGCGTACCGGATCGACCTGAACGCGAGCAGGAGGAGCAGCAGCGCGCCTACCGTCGCGATGGGCAGCGAGCGTCGCAGATTGTCCACGGTTGCCGTTAGTTCGGCCTCGCGTAGGAATGGCGAGCCGGTCAGGCCAACCTGCGTGATGCCCGGCACGTCTTTGAGCGGCGCAAGATCTTGCAGCAGCGAGCTGCGGGCGAGCGCGATGAGGCTCAACTCACGCGTGCCGGGGATGCCTGCGTAGATCAGCGTTATCTGCTCGCTGGGCGACGCAGGATCGTAGAACAGCGCTTCGCGGACAACGCCCGCTGAGTAGATATCTGTGGTCGGGTCGCGGGGCACTCCGTACGTGGTCATGAAATCGAACAGGGCCTGCACCTGCGTGCGCGTATCGGGGCGGAGGTTGCCATCGTCATCTGTCAGCAGCACGCCTGTGTGCTCCTCTACCGTAGTCCGGGCATACTCCGATTCCATGACCAGGGTCACCATGTTCAGCAGGTTCTCGTCGAAGATGCTGGGTGTGCCGTCGTCCTTTGACTTGCCGACGTAGGGGTTGGCGCCGAGGCTTTCGACGAAAACGTCCAGAGCGGTCAGCGCCTCAGGCGACGCCAGATCGCCGCGTATAAATACGATTCCGCCCTCACCGCTTCGGTCTCCTACATGCTCATCCAGCTTGTCGAGTCCCACGACTAGGTCCGAGTCCTCGGCGAAGAAGTCTTTGACGTCGAACGTAGCCTCCAAGCGGAGAGCGAGCACCACTGAGGCTGCCGTCAGTAGGGCGACCACGGGGAGGACGATCCGCCTGCGCGTGGCGAGCCCGGTCACCAAGCGCTCGACCCAGGCACCCTCCAACATCGGGCGCGGCGATAGGATACTGGCACGAGTGGTTTCAGTCGGTTTGCGCAGGTGTAATACGGTCAAGGGAACGAGGATAAATAGGGCTGTCGTTGAGAGCAGAATGCCAGCGCCGGTCGCCATATGCACAGCTACTAGCAGGATCACGCCAGCGCCCGTCAGCGCGGTTACACCGCCTGCGGCCAGCCATGGTACCCAACTCGGCATGCGCGTGATCGGTCGCGAATCCAGGAGTTCGTCGATCTTCATCAGCGCGAGCGGCAGCACGATTCCCAGGACGATGAACGACGAGAGCGTTGCGATCCCGGCTGCGAGCCCGAAGTGCACGACGGCCTCAATGCCTGAGGGGACGTTGGAGAGGAACGCGATCCCATCGCTCAGCATCGCTAGCAGGAGCGCGCCGATGACTCCAGCCATGCCCGCACGCAAGGCTGCCCTTGGCGCTATGCCTAGATGGCGTTCTTCCTGGTAGCGCCGGGCCGCGTGGACCGCGAAGTCGACGCCGAGCGAGATCATGGCGATGGGCACGATCAGTTCGACGATCAGGCCTCCTTTGATGCCGACCAATGCGGAAAGGCCCTTCAGCCAGATCATTAGGACGCCCAAGCCAACGGCGGTCAGCGCGGTCGGCCAGTACGCGCGCAAGCTCGCACCGACAACCGCGAGCGCGGCGATGACCGTGAGCACGATGAACAATCCTGCGGTTGCGCCCTGCTCCTCGGCAGCGAGGGTCTGGTCGATGGCGAGCCCCCATAGCTCGTACGTCTCTTGGTCGCCGCGCATCGTCGCCTGGATGTTGCGAGTGAAGCGCTCGATGTTCCGGCCCGCCTCGTTCGCCGCGATGCTTCGGAATCCCGATGTCCCGCCCAGCGCTTCGTTGTCAGAGTGGACGGCGAACAGCAGCGCTGGTGACTCCCAGTAGTCGATCTGCTGCCCGAGCACCGTTCCAGGCTCGTGGGTGGCCAGCACGGAGAGACTGCTGCGGAGCCCTTCGGTTATCTTCGTGTTCAGCAGACCATGGATGGCCAGCTTCACTTCATCGTCGCTGGCATCTTCCAGGCCCTTGCTGAGCACGAAGCGTAACCAGGCGTCCACCGCATCCGCCACGGTGAATAGGCCAAGGAATCCGGTGCCGGTGTCGAAAGACTCGATCAGGTAGGGCTGATGCTCCATCGTGGGCGGCGCCAGATCGCCGAGATCGTCGGCGGCGCGCAGTGCGGCGGCATTGCGCAGCAGTTCCAGCAGAGGCGCTTGCAGGAGTATGTCGCCCCCGCGTGCTTCCGCGATGTACGCCGTGATGAACACGCCAGACCCGAGCTTGGCGTCGATCTCGTCGCGGAGGTCGAACACCTCACCGCCAGGCTCAGTGGAAGCGACCTCGTCCGATGTCCACAGTAGCATCGGCACGACCAGCAGCGCCGTGACTACGGCGGCCAGGGCGATGATCGCATTCGCGTGTTGCACGAGCAGTCGGCTCGCGGACTCCGCCGGAGATCGCATCACCTATGCGTTGCGGAGTGTTCGGAGGATCTGGCGGAAGCCGGGGCGCTGGCCATACATCAGCAGGTACGCGCGGAACAGCCGGATCGTCAGCCACATGGCTAGCACGACGCTGCCCGCTAGTAGAACGACGCTGATGACTAGATCCAGCAGGCCCATGCCGTCCACGCCGAGGCGCACGAGGCTGGCTAGCGGTGCACTGAACGGGATGAAGCTGGCGGCACGAGCCAGCGGGCCCTCTGGGTTCTCGATCATTTGCTCCATGAACCAGAGCGGCGCCACTCCTGGCAGCACGACGACCGCCGTGACCTGCCCTGATTCCCGCGTGGAGGTGGTTATCGCGCCCAGAGCGGCCATCAACGTTCCGAAGAAGAAGTAGCCGAGGACGAAATAGATGGCGCCCACGATGATCGCCAGCGGTGGCGGAGTGAGATCAAGGCCCTTTGGGGGCTCGATGATCGGGGTCAATGCAACGAGGAAAAGCAACCCGGATGCAGTCCAGACGAGCATCTGCAGAAGCCCGGCGCCCCCGAGGCCCAAAAGTTTTCCGATCATCAAGTGTTCCGGTTTCGCCGACGAGAGAAGCACCTCCATGATGCGATTCTCTTTCTCTTCATTCAGTCCTTGAAGGAGGTAACCGGATGTGGTGAATACGGATACCACCAGCATCACCCCGAGGCCGATGAAGAACAGGAGTCGCCCCAGGTCACGATCTTCGACCACCACTGAGCCGTCCGGACTCACCTCGGTAGTCACGATGGTGAACGGGTCTAGCACGCGCTGAGCCCGGTCAGGCCCCACCTCGCCGACGAATAGGTTGTTCAGTAGGAATCGCCCGAGCGGCGCCTGATTCGGATTGCCGCTCGCTTCGGAGATGCCGCCGATGCCCGCTTGCTCAGGTTTGATCTCGTTGATCAGCCCCGTGTGTAGGTAGTTTTCGGAGATGACGTACAGCTTGTCGATATCTCCATCGATCAAGCGGCGTGTGGCCGCCTGTGGGTCCGTCATGAGCACGAAGGTCACGTTGTCTTGCTGTCGATACGAGGTGAACAGCGGGTCGCCCGCCTGCCCCACCGTCAGGTCGATCACACCTGCCTGGATCGCATCTTCAGGTTTGTGATCGCGAACCGTCTGGTACACCGAGATGGTGCCCAGCCCCAGCACCGCTAGCACCGGAACCAGGGCGGAGAATATCCGGAAGCTTGGTCGGCTCAGCGTCACGAAGAACTCGTGGCGAGCGATGAGGAGGGCCTTACGCATTAGCTTCACCCACGATTCGGATGAATATCTCCTCCAGCGAGGGAGTTGCCAACTCGTACCGATCGACGCGGACACCAGCGTCCAGCAATTCGCACAGTACGATCTCTGGAGCCGTCCCTGGTCGCAGCCGTATCAGGTGGCCACGTCCTCGTCCGACCACCTCCACGGCACTGGCTGGCGAGGCGAACGGTGCTGCCGTTTCCAGGTACACCGCGTTGTCCGCGTACCGACGTTTGATGTCTAGGAGGGGGCCGTTCAGCACGGTCGCGCCGCGGTTGATCATCACCACGTTGTCACAAAGCTCTTCAACATCGGTCATCTGGTGCGTGGAGAACAGGACTGACGTGCCTTGTTGGTTGAGTTCTCCCATCACCTCCTTCATGATCCGCGCGTTCACCGGATCCAGCCCGGAGAACGGCTCGTCGAGGACGATGAACGACGGTCTGTGGAGAACGGTTGCCGCGAATTGCACCAGTTGGCCCATGCCTCTGCTCAACTCGCGAACCTTCTTGTTGGCGTGCTCTGCCATGCCGACGCGTGCGAGCATCTCGTAGGCGCGCGTCTGCGCCTCCGCATGCGCGAGCCCTTTAAGTTCGGCCAGGTAGACCAAGGTGGGGAGAACCCGCTGTCCTTTGTATAGACCGCGTTCCTCGGGAAGGTAGCCGATCTTGGCCTGCGCTGCCTGAGAGATACGCCCGCCAAACAGCCTCACGGTTCCACGGTCAGGGCGGATGATGTCCAGCACCATGCGGATAGTGGTGGTCTTGCCCGATCCGTTGGGGCCCACCAGCCCGAGCATCTGCCCACGCTCAACAGCCAGCGACACCCCTTGTACAACGTCACGATCGCCGTAACGCTTCCAGAGGTCGATTGCTTCCACGCTGGGCATTGTCAGTGGAGTGGTCATAGTGGCCCCTTGGGGCGCCTCAAGTGTACCAGCCGGGTTCAGCGGCCGAGGAGTCTCTAGAGGTGAGCATCGGCATCCTTGGAACTTTGGGACATGGCCGAAAAACGACGGATTGGGGCCCCCATACGCAGACCAAAGACGAAATCGACCATCGCGCACTGTTCGGGGGATGCTACGTTTTGGCGCGCGCCCCACGAGCGGAGAGCCGGCAGTGACGCTATCGGCATAGCAACGCCGGCGAATGCTCTAAGCCTGGTGATGGCCTGGCCCATCCCGATCGACCGACAAGCGGGTGTGTTGGTGAAACGGTTGACGTATCGTCGGAAAGCCTTCGCGCCGAAACCCGATTACGAAAATGGCCGTAATCCACACGGAACGTACGGAATGGTGACGAAAACAGCAGGTTGACACTGTGGGCTGAGGTCGGTAGGGTAACGCGAACTCGACACTGATGTTGCCCGCTGTAAGCCAAACCGAGGTAAAACGGCCAACTCCGCAGCGACCGAACGGGTCCATCAGGCAGGCGAGTCGCTTTTCTCGTGTTTCCCACGCTACTTATCCTGTGCAGTCCCTATACAGTCCACGCCTTTAATAAGCGATGGCGGTTCGGGAGCGGCCGACCTATGCCTCTAGCAGGGTCAACCGCAAGTAACGCGGGTAGACCTAGGTCCATCATGTCAATCATAAGGAGCAAGCATGGCGCAGGAAGGCGCACCAAAGCTGAGCGTTCGTGGATTGTGGAAAGTCTTCGGTCATGAATCGACCGGGGGCATCGTGCCCGACGAGATCGCGAACAAGAGCAAAGAAGACATGCGCGAAGACGACGGTGCCGTCCTGGCGCTGAAAGATGTCAGCTTCGATGTCAATGAGGGCGAAACGTTCGTCGTCATGGGCCTCTCAGGTAGCGGCAAGTCAACGTTGGTTCGCACGCTGGTCCGCTTGATAGAGCCCTCGTACGGGCAGATCATCGTCGATGGTGACGACATCCTGCAGTACTCCGAGAAGGAGCTCGTGGACTTCCGGCGCCGCAAGACGTCTATGGTATTCCAGCACTTCGGCTTGCTTCCCCACCGCTCGGTGCTGGAGAACGCGGCGTGGGGGCTTGAGGTTCAGAACATCCCCAAGGCCAAACGCTTACAGATAGCGCGTGAAACGCTTGATCTGGTTGGCCTCAGCGGCTGGGAAGATTATCGGCCGGGCGCACTGAGTGGCGGCATGCAGCAACGCGTGGGATTGGCGCGCGCGATCGCCGCGGATGCCGACATCTTGCTCATGGATGAGCCTTTTAGCGGCTTGGATCCTCTGATCCGTCGCGACATGCAGGGGGAGCTCATTCGTCTTCAGGAGCACCTGCACAAAACTCTCATTTTCATCACCCACGACTTGGCTGAAGCGCTCAAGCTGGGCACGCACATCGCCATCATGCGCGATGGTGTAGTCATCCAGATCGGTACTGGAGAAGAGATTCTCGAGGCGCCCGCCGACGACTACGTCGCGGAGTTCGTTCAAGATGTCCGCCGAACCACCGTGGTCACGGTGCGAACGATCATGGACCAACCGGACCTGAAGTTGCGCCAGTCTACGACGCCTGCGGTGGCGATGAGGGAGATGGGCCAAGCCGGAGTAGTATCTGCATTCGTGTGCGATGAAGAGGATCACTACCTCGGTATGGTGTCATTCAACGGCGCAGCCGAAGCCAAGCAACGCGGCGACGCAACGATCGCCGATGCCATTACCGTCGACGAGTACCCGACCTTGCCTGCGGATACGTCAGTGGAGTCCGCGTTGCCGGTGGTACTGGAACATCACAATGAGGGCGCGCTGGCAGTAACCGATGAAGAAGGTGTTCTTGTCGGTACACTCCTGCCCTCCTCGGTGGTGGGCGCAATGGCCCAAGAGGCCCAAGACGCGACCGACCACCGAGAGGCGTCCGCTGCTTCGCTGGAAGCTTCGCACGCGGACGACCAAGAAGAAGCTGATGGAGACGGCGATTCTGAAGCGGTCGACCCGCGTGAGGGGATGGAAGTTTCATGAAAGGCTCACTATCTGACTCCACGAAGCGAGTGATGGATATTAAAAACCGCAAGTGGCTGATCGCGGGCGGGGTGGTTGGGCTGTTCTTGCTCGCCTCGAAGCTCCTGCAGGCCGTCGAGTTGACCCTGCCGCGCGTCCCCTTGGCGGACGGGGTTGACGTTGCCATCGAATGGGCGACCATCAACCTTGCCCCGTTCTTTGACGGGATCAAGTTAGTGGTGATCAAACTGCTGGTTGCCATAACTGCTTTCTTTGATTGGGTTCCCTGGATCGTATGGGTGGTTGCCGTAGGTGGGGCCGCATTCCGCTGGCTGGGTATCCGGACGGCTGTATTTTTCCTCGCTGGCCTGCTCACTATCGTTTCCGTGGGCTTGTGGGATCACGCTATGAGCACTATCGCCTTGGTGTCCACATCCATGGTGCTCATCCTCGTGACGGGGATCCCGATAGGGATCATGGCCTCGCGTAATGACAGGTTTGAGTCAGCGTTGCGGCCAGTTCTTGATGCGATGCAGACGATGCCGTCGTTCGTGTACCTCATCCCGGTGATATTTTTGTTGGGGTCGGGGAAGGTTCCTGCAGTGCTGGCCACCATGATCTACGCGACTCCGCCAGCGATCAGGTTGACCAATCTAGCGCTGCGGCAGGTTTCGCCGGAGATCAAAGAAGCGGCTCGTTCGTTCGGAGCCACTCCCTTCCAGATGCTATTCAAGGTTGAGTTGCCGTTGGCGGTTGCGACTATCATGGCAGGGGTCAACCAATCGCTGATGATGGCGATATCCATGGTGGTTATCGCCTCACTGATCGGCGCAGGCGGTTTAGGAAATGACGTTCTATTCGCGATGTCGAGGGTTCGAGTGGGGGATGGTTTCGAAGCCGGCCTCGCGATCCTCGTGCTCGCGATAGTGGTGGATCGCTCGACGCAGGCGTTGGGCCAGCGGGCGAGTAAAGAGACCCGAACTGAATAAGCCCCTGGGGCTTGGGACTGCTCGACAAAGCAGTGAGCAGAATTTAGTAAGGAGTAACGGATGGATAACTGGAAAGTAACGGGTAAATGGTTCTTCAGCACGCGCACGGTGGCGATACTCGCCATGGTCGCTGTGCTTGCACTTAGTGCGTGCGGAGATTCCGACGACGCTGACGCCACGCCAACCGAGGAGCCAGTCGTCGAAAAGATGACCGTCGGCTTGATTCAAGGCAACTGGTCATCACAGATGACCCTGACGGAGATCGCTAATCAAGTGATCACGGAACAGTTGGGATATGAGACCACCAAGCTGGTCGCTGACGTGACTCCTGGTTGGGCAGCCATCTGCAACGAGGAAGCGCACCTGGCCGTTGAGGCATGGCTGCCTTCTCGTCTGGCGGAGATCCAGCCCTTTATCGACAAAGGCTGTTTCGAAATGGGTGGCAGTAACTTCGACGGTGGTATCGGCTGGTACGTCCCCCGCTACCTGGTTCAAGGCGACGGGGCATTGGCTCCTGGCCTGAAGTCTGTTGACCAACTGAACGACTACTGGGAGCTGTTCGAGAACCCCGAGCACCCTGGCATGGGTGAGCTCATCGGCGGAGAAGTTGGTTGGATCGACCAGCCCCAGGACATCTCACGCATCAAGGGTTACGACCTGAACTACTACCGCTCCAACCAGGGCGAGGTGGTCATCCTGTCCTTGATCAAGTCCAAGACCCTTCGCGAGGAGCCGTTCCTGACCTACATGTGGACACCTCACAGCATCTTTGCTCAAGTTGACCTTGTGCAGCTCGAAGAGCCCAACCCCTATGTTGAGGGCGAGTGCTTCGTCGAGGAAGAGCCTGGTTACACCTGCGCCCACCCCCCGTTCGACGTGCACACGGCAGTTAGCCCGGTCCTGAAGACCGGAGCCCCTGACGTGTACAACTTCATCAACAACATGTCGGTTGGTGGACAGGGTGTCAGTGACATCATGTACCAGACGGACATTCTAGAGCGCGATTTCGTTGAAGTCGCTACAGAATGGATCGCCGAGCACCAAGCTGAGATTGACGAGTGGATCAAGGGCTAAAGCTCTCGATCTAAAGCAGAGTTAGATAAACGGGGCGGCCATATTGGCCGCCCCGTTGTTTTATCCTCTTCCCATGCGAATCCTCATCACTGGCGTTACCGGATACTTAGGCGGCAAGCTTGCTGGTGCGCTTGCGACGGCTGGCCACGAGGTCGTTGGCACGTCGCGCAACCCCTCGCGTGCGAGTGCGATAGTCGGCGTCAGCCGCCTGTTCGCGTGGGCACCGCTGGACGAACCGTTGACCGCCGATGCGCTCGCAGGCGTCGACGGCATCGTGCACCTGGTGGGCGAGCCGGTGACGGGCCGCTGGACCACCGCCAAGAAGCAACGTCTCTACGACTCACGCGTGGAGTCCGCTCGTAACATCGTGCGCGGCATCGAGGCTTCGAGCGATCGTCTGAGCGTCATCGTTGGCGGCAGCGGCATCGGTTACTACGGCGACCGTGGAGACGATGAGCTTCCTGAGACTGAAACCATGGGAACAGACTTCCTCGCACGCCTCAGCGCCGATTGGGAATCCGCCGTCCTCGATGCCGAACGCTTGGGCATCAGGGCGGTCGTTTCGCGCACAGGGCTGGTCGTGGGCAAAGGCGCGCCATTTTTGAAGCCCCAGTTGCCGTTGTTCAAGCTGGGCCTGGGCGGGCGCATGGGTTCGGGTGATCAGTGGTGGGCGTGGGTGCACGTGGACGATTTCACGGGCTTGATCCGCTTCGCCCTCGAGAACGACACCGTACGCGGCCCCATGAACGTCGTTGGCCCTCACGCAGCGCGTCAGCGCGACTTCGCCAAGCTGTTCGGACGCGCGTTACGCCGCCCGGCGCTCACCTGGGCACCAGCGATCGTTATCCGACTGATGCTGGGCGAGTTCGCGGGTGAGGTGCTGACCAGCAAGCGAGGCATCCCAGAGGTCGCTCTGTCGGCGGGCTATCGGTTCGCCTATCCTGACCTGGAGTCGGCGCTGCGTGATGCAGTGGCCCGCGACTGAACCAGGCCAGTTAGAACAAGTAGAACAAGACTGGCGCCCACACGATAGGTGGAGCCAAACGTAACGCGCGAGGGAGAAGCAAGAATGGCTGATCACGAGAAGTTCATGCGGATAGCGCTCGACGAGGCGCGCAAGTCAGGCGCAGCGGGCAATCGTGCTGTGGGCGCCGTCATCGCGCGTGGCGATGAGATCGTCGGCATAGGCGGCAACCAACGTGAGTCCGCCGTGGACCCGCTGGGTCACGCCGAGACGACTGCGCTGCTCGACGCTGTGAGCAAGACCAAGTCGTTGGACTTCAGCGGGTGCACCCTCTACACGACGCTTGAGCCGTGCCCCATGTGCTGCGGAGCCATCGCGGTCAACGGTATCGAAGTGGTCGTCGTGGGCGCTATGCACACCGAAGGCAACCGGCGTTGGGGCGACTACACCGTGCAGAAGGTCACGGACATGATCGGGATAGGCACGGAGATCATCACGCCGATGCTCGAAGACGAGTGCAACGCTGTACTCCACGAGTACGACGTGAAGCTAGGCCGGGCTTGACCGCTGCCCGGTAGGACGGCCAAGCTGGGGCCAACCGGTTGGCCCGCTAGCCTTCGCTAGGCGTTCCTCGATCGGTAGGCTCTCGTCCCAGTCGACGCCCCTGATGCGTGTGCCGTTGGTCGCGCTGGACGCCTCTGACGAGAGCCATACGGCGGGCGCTGCCATCACCTCTGGGTTGATAAAGGTGGTTCGGCCGATCTCCGGCAGGAACGGGATGAAGTTCGTGTCCGCCGCGCCTCCAGGCACCAGGACGTTGGCCGTGACGCCTGTGCCTTCAAGCTCAGACGCCATCACCGCAGCGAATGCCTCATGACCAGCTTTCGACGGTCCATAGGGAGCGTTGTGTCCTCGGATCATCGTGTCCAGGCTCGTCGTCACGCTGATCAGCCTGCCCCACTTCTGCTCGAGCAGGTGTGGTACTGCCGCACGGGACATCAGGAACGCACCGCCGAGGTTCACAGAGATCATGCGTGCCCAAAGCGCCGGGTCGATCTCCCAGAAGTTCGGAGCGCGGTTCGCGCGCTCGTCGTTGAAAGTCGTGTTGATCCCCGCGTTGTTCACCAGTATGTGCAACCCGCCTAGGCCGTCGATGGCCTCCGCCACGGCGCGCTCAGCGTCCTCCGGCGAGCTTACGTCCGCCACGATAGCCATCGCCGAGTCGTCGCCGCCGATCTCGCGAGCGTCGTTCACGCTGCGAGCCAGCGCTTCGGCGTTCACGTCGGACATCGCCACGCGAGCTCCGGCCCGTACCATCGCGAGCGCCATGATGCGACCCATCCCAGGGTTGCTCCCCGCGCCTGTGATCAACGCTACTTTGCCGGTCAGTGGGCCATCAGCCATGGTTAGTCCTTTACATCCAAGTTGGTGGGCAGTGTAACGGTGAACGCAGTCTTGCCAGGCTCGGTCTCGAACGCTAGGTCGCCGCGGTGGCGCTCCACCACTACGTTGTAGATCACGGTAAGGCCCACGCCGGTGCCGTGGCCCGTGGGTTTCGTCGTGAAGAACGCGTCGAACACCCGTGGCTGGACATCGGCCGGGATCCCTGGGCCGTTGTCCTCGATGGTCACGGTGACCTCCTCGGGCGAGGCGTGCGGCCTGAACGTGATGTCACCCTTGCCTTGGAGAGCGTCTGCGGCGTTGTCGATCAAGGCTGTCCACACCTGATTCAACTCGCTACCGTATGCCTGGATGCCCGGCACATCAGGCGAGTAATCGCGGTGGACGCTGATGCCAGGGCGTAGCTTGTGCGCCAGGATCGCGAGCGTGGATTCGAGCGCCTCGTGGACATCCACCTCTAGCAGGTTGGCTCGGTCGAGGTAGCTGTACGACTTCAGCGTGTCCACCATGTCCGAGATGCGTGTGGCGCCATGGCCGATCTCGTGCGCAAACGCATACGCGGTGTACGTGGCGCTGAGCCAACTCAATACGACGGGCAGTTGCTCCCCGGAAAAGGTTGTGGCTAGCTCGTCCAAGCTTGCAACGTCGTAGTTCAACTCCACTAGTGCCGGTGCGACGGTGAAGGCGTCTGGATGCTTGCCGTCGAGCCAATCGCATAATTCGATCTCGCGATCAGCCCGCTGCAGCGGTTCCAATTCCGTGCGCGTTCCGCCGCTGGCGTGGGCGCGTGCCGAGAGCGACTTCAAAATCACTTCTTGCTCGGGAGCCAACGCGATTTCACCCAGAAGCGCCTGCGCGTGTTCCATCTGCATGAGGGATGCCTCAAGTTGGCCTGACCCCCGGATAACCGCCGCCGCCGGATTGTTCAGTTCGTGTGCCATCCCCGCAGAGAGCGTTCCCAATTGCGCCATCTTGTCGCGCTGGCGAAGCAGCACCTCTGCCTCACGCCTGGCCTTCTCCGCCTCCACGCGTTCGGTGATATCTCTGATGATTGCGCTGACGAAGCTGCCTGACCCCGTATTCCACGCGGCCACGGAAAGCTCCAGCGGGAACTCCTGGTCGTCCTTCCGGATGCCAGCGAGCTCCAGCGTCTGGCCGATCACGTGGGGCACACCCGTGTCGCGGTACCGTTCGAGTCCGGCCTGGTGGGCATCCCGGTAGCGCTCGGGCATGAGCATGGTCAGCGATTTCCCGATCACCTCTGACTGGTCGTATCCAAAGGTACCCTTGGCCGCGTCGTTCCAGAAGACGATGAGGCCCTCCGTGTCCGCTGAGATGATCGCGTAACGCGCGGATTGCGCCAGCGCTCTGAATCGTGTCTCTGACTCGCGTAGCGCTTCTTCGGCCTGCCTGCTTTCCGTGATGTCGCGTATGTACCCCTGCACGCCGCCAGGAGTACCGCCGGTTTCGAATCGTCGGTTGGCCGTGATAACCACGCGTATCGGCGAACCGTCACCCCTGCGCAGCCACACCTCGAATCCGGAGGTCCGACCGTTTCCCGCGATCAAGGCCTCCCTGAAGCGGTGTCGGTCCATGGGATCGACGAACCATTGACCTAGGTCATGCCCGCAGGCGTCTTCGCGAGCGAGCGCGAACATCTCTAGCGCTGTCTCGTTGATATCGCTGACCTGGCCGCTTTGGTCGCTGATGAATATCGCTTCCTGTGAATCGTGGAACAGCGTCCGGTAGCGTGCTTCGCTCTGATGTAGCGCTGAGTCGGCTTGTTGGCGCTCCATAGCGTGGCGGAGCGTGCGCGCGACGATCACCGGATCCATCGTCCCTTTGAGCAGAATGTCTTGCGCTCCTGCAAGGACGCTCTCGTCTCCGATCTCGTCGTGGTCATGTTCCACGACGACTACGAAAGCCGTTGAGGGAGCCATAGCGCGGGCTTGCACGAGCGTTGCCACGCCCGCGCTACCCGGTAGCGCCAGATCCAGCAGCGCGAGATCAACGTCACCCACCCCCAGCCGACCGAACGCAGCCGCTAAGGTCGTCACGGTCTCGGTGTGCACCGGCCATGGGTGCTCCGCAATGTCGATGACATCTCGCAGAGGCTGGGCGTCGGTTTCTTTGCAGATCAGGAGAAGGTTTATCGAATCGCTGGCCAAAGTCGGGTCGCTCCAAGTGGATCGTGGATACCTGTCCCGAGGGTACCGTACCTCGATGACAGCGTGAAGCTCATCGGCGTGCTCAAGCACCCCCTGGGGAATCGGATGCACCATGCCACCTGCTAGGTGCCGCGCCGTCACATGCGGGGCTACCCAAGGCCTGCGCCAGGGGTAGAATGCGCACGCACCGCCAGAAGCCCAGCGCTGGCTTGTCGATGCCAGGAGGGTCTGCCATGCCTCGCGACTTCGAAGATCACGTTTGGAAAGACGTAGTTAGCCCTGAGGACCTGGAGTTGTACAAGCACTACCAGCGGGAGCTGTATGTGGGTCAGAAGCCTGCACTGCTCGCCATCGACCTCTACAACATGGTGTACCAGGGGGGCTCAGTTCCGGTTCACGAAGTGGCCAAAGAATTCCCCAGTTCCTGCGGCGAATATGCATGGAACGCGGTCGAGCCTACCAAGCAACTCTTTGCGCTCGCTCGCTCGCGCGGCTTCCCGGTCTTCTACACCAAAGGCGAAACACGCCCTGAAGCCCGTCCTGGCAGCGTCACCGCTACCAACCGCAAGCGTGGCAACACCGGCGAGAATCCCCAGGAGATCTTCGAAGCCTTCACCCCGTTCCCAGAGGACGTAGTCATCAGCAAACAGCGGGCGTCTGGGTTCTTCGGCACGCCGCTGGTCGCGCACCTGACGCAAGCGGGCATAGACACCGTCATCGTGTGCGGCGAGAGCACCAGCGGGTGCGTGCGAGCGTCCGTGGCTGACGCCTACAACTACGGCTTCCACGTCGTCGTCGCTGAAGAGTGCGTCTTCGACCGCAACCTGCTGTCGCACAAGATGAACCTCTTCGACATGCACCACAAGTACGCGGATGTCATGCACATCGACGAAGTCGCCGAGCGCCTGGAGGCATTCCCCGAGGTCTAGCTCGAAACCGGCTGTGCCCTCACCTAGCGCTTCGCTTCTCGTAGCGCTAGGCATAGACCGGGCCGATAACGTTGCGTATCGCCAGCGATAGGCATATCTTTGCCGCACTCATGCAGATGGAGGAGCGCACCATGGTCATGCAAGGCACGGACATGAAGATCGCGGAGACACCCGAAGGGGATCTCACGGATTTCCAGCACGACGACGCCTACGATCGTTGGCAGAAGCAGGAAGGCGTTAAAGTCATCGTCGACTTCGCCTTCGAGGATCTCAGTCAGATCGAGCTTGGTCCTTGGGAACGCAAGGGTGGCAAGGGTGCCATCATCAACATCCCCAACGACCATCTCACCAACGACTCCCACCTCGTCGAGATCGCACCGGGTGGCAAGTCCGAGCCGGAGCACCACCTGTACGAGGAGTACTGCTACATCATCTCGGGCAGAGGTGCGACGAATATCTGGAACGACGAGAACAAGAAGCAGAGCTTCGAGTGGCACGCGGGCAGTCTGTTTGCCATCCCGCTCAACGCCTCGTACCAGCACTTCAATGGCAGTGGTACCGACGCTGCCCGCTACATATCCGTGACCACTGCGCCCCCAGCGTTGCGGCTCTACAACGACATCGACTTCATATTCAAAACCGAACACGCCTTCAAGGGGCGCTACGACGCTGGTGGGGATTTCTTCAACGGCAGTGGGGAGTTGTTCAACAAGCGCGTCTGGGAGTCCAACTTCATCCCAAATGCTCCTGATATGGCGCTCTATGGCTGGAAAGAACGAGGCGCCGGTGGCGTCAATGTCATGTTGGAGATGGCCAAGAACAGCAGCAAAGCGCACATGTCGGAGTTCCCGGTCGGCACCTACAAGAAGGCCCACCGCCACGGCCCTGGCGCCCACTTGCTGCTGCTCAGCGGCGAGGAGGGCTACTCGTTGCTCTGGCAGGACGGTGGGGAACGCCGTAAGGCCGACTGGAAGGTCGGAGGCATGGTCATCGTGCCTGGCGACGAGATGTTCCACCAGCACTTCAACACCGGCAACACCCGTGCGCGCTATCTGGCCATCTACACCGGTTCCCTCGGCGACATGAAGCCGCGCTCCAACCGTGGCTGGCTGGCCGACAAGAGCGTGAAGGAAGGCGGATGGCAGATCGAGTACGGCGACGAAGAAAAAGCCATCCACGAAGAGTACGAGGCGCAGCTTGCCGCCAAGGGCGTGCCGTGCAACATGAAGGCGTTCATTCCCTGGTGCACCGGCAACGTCGGCCCCACCGACGAGCGTCGCACCTAGCAGAGCTTAGGGAGCACGCTCGGCAGCGCGCCGGGTGTGCTCCTACGGTATGGATTGGCCGTGGAGGTAATCCACGAGAAACTCGACGCCTGGGCTGCCACTCTCAGCTAGAGCTTGGATCAGTGGTTCAGCCTCTGCATCCCGTCCGAGTTGGATCAACGCGAGGGCTTCCACGTACCAGAGGAAGTAGCCGCTGGCGTCCGCTGGCGCGCCCAGCTCCTTGGTGTGCGCAACGACCTCAAGCGCGCGGTTCGATTCTCCCGAGACTGTCAAAGTCCATGCGAACTGCTCGTGCGGCTCCCACAGGCCGGGGACGATCGCCGTTATCAGCTCCCAGTCGCGGATAGCGGCTGGACCAAGCGCTGGATCGATGGTTGCCATCGCTCGGCTGAGTACCCCTCGCTGGAGCCAAGCCCGCGCATTGAGGGGATCGCGGTCGATCGCAGGTTGAAGGACCGCCAGCCCGCTGCTGAGCGCGCTGAGTTTCCGAGGGTCAGTAGTCTGGGACTGCATGGCGTTCAGCCAGTTGGTGGCTTGCGTCGTCCTGGGCACGAACGAACCCGGCGATGCTGCGATAGCGGCATCGATTTCGCTGGCCGTTGAGCCGGCGCCCATCAACGACGCCGCGTACGTCGGCGCAAGCACGGCCTGCCACCAGATGACGATCGCACCTAGTGTGATCGTGGCTGCGACCGCCAGTCTGGCGGGGTCGCTTTTCAGCAGCCCGCGCGCGCCGATCACGGCACCTCCGGCCCTGCGTCGCCGAGTAGATGGACCTTGCCCGCGTGCTGGCTCGCTGCCAGCCCATCCGTTGCTCTGCATGCGCAGCATCGCCACGACGACGCCAGCCAGGAGCCACGAGAGCGCCATATCGGAGGTCTGCGCTTTCCCTGCCATCTGTTCGAGCGCTCGCCCCGCTAACACGCTGCTCAGCCCGATCGCTGCGTAGGCTGCCCAAACGGGGAGTTCCTGCTTGCGGGCGGCCCGGACCAGGCCCACGAGTGCCCATGTAGCGAAGCCCACCAACGCTCCGTACGCCAGCACTCCCAGCAACCCCAACTCGATTGCCGTATGCACCACGAAATTGTGGCCATTCCCCGGCGGCGCCTGAAGCGTCGAGTCTCCGACCATGTTGTAGATGTACCCAAACATGTCTGGGCCGAAGCCGACGATGGGCCTGAGCGGCTTCAGCGCCAGATCGGGGAGTTCCGGGAACTGCGCGGTGTCTACCCAAGGAGCGGAGACGAACGCTTCAGCGGCCGTCGACCAGATGGTGTATCGAGAGCCCAGCCCTCCTCCGAACTCGCTGGGGATCGTGGCCAAACGCCCCGCGAGTTGGCCGTGTGCGTCAGGATGGTCAGGGACGGGCACATACGTCAAAGCGAACCCGATCGCGATCGCGATCAGCAGGCTCGCGCCAGGACGCATCGCTGTTTGCCTGCCTTGAACCCACGCCACGATGCCGACGAATACGAGCGCGGCAAGCAGCAGCCCCAACGTCGGGCCACGACTTACGGTGAATGCGAACGCAGTCGTCTGCAGAGAGATCGCCGCCGCGCCCACGAGAATGAGTCGCACGCGCGTCCAGAGTTGGCCTTCGATCTGCACGAGCGCCAACGTCAGAGGGATGGTCATGAGCAGGTAGGCCGCTCCGAACACCGGATTGCCAGTAGCCAGCGCGACACGCGGAGCCGGAGGGCCTGTCCTGAAAGCGTCGACACCAAATCGCTGACCGATGCCGTAGAGGGCGAACAACATCGAGCTCACGGTTATCGCCAACATGAGGCGCTCGAGTTGGACGCGCGTTCGCAAGCGCGTAGCGACGGCGCCCGAACAGGATCAGGTACGCCGCTATGCTCAGTAGGCCATAGGTATCCCACCCTGGCTCGATGCCCGAGAAGCTCACGCGCGGTATCGGCGAGAGCGCCACGCTGATCATCGTAACGACTGCCACGGCGATAGTTGCGCCCACCACGGGGTTCGCTCGCAGCCGACGAGGGATCTCGCGAACCCACGCCTCACCTAGCCCTGCCCATGGCCTCGCAGGGGTGTCTTGCCCCGCCTGCCTCGCCCATTCGATCGCAGTCATGATCACGATCAACAGGGCCGCCGAGCGCAGGAGGAAGACCTTGGGCACTTGAATGAACCCGACCATCCAGGTATCGGGGACGATCAGCAGCGGCGACACCGCAGCGCACGCCAACCAGCAAGCCTCTATCACGTGAGACGTTGGGAGGTTGGTTGGTCGGTTGATAGCGGCGGTGGTCATTTCATGCGTTCCCTGTCGATCAGGCGTCAGCATAGGGCGCACCGCGCCGCATCCGCGAGCGGTTTGCCGTGCACCACCACGTGGATCCCTCCCACGATTCTCGGGCTAGCGCAGAGCCTAGGGAGCACGCTCGGCAGCGCGCCGGGTGTGCTCCTCGGTGGCCTTTGCGACCAGCGCCCGCAAGTTGCGAATGTCGGGGCTCGCCACGTACGTGGCGAGCGCGAAGACCGCGAGCACGGCACCGCCGATGCCCACGGCGAGCGGCGTGTTCGTGGCGGTGGCGATCAGGCCCGCCTGCAAGCTACCCAGGGGCGCGAGGCTGAACATGATGCCGCGTAGTCCTAGGACTCGCTCCCTGTACTCGTCGGGCACGAGCAAATTCACCGTTGTTCCAGTCGCCACCTGGAACACGGCGAACGACGCTCCCATCCAGAACATCAGGAACAGCGCCAACGTGTACGACTCGTAGATCGCGCTCGTGATCGAGAACACGACCACCAGGCTCCCACCGAAAAACGCGCCACCGATCAGCAGCCAGGGGCGGTCCTGATATTGGCCGAACGATGCCACGCTCAACACGCCTGTCATCGCTCCCAACCCGCCAACCGACAGCAACACGCCGTAGCCGCCTGCGTTCACGTGCAGGTACTCCTCCGCGAACACGGGCATCAGCCACATGTACGACAGCCCGAAGTATCCCGAGGCTAGCGATATGCCCAGCAGGTAGGTGTAGACGCGATTGCGCACGACGAACCGCAATCCGTCAGCGATATCGTGGAACACCGATGCTCCAGTCGAACGCGATTGCGGTGGCAGGCGGATCATCGACATCGCGATCGCCATCGTTAGGAAGCCTGCGAAGGTGAAATAGAGGCTGATCCCGGCCCCCTGGGGCCCCTCACCACTGGTGCGCGCTACGGTCGCGATGATCAGTCCCGCCATCCCGGGCGCGATGATGCGCGTGCCGTTCCACACCGTCTGCGTGATTGAAATCGCGTACATGAACTGGTCTCGACGGATCATCGGTGGCCACACCGTGCGGCGGGCAGGGGAGTCGAAGGCTTGCGCGATCCCGGTCAGGAACGATGCGACGACGATGTGCCAGACCTCGACACGGTCGATCACCACCAGCGTCGCGAGCGTGCCCATGACGACTGCCGAACTGCTCTGCGCAGCCAGGATGATGTGGCGTGGGTTCCAGCGATCTGCGAGCGCCCCGCCGATCAGCGTGACGGCGAGCCCTGGTATCGCGTGCACCGCGCCTACGAGACCCAGCGCGGCAGGCGAGCCGGTGAGGTAGTACACCAGCCAGGCCTGGGTCGCGATCAGCATCTGCTGACCTAACACGCTGCTCACGAGGCCGATCGAGTACACGCGGAAATCGCGATTCCCGAGGACAGAGAGGAACGCGACCCGTTTTGCGAGCGTGTGGCCTACTGCCACCCTTAGAGCAGTCTGTCGCCGGGCATGTTCACCCAGGAACTCATCTCGTGGGGCGTCGTCATGATGTCCGCCGGGCACACATAGCCAGGCGTGAGTTGGTCAACGCTGGTGACGCCGAGAAGGCTCATCGCCACGAACAGTTCCTCGCTGAGTATCTCCAGCACACGCTGAACGCCCGCCGCGCCATCGGCGCCGAGCCCCCAGCCCTGAAGCTTGCCGATCGCGACCGCCTTAGCGCCCAGCGCCAGCGCCTTCGCCACGTCGCCGCCGCGCTGCACGCCTCCGTCCATGATGACTTCCGCGCGACCGCCAACGACCCCTACGATCTCCGGGAGCATGTCCATGGTGCCTCGGTTGTGGTCGAGCTGCCGACCGCCGTGGTTCGACACCCAGACCACGTCCACGCCGTGCTCGACCGCCAACGAAGCGTCGGCAGCTGTGGCGATGCCCTTGACCATGAGCGGCAGGCCTGCCGTCTCCTTGATCTTGTCCAGCAGATCCCACGTCACCGTCGCCGGGTACAGCGGGTTGCGGTCCGATCCGCCACCTCGCGCCAGGCGATTCATCATCACCCGCTCGCGTCGGCTCTGCACGGCGGTGTCCACCGTGATGCAGAGGCCCTTGTAGCCTGCCGCGTTGATCCGGCCGAGCATCTCCTCGACCCACGACCAATCGCCCCTGATGTAGAGCTGGAATATCTTGGGTGCGTCTGTTGCCGCTGAGATATCTTCAAGGCTCGGTTGCGTAACCGAACTGACCACGTGAAGTGTTCCGAATTCGGCGGCGGCCTTCGTGCTTGCGGCTCCACCCTCACGGTCGAGGGTCTGCAGCGTGCCCATGGGCGCTAAGATCACCGGCGCGTTCAACTTGTGCCCCATCAACGTCGTCGACGTGTCTACGTTGGACACGTCCACCAACGTGCGTGGCAGGAACGCCAGGCGATCGAACCCCGCCCGGTTCCGGCGCATAGACGTCTCTGATTCAGACGCGCCCGTCAGGTAGTCCCAGGCCTCCTGGTTCAGCCTGCGCCTTGCTTGCCGCACGATCTCTTCGTTGGTCGCGAATTCAGGGGCCACGTGATCACTTCGTCCTAAAGGTCATTCTCAAACTCGGGGCCAGTTGAGGCCGCGTACCGTGGGAACGCCGGGAAGTTCGACCGGCTGGGCGGGCTAGCCGCCCTCCGCCTTGATGAAATCGGCGACTCGCTCGCCGATCATGATGGCCGTGACGTTGGTGTTGCCGTGAGTCACGCGCGGCATGATCGAGGCGTCAGCCACGAATAGGTTGTCGAGTCCGTGGACGCGCAGCGTGGGATCAACAACGGCCATCGGGTTCGACGCTGGCCCCATCATGCAGGTGCCTGCGCCGTGCTGATACGTGCCGTAGGTGGTTCGGGCGTAGGACGCCCAATCCTCATGCTCGTCAGGGAGGATCAGCGGCCCGTAGAACGCTGACATCGACTCGTGGGACACCAGTTCGTGCAGGAACTCCATCGCCGTAGTCATCGCTTTGATGTCGTCCGGGTGCTCCAACATCCGATCCTCAAGTACCGGCAGGTCGGTCGGGTCGGTGGATTTCAGGTAAACCCTACCGGTCGTGGTCTGCTGAAGCAGGTTCGCCGACACCGGCATCATCCGGCTCAAGCCTGGCACCTCGGTCGGAGGCCGCATGAACAGGTGGAAGTTTCCCGAGGCCTGGTCGGGGTCGCTCTTGAACATCAAGCGGAAGCGCGGCACGACCCAGTCGGGACTGAAATCGTCGCGCCCCTCGTACGTCATTTGCACGGTGGCGTGATCCTGGTAGTTCTGGCCAACGCCTTCCAGAACGTGCGTTGCTTCGATCCCCAGGCGTGCCAGTTCGGCAGCGGGCCCGATGCCGGAGAGTGTCAGTACCTGCGGACTGTGATACGCGCCAGCGCTCAGCACGACACGGTCAGCGTTCGCAGTTATCGTCTCGCCGTTCTTCTGGTACGTCACGCCTTCTACGCGTCGCCCGCTGAGCTTGAGCGAGAGCACCAACGCCTCACTGATGATGGTCAGATTGGGTCGGCTACGCGCCGGATCCAGGTACGCCACCGTCGTGGATTGGCGCAGCCCCTCTTTGATGTTGTACGCAGAACCACAGACGCCGAATGGCTCAGGGACGTTGAGGTCAGGGCACCACGGCATCCCCATGTCCATCGCGCGCTGGATGAACGCCTGCACCGGCTTCGATCCGCCCATCTCCAGCGTGAACGGACGCTTCACGTACAGCGGGCCATCCGATCCGTGGATAGGGTCGTCATAGTAGTCCTGGTCAGACTCGATCCGACGTAGCACAGGGAGACACTCGTCAAAGGACCACCCTGGATTGCCGTCCGCTGCCCAGGAGTCGAGGTCATGTTTCGTGGGGCGCACAACTGCCATCGCGTTGACCGACGATCCGCCGCCCATGATTCGACCGCTGACCTTGTAGAACGTGCTGTTGTCCTCTTGGCGAACGGCTGGGTACATCATGATGTACGGCGACTCCAAGATCGCTCTTGCATCCTGCGACCCGTCCGCGACCCACGCGGGAAGGGGCTGCGGGTCTGGCCCCGCTTCCAGCAGCAGCACTTGCCGATCCGGGTCTTCCGACAGGCGAGATGCGGCTGCGGCTCCCGCCGACCCTCCACCTATGACGATCACGTCGTACGCGCGTTTCTCAACCATTCCACGTATCTCCTCAGCTAAGCAGCTTCACCGGTGATCTGATTGCGCAGGCGCTTGAAGAACTCCTTGATGACCTGCGCGCCGGTCGCCCGCAGCACCATATCGCCGATGATCGCCAGGCGCCCCTGCACGTCGACGGTAGCGCTGTAGGTGAGCTCCGTCTTCGTATCGCCCTCCGAGGCGAGATTCATCTCGATGTCCGAGGTCATCGTGCTATTGGTCAGCGTGTCCTTGCCCTCTACGTGGGCGGTCAACTTCACGGGCGCCTCGGCGTCCACGATCTGCGCCTCGAACACGAACTCGCCGGAGATCGGGCCAACCTTCGCCCGCATCTTGCCCGTGAACGTCTTGTCATCCACGCGCACCAGGTCCTCTACCCCCGGCATGCATGACGCGAATTTATCGACGTCTAGCACGAACTCCCAAACGTCCAGCGCCGCAGCGTCGATTTCAATTTTGCCTTTGTAATTCATCGCTCAGTCCTTTATCCAACGTCGTTGTTCGCAAGCATACCTGCTGGAGTCTTGGGCCGTCGCGCGATCAGCAGCACCGTGAATGAAACCGCGTACAAGACCAGGATCATCTTGAACGCTCCGTCGTAGCTCCCGCTGACATCGAACATGAACGCTGCGATCAGCGATCCGCTGGCGTTGCCGGCGAGTTGGAACACCATCGTCACGCCACGGATGCTCCCCAGGTGCTTCCGCCCGAAGAAATCGGCCCACACCACCTCGCTCAGTACCAGATAGCCAGCCATCCCCACGCCGAAGATGGCCGAACTCGCGTAGGCACCCCACTCGGTGGTCGAATTCGCGACTAGCGCGGCGCCGATCTCAAGGAGCACCAGCGCGGTCATCAGCATCAGCTTCGCGCTAGTGCGATCGGCCAGGAAACCCCAACCGAAAACGCTGACCATCGACCCCACCGTGAGCAAGCTGATGGTCGTTGCCGCTGCGGTATTGGATATGCCCACGTCGGTGAAATGGGGAACCATGTGGAACGTGATCCCCGTCATCGCCACGCTCGTGACCATGACCATGAGCGTCAGCATGTAGAACGCAGGCGTATGCAGCGCATCGCGGAGCGTCAGGCTCGCCCGCTCTGAGGTCGCGGTCTGGGCTGCCACCGGCGCAGCCTGGGCTTCAGAAGCGGAACTAGAGCTTGGCTCCGAGTCCTTGGCCGTACCCGCGTCGCCGTCGGGGAGCAGACCAAGATCCTCTGGTATGCGCCGCAGCAAGACCACCGCGGGTATCACCGCCATCAGTATCGTGAGCACGCCGAAGAACACATACGCGTGGCGCCAACTGAAGTTGTCGATGATGCCTTGCGTGAGTGGGGCTAGCAGGATGCCACCCAGGTACCCGCCCAACGTCGCGGCCGATATCGCCGTCGCACGCCGCCGCACGAACCATTTGGACACCAACGCGTACATCAGCGTATGTCCGGTCGCCGACTGCATCATCGCGCGGCCTATGGAATACACGATGTAGAACGCGACGAGTGAATTGACGAACGCCAATCCAAAGTAGGACCCAGCAAGGATGGCGAATCCGCCCGCCATCATCCAGCGAGGCCCAAACTTATCGAGTACTCGCCCTAGGTAAAAGCCCATTCCCGCAGCCATCAGCGTGCCGATCGTGACCGCCATGGCGACTTCGGCACGAGTCCAGCCGAACTCCTCGGCCAACGGTTTCAGGAAGATTCCGAAGAACGAGCCGTTGAGGCCTGTCCGTGGGATACCCCCTGCCAACACGACCGCCACGATGTACCAACCGTAGTACACCCGTCCCCGCGCCAACCGACTCACCAGACGTCCGCTCAACGACGCTCCTCTTCCGGCACCTGACATCCCTACATCTTACCGGTGCCCGTCGCGGATGCCAGGGGCTAGTCCAACTCCCTGGGCAGCGCTGACTCTGTACGTCGCGACCATTAAGAGCGAGAATCAGCGCAAATCGGCCGATTCGGCCGGCCTGACACCTAAGACAGACAGTAAGCCAAACGGTAAGACAGTAGGTAGGAATAACGGAGGAGGCGCGCATGGCCACAGAGACGGGCACAAAGAAGATCAACATCGGAGTCATCGGCGTTGGAGTCGGAGGACTGGAGATCATCCGGACCGCCGTTCAATCACCGGACACCATCAATCTCGTAGCGGGTTGCGACAACGTACCGCTGACGCGCGAGCGCTTCAAGGAGCGCTTCCCGGACGCCAACGTCTACGCAACCGCTGAGGAGATCTGCAAGGACCCCAACGTGGATGCGGTCTACATCGCATCCCCTAACCGGTTCCACGCAGAGCACACCATCACCGCTGCCCGCAACGGCAAGCACGTGCTCATCGAGAAGCCCATGGCCATCAACCTCAAGGAGACCGAGCAGATGGTCGAGGAATGTGCGAAGGCGGGCGTCAAGCTCGTTTGCGCCCACACGGCCAGCTTTGGCCTGCCCTACCGCGTCATGCGCAAGGTGATTGAGTCCGGCGAGATCGGCGACCTGAAGGCCATCACGTTGCTCGCCTACACCGACTGGATGATGCGCCCTCGCACCCCGGACGAACTCGACTTCGCCCAGGGCGGCGGCGTTCCTTTCCGCCAGGGCCCCCACCAACTTGACTCCCTCCGCCTGCTCGGCGGCGGCATGATGACCCAGGTCTGGGCCAGGGTGGGCTGGTGGATGCCAGAGCGGAACATCCCGGGCTACTACACAGCCACATTCGATTTCGCGAACGGCGCTTTCGCGACCGCTACCCACAACGGCTACGGCTACTTCAACCTCGGAGACATCAACGCTCCCCCGACAGGGCGTCAGTCGGTTGAAGGCCTCGTTGATATCCGCAAGGAAATGCGTGCGGGCACGCGTGACGAGGACGCCGCCAAACAGGACTTGCGCATCGGTGGCGACACCGAGGTCAAGCAGTTCGAGGCCGCCAAGACCGAGGGCCCCGGCCGAGGTAACTTCGGCCGTCAGATCCAACGTGAGGTCGGCGACCGCCGAGGACTCAACGACACTGGCGACCCGGGCACCATCATCGTCACGTGTGAGCGCGGCGACATGCGTATCGGAGCCAACGGCGTACTGATCTACGGCGACAACGGCGTCCGCGAGGTCACGGGTGTCTCCGATGTCGATGCCCGTGGTGAGATTCACGAGATGTACGAGGCCGTCATCAACAACGCGCCCGTCTACCACTCCGGTGAGTGGGGTATGGCGACTGCCGAGGCCATCTTCGGCATGGTCGAGTCCTCCCAGACCGGCAAGGTCGTGCAACTCACCCACCAGGTTCCCGTCCACCCGGAGTACGACTCCGAACTTCGAGTCGTCGACCTCTAGGCGACCACTAGACAGAGCAACAAGAAACGCGCCCCGGTAACGAGGCGCGTTTGGC
>JAQCEV010000102.1 GCA_027618515.1 Chloroflexota bacterium | reverse complement strand
GAACAGATGGCTAGGAAAACACCGGTCGTACTCTAGGAATCTTTGGACCTAATACGGGGGGCAGGTCACTAGCGCCGAAGGCAAGAGATCCGAGGGCGAGCCCCGACTTGCTACACGACCGAACCCACCAACGAGCCCGGGGAATCCCGGCTCGCCGTGAACTACGACAAGCCCGCCCTCCTCCCCGGAGCGCCGAGCGACCTTTAGTCCTAGCGGCGAAGCCAAGAGATCCGAGGGCGAGCCCCGACCAGCTACACAACCTGCCCGCAATCGAGCCCGGGGCCCTTGCCAACACTGACAATCGCACCGCATCCTGCGAAAATCCCCGCAACAGCCCTCCCCAAGAGACCTCCCAGGAGAGAACCCCAATGGACTTCGGACTATCCACCAAAGTAGCGCTCGTCACCGGCGGCAGCCGTGGCATCGGCTACGCCATCGCAACAGCCCTCGCCGCCGAAGGCGCCAGCGTCGCCATCTGCGGCCGTGACGCCGCCACCTCCCAGGCAGCAGCAGCCGAGATCGCCAAGGCCACCGGCTCCAAGGTCATCGGCCTCCGCGCCGACATGGGCAACGCCGACGACATCATCGCCCTCGTCAAGGACACCGTCGCCCAGCTAGGCGGGCTCCACGTCCTCGTAAACAACGCCGCCACCATCGGTGGCACTGGCGGAGTCGACACCCTCGCCCAGCTCAACGAGCCCCTGCTCAACGCCGATTTCCAGGTCAAGATGCTCGGCTACCTCCGCTGCGCCAAAGAGGCCTACCCACACATGGAAGCCAAAGGCTGGGGCCGCATCGTCAACATCGATGGCCTCGCCACCCGCCAGGCAGCAGGCGTCAGCGGCGGCATGCGCAACGCCGCCGTCATGAACGCCACCAAAGTCCTCTCAGAGGAGCTCGGCCCCAAGGGCATCACCGTCAACGCCGTCCACCCTGGCGCCACCAAGACCGAGGCCCTCGCCCCGCGCCTGGCAGGCCAGATGGAACGCACCGGCAAGACCCTCGACGAGGTTGAGGCCGACATGGCAGCAGGCCTCGCCATCCGCCGACTAGTCACCGCACCCGACATCGCCAACGTCGTCGCCTTCCTCTGCTCTGAGCAATCCGCCGCCGTCACAGGCGAAAGCGTCTCAGCCGCAGGTGGCGGCAGCAAAGCCGTCTTCTACTAGGGGTATCAAGACCATGACAGAACTACGAGTGATCGACGCCGACACCCATGTGGACGAGTCCGAGGCCACCTGGGAGTACATCGACAGCGCTGCCGCCAAGCACGCGCCCATCAACGTCACCCGCGGCGCCGACGCCCCCGCCGTAGCAGGCCCGGACGGCACCCGTTGGTGGCTCGTTGGCACCCGCACCCAGCCTCGCGTGGTTCGCGACGACGCCCACTACCCGTCACGCGGGCGCCGCGAGTTGGATGACGTTCCTGGGCGCCTGGCTGACATGGACAGCATGGGCGTCGATGTCCAGGTCATCTTCCCCACCTTCTTCATCCGCTACGGCACAAACAACCCCGTCGCGGAGCAGGCCCTCGCCCGCGCCTACAACCGTTGGATCGCCGCGCGCTGCGCTGAGAGCAACGGACGCCTCCGCTGGGCCGCCGTCCTCCCCCTCCTAGACCCCGACATGGCCGTCGAGGAGTTGCGATGGGCCAAGCAGAACGGCGCATGCACCGTCTTCAAGCGCGGGTTCGACCATGAAAAATCATTCAGCGACCCGCACTTCTTCCCCGTCTACCAAGAGGCCAACGACCTCGACATCTCCATCTGCATCCACACCGGCCACCCGCTGCCCGGACGTGAATGGGATCGCAGCTTCCCCGTGATCGCCGCCTTCAACTCCATCATCATGGACGGCCTGCCAGACAAGTTCCCCAAACTGCGCTTCGGGTTCGTCGAAGCCGGCGCAGCCTGGATTCCCTACAGCCTTGCCCAGATGTCCACCCACATCCGAGCCAAGACCCTCCACGACCGCAAACAAACCTTCGAGATTACCAAGGATCTCCTGCGTGAGAACCGCCTGTTCATCACCGTCGACCCCGTGGACGACATCGAGTACCTGCTCAAGTTCGGCGCCGAAGACAACCTCATGGTAGGAACCGACTACACCCACGGCGACCCCTCAGCCAACCTCGCAGCCCTCGACGAAGTCCGCGCCTGGGTCGACGACGGCAAGGTCACCGAGAACATCGCCCACAAGATCCTCGACACCAACGCCCGCGGCTTCTACGGACTCTAGGCCCCGGCGTCCCAGAACGTTCAGGAACACGAGCGAGCCGCTCGCAGCAGACCAACCAACCCGCTAGAATGCGGCCACCCCGCTCGGGGCATGACCCCCAGGAGAACCGCGCATGGTCCTCAGCGACCACACCATAAAAGAAGAGATGGCCAAAGGCCGCATCGTCATCCGCCCCCTCGGCGAAGGATGCGTCCAACCCGCCAGCGTCGACCTCCACCTCGACCGGAATATCCTCATATTCCGCAACAACCGAGTCGCCTACATCGACGTCCGCAAAACCAACGACCGCCTCACCGACATGGTCACCATGGCCGACGACGATCCGTTCATGCTCCACCCAGGTGAATTCGTCCTCGGCAGCACCCTCGAACACGTCGAAGTCCCCGACGACCTCGTCGCACGTCTCGAAGGCAAAAGCTCCCTCGGCCGCATCGGCCTCCTCATCCACTCCACCGCCGGCTACGTCGACCCAGGCTGGAAGGGTCACCTCACCCTTGAGCTCAGCAACGTATCCAAGCTGCCCATCACCCTCTACCACCGCATGAAGATCGGCCAGATCTCCTACCTCCGACTCACCACCCCCGCCGACCTCCTCTACGGCTCCGCCGAACTCGGCAGCAAATACCAGAACCAACAGGACCCCACCGCCAGCAAAGTCCACCTCGACTTCGACTCCGGCAAAGACCGCTAGTCCAGAGGGCTACGTATCGCTGGAGGACTAGGCTCGCTCGGCGTGCTAGGTGGCTCTGGAGAACTCGGTGGCACAGGCCGACGCGGTGCTCCATATGTACCTACAGGCACCGTATTCCTGAACCACCCACGCCTACGGCCCCAGAGCCCAAGCACAAGCAACACACCCCAGATCGGCGCGAACACACCAACGTACACCGCCACATCCGTGATCCCTTGCAACGCCCCCGTCAGCCCCCGGACCGCCGACTTCCCCGTCTCCGTGAAGCTCCACCCCTCGTTGACCAGCGGAGCCTCATTCTTCACCGGGCTCAGCCGAACCAGAACCACCGACTCCGCAGCGCTCCGCTCCAAGTACTGCATGCGCCCGTCAAGTCGCTCGATCTCCGCCCTCACGTCCGTTAACTCAGATCGCACACGCAGGATGTCCGACACCGTCGTCGCCTGCTCCATCACCACCTGGAACTGCAACTCAGTCGCCCGTAGATTCCGCGCCTGTGCGTCCAGATCCACGAACTCCTCAGTCACGTCTTCGCTCTTGGTCAACTCCGAAATTACTCGTATGGCCAAACCTTTGGCCGCGTCGATCAGATCCTCGAATCGACCGACCGGAACTCGGATGCTCACCGAACGCGTCTCCTCACCCACATCCCCCTGGATGTACGACGACTGCACTCGCCCCCCGAACTCTGCCGCCAAGTCCTCCAACCTCTCAGCCACAGCCGCAACGTCGTCGACCGTCAGCGAAAGCTCTCCCTCTCGTACGATCAACCGCTCCACCGGCTGCGCTCGCCCTCGCGTCCCAGATGCGGCACTATCGCTCTGGTCACCGCCCGTATCCTGCGAGCTACGCGGCGCCGCGCCATCATCACTCCCACACGCCACCAGCAAACCCGCCGTAACCAAGAAAACGACTAACACAACGTCTTTCGCATAGTGACCTCGGTCTCGAAAATATCGTCAGTGAATCATTGCCGGAAACTGTAGGCTCGCAGTCGAACACCCCGCAACCCCCACCAGCCACCGATTGCGCG
Source organism: Chloroflexota bacterium (assembly GCA_027618515.1). Classification (GTDB taxonomy): domain Bacteria; phylum Chloroflexota; class Dehalococcoidia; order Lucifugimonadales; family Australimonadaceae; genus CALGTL01. The sequence continues at coordinate 4,966 of JAQCEV010000102.1, read as the reverse complement.
ATCAAAGCCGCCGTATACTTGCCCCATCCTCTTTGGCGCACCCGAGGCTGACCGCATGGCGACCCCCCATCAACCCCTAACCGACGACCCGATGGCCCGGGCCATCGTCCTCGCACGCCAAGCCATCGGCACCGCCAGCCCCAACCCACCCGTTGGTGCCGTCATCGTCAAGGACGGCCACATCGTCGGCGAGGGTTGCACCCAACCCCCAGGCCAAGCTCACGCTGAGGTCATGGCCCTCGCCCAAGCTGGTGAAGACGCCCGTGGCGCTGACCTCTACGTCACGCTTGAGCCGTGCGCCCACCAAGGCCGGACCCCGCCCTGCACCAGCGCCATCATCGCCGCTGGCATCAGGCGCGTGCACATCGCCGCCCTCGACCCCAACCCACGCACCGATGGCCGTGGCGTCGCTCGCCTTGAAGAAGCCAACGTCAGCGTCGTCCTCGGCGAGGGAAGCCCTGACTCCAACGCCCTCATCGAGGCCTTCGCCAAACACATCACCACCGGCAAACCGTTCGTCATCGCCAAGTTCGCCATGAGCCTGGACGGCAAGATTGCCACCCGCTCTGGCGACTCCAAGTGGATATCCAACGCCGCCGCCCGCAAGCACGCCCACTCCCTCCGAGCAGGGGTAGACGCCGTCATGGTCGGCATAGGCACCGCCCTCGCCGATGACCCCCAGCTCACCATCCGGGATGTCCCTCACGCTCGTCCCCAACCCACCCGCGTTGTCATCGACTCCACCGGGCGCCTGCCCGTCACCGCCGCGATGCTCGCCCTTGATGGCACCACCATCGTCGCGACAGCAGCCCTCGACACGGATCGGCGCGCGGCGCTAGAAGCAACGGGAGCAGAGGTGATCGATACTGGCGCAGGGGCTCAGGTAGACCTTCCCCAACTGCTCGCCACCCTAGGTGAGCGACAAATAACGTCGATCCTAGTCGAAGGCGGCTCCCACCTCCTCGGCTCGCTCTTCGACCTCGGGCTCGTCGACAAAGTCGTAGCCGTCATTGCCCCCGTCATCATCGGCGGAACTGAAGCGCTCGGCCCGGTAGGAGGCCGCGGCGCCCAGACCATCCCCGACGCTCTACGCCTCACCCAGGTAACCTACGAACAGGTAGACGGCGACATCATCGTCACCGGATACCCACCCAGCCCCAGCGCCCAGGAGTAATCGAGTGTTCACCGGCATCGTCGAAGAGATGGGCAGCGTCACCGAGATATCCAACCATCGCCTGGTTATTCGTGCCAGCAGCACCCTTGAAGGGGTCGCCCTCGGCGACTCCATCGCCGTCAACGGCACTTGCCTCACCGTTGTCGAATTCACCAACGATTCGTTCGCCATGGACCTCTCCCAAGAAACCCTCGACCGCACCGCGCTCGGCGCTCTGTCCGTGGGCAGCCCCGTTGATCTGGAGCGCGCTCTCACCCCGACTTCGCGCATGGGAGGCCACTTCGTCCAAGGGCACGTCGACGGCGTCGGAACAGTAACGGCCATCAGCGGCACACCCGAAGCCCGCGTTATGTCCATACAAGCGCCCCGTGACATCGACCGCTACATCGTCGAGAAGGGCTTCATCACCGTAGAAGGCATTAGCCTCACCGTCACAGGGGTCGTTGATTCAACGTTCTCCATCGCCGTGATACCGTATACCTGGGAGCACACCGTGCTCAGTTCGAAAGTCATCTGCGACGCCGTCAACCTAGAGGTCGACATCGTCGCGAAATACGTGGAGCGCCTGCTCCCAGCAAGGCCTGAGATCCCGGACCAGATATCACGGACCTGAGATCCCGGAGAGGAAACGCCAAGTGCTAGCGTCTGTTGAACAGGCCGTTGAGGACATCAAGAACGGCAAGATAGTCATCGTTGTCGATGACGAGGATCGGGAGAACGAAGGCGACTTCGTTATGGCCGCCGAGTTCACCACCCCTGAAGCCATCAACTTCATGGCCACCCACGGCCGAGGCCTCATCTGCGTCCCCATGCGCGCCGAACGCCTAGCCGCGCTAGGGCTCGACATGATGGTCGGTCGCAACACCGCCCGCCACGAAACGGCCTTCACTGTGTCCGTCGACATCGCAAACGGTGGCACGGGGATCTCTGTGGCAGACCGCGCAGCAACCGTGCTCGCCCTCGTCGACCCCAACACCCACGCTGAAGACCTCGCGCGCCCAGGCCACATGTTTCCCCTGCGCGCCCAAGACGGCGGGGTTCTCGTCCGCGCCGGCCAAACCGAAGCTTCAGTCGATCTCGCCCGCATAGCTGGACTCACCGAGGCAGGTATCGTCTGCGAGATCATGAACGAAGACGGCACCATGGCCCGCTTACCCGACCTTGAGATCGTCGCCGCTACCCACGGCCTCAACATCGTCAGCGTCGCGCAGATAATCACGTACCGGCTCGAGCACGAGCGCCTCGTCGAGCGCGTGGCCGAAGCTCGACTCCCAACTGCCCACGGCGAAGCGACCGTCATCTCGTTCCAGTCCTCAGTCGACGCGACAGAGCACGTCGCTCTCGTCTTTGGCGACGTCAAGACCGACGACTCAGTGCTCGTCCGCGTCCACAGCGAATGCCTGACCGGCGATGTCTTCGGCAGCCTCCGCTGCGACTGCGGCCTCCAGCGCGACATGGCCATCAAAGCCATCGCCGACGAAGGCCGTGGCGTCTTCCTCTACATGCGGCAGGAAGGCCGCGGCATAGGCCTCCACAACAAGATCCGCGCCTACGCACTCCAGGATGACGGCGCCGACACCGTCGAAGCTAACGCCCAACTAGGCTTCCCACCTGACCTTCGCCACTACGGCATCGGCGCCCAGATCTTGGTCGACCTCGGCGTGAAGAACATGCGCCTCCTCACCAACAACCCCAAGAAAGTCGTTGGCCTAGAGAGCTATGGACTCCACCTCACCGAACGCGTGCCCCTTATCGTGGAAAGCAACCCCGAGAACATCCACTACCTAGAGACCAAACGCGACAAGATGGGGCACCTCCTCGACGCGACCACCGACGCCCAATCGACCGCTTAGCCCATGCCCGCCCGTACCATCGTCCGTTGAATCGCCCCCAGCAACACTGTTTACTGCGGCTTACCTGAGCGGGTAGTTCTGCGTACAATTATCTTGAACTTCTGCCCACTCAACGTGTGGCCCATCGGAAGGTGAATTGTGGAATCTGGTTCTGTAGTCATACGGCGTACTCTCGCCCTAGCAACACTCATCATCGCAACCATGCTCGCCGCCGCATGCGCGGGAGATGGCGGCGAACCAACCCCCACGGCCACAGATCCCGCGCCGACGGCCACCTCCGCAGCTGCCACGGCGACCCCCACTTCTCCTCCACCGACAGCCACCGTTCCCTCGGTAGGCACCATCGATGTCCGCGTGACCGACCAAGCTAACGGCGAGATCACCGCGATAGTGATCACGGCAAACGACCTCAGAGTCAACCAGGCCTCCTGAGAGTCAGACGGCACCTGGCTCACGATTGTCGAGGGTGAGCACACCTTCGACCTACTCCAGGTAGTCGGCAAAGAGCAATCACTGGGCCTGAGCGAACTCGCACCCGGTACCTACAACCAGATCCGCATGAACATCCAAAGCGTCCTCATCACCCGCGACGGCGTGGAGATCGAAGGGGAGGTTCCCAGTTCCGTGCTCCGCATCGTCCGCCCCTTTGATGTCGTGGCAGGCGCAACAACAGTCCTCACCTTCGATTTCGACGCCGACCGCTCTGTGGTGTCGGCCGGCAACCGGCTCTTGCTTCGACCCACCGTGAAATTGCTCGTCCGCAAGGGCGACGAAACCTTTGTGCCTGAGCCGACATCGACACCGGCACCTACGCCAACGCCTGAACCGACGGCCACACCAACGCCTGAACCGACGGCCACACCAACGCCGTCACCGACTCCCACGCCCACCCCTGCACCCAGCGAGTTCATACTCCAGATCGTCGAGCCAGTGTCCGCTGAAACCATTACCAGCAGCCCAACCATCACGATCCAGGGCCGTACCAGGGCAGACGCTGCGATAACCGTCAATGACGGATTCGCAACGCCCGACCTCGATGGCATCTTCACAGCGGAAGTAGCGCTTGAGATCGGCCCAAACATTATTGAAATCGTCGCCAGCATCTCCACGGGCGAGGAGCTCTCCCAGGTGCTGACGATCGTCTACATCCCGTAGGCAACCGCCCGATAAGAAACAATAGCGAGTAAGCGAGCGGGGGAGCCAGCAGGCTGGAATAATGAAAGGCTCATCGATGTTTTCAGGATCACGGATAGCAACCATTCTCGTAGCACTAGTTCTCAGCGCTGTCATGGCGGTCCCTGTATTTGCGCAGGAAACCACCGCTACCCCCGAACCAACCCCCACGGCCACCCCTGAGGCGACCGTGACGGTTGACGTCACGCCGACTCCAACCCCAGACGCCAGCTCCACTACTGACGTCACGCCTACCCCCACGCCCGACGCGACAACTACCGACGATGCAACGCCCACCCCGGCACCGGACGACGCTACATCGACCGACGACGATGGTGACAAGCCCACGACGACCTTCAAGACCGTCAATGCGGGCCAACTGACCCGCAAAGGAATCTTCGGCGATGTCGTAGCAGTCGGCACCAGCAGCATCACGATTGCCACGTTGTTCGGCAACGTAACCGTCGCGGTGAGCAGCAGTACTAAGATCAGAACCACTCCCGGCGGAGACATCACCCTCGCAGACATCGTCGTGGGTGACCGCGCCGCGATCCACCTGAACCAATCTCCCGTGGCTGAGGGCGACCCCGAACCCACGCCAGTCCCAACCATCGAGCCCACACCCACGCCTGACGCCACTACCACCGACGACGTCACGCCTACTCCTACGCCCACCCCTGACGCCACTACCACTGATGACGTCACGCCTACTCCCACGCCCACCCCTGACGCCACTACCACCGTCGACGTCACGCCTACTCCCACG
>JAQCEV010000010.1 GCA_027618515.1 Chloroflexota bacterium | reverse complement strand
CGCAGCTGCACAAGCCCTCGACGCAACTGACTCCACTCCAGCCTAACGCGAACCACTGATCTGCTTGTGGGCGTCCTGCTCCCCAAGTATCCTTCGGGCAGCAGATCCCACGCTCGCGGCCCTCGCATAGGACCCTCCACTACCCATGGTATTCAGACTCTTCCGCCGCAAAGACAAAACCTCCGAGGCACTCGCCAGAACCCGTAAGGGTTGGGGCGGAGGGCTTGGCTCGCTATTCCAGGGCGCCACACTCTCTGACGACGCTCTCTGGGAGCAGGTCGAAGACGCCCTCATCTCCTCCGACGTCGGCGTCGACACATCGCTGGCGCTGGTCAATCGAGTCCGGCAACGCGTACGCGAAGAGGGCGCGCCAAGCGCTTCAGATGTCGTTGAGATGTTCAAGGAAGAGATGGCCGTTCTCCTCGACCCCAAGGACAAAACAATCTGGGATTGGTACGACCGAGAAACCCTTCCGGCCAATCCATTCGTACTCATGATCGTGGGCGTCAACGGTGTCGGTAAAACCACGAGCATCGCCAAGCTAGCCAAGCACTACCAAGAGCTCGGCAAAACCGTCATGGTCGGCGCTGGCGACACCTTCAGGGCTGCCGCGATCGAGCAGGTTCAGGTCTGGGGTGAGCGACTCAAGATTGACATCATCGCGCACCAGCAAGGGGCGGACCCCGGAGCCGTCGCCTACGACGCCTACCAAGCCGCTGTGGCCCGTGGCGCGGACGTGCTCATCTTCGACACCGCCGGTCGCTTGCACACCAAGGGCCCGCTCATCGAAGAATTGCGTAAAGTACGCAGGATCTTCGAGCGCTTCGACGAGTCGGTGCCGCACCAGACATTGCTCGTGCTGGACGCGACCACTGGCCACAACGGCCTAGAGCAAGCCAAGGTCTTCCAAGAAGCCGTGGGCGTAAACGGCGTTTTCCTTACCAAACTCGACGGCACCGCTAAGGGAGGCATCACTGTTGCCATCGCCCAAGAGCTCGACCTACCGGTCATCTTCATCGGTACTGGCGAAGGGCTCGACGACATATCCATGTTTGACACCGACGACTTTGTCGATGCGTTGTTCGGCGATGAGCCAGGAACAACCTAGGCCACGCCGATGATCGGCGATTCGCTACTTTGGCTGCTGGTCCTTGAGCTATTCGGGATCGCTGCTTTCCCTATCGCCTATCGAGCATTCTCCAAGATGCCCGACCGTGGCTGGGCGTTCAGTAAACCCCTGGGACTCGTGTTCGTCGGTTTCGGCACGTGGGTCATTGGGCTCACGCACACCGTACCCAATTCTCGGTGGACGGTCCTACTCGCCTTAGCCATCGTCCTATGCGCCAGTTGGGCGTCGTCGCGCTCATCGCGCGACGAACTCGTCGCGTTCCTCCGTCGTAACGTCAGCACCATCTTCACCGCTGAGTTGCTGTTCATCGCCGTGTTCCTCGGAATGACCCTCTTCCGCGCAACCGTCACATCGATCGGTGCAACCGAGCAACCCATGGATCTCATGCTGCTCAACGCCGTGACGACGAGCCCCTACTACCCACCTACGGATCCATGGCTTGCGGGCGAGCCCATCTCCTATTACTACCTGGGCTATCTGATGCTTGGCACGGTAACCATGCTCGCTGGCATCGCCACACCGATCGCCTACAACCTCGGCCTCGCGACCGCCGCTGCCATGGGGGGCATCGCAGCCTTCGGCGTAGCCTTCAACCTCGTGCGACTCGCCCGAGGCTCCGACGATGGCGCGGTGTTCGCAGGAATCACGGCTGCATTCCTTCTGCTGTTCGCAAGCAACCTCGTAGGCACCCTTGAACTGGTACGGGCAGCGGGCATAGGCGACGAGGGATTCTGGGCTGCTGTGGGGATCAACGGCCTAACCGCGCCAGACGGCCCAGCCGCATCATGGCGCCCCGACGAGTCGCACCTCTGGTGGTGGAGGGCCAGCCGCGTTGTGCCTCCGGCGCACATCAACGAATTTCCCTTATTCAGCTTCCTCGTGGGAGACCTCCACCCGCACGTCATGTCCATGGGCTTCGTGCTGCTGACCGTCGGCACATCCATCCAACTCTACCTCCAGCAAGGTCTCATCCGGTTCCGGGACAAACTAGGCGGACTTGCCGGAACCATTTCGCTCCTGGCTGCGGTGATCGTCCTACTCTGGGTCGTAGACGACGTGAATATCCTCTGGACGCTCCCGATTCTGGCCGTCGCTGCGGCGGCCCTCCTCGGCCCCATGTGGCCTCTGGGAATCACGGTATTCATCTCAACAGGCGCATTAGCCGCGATGAATCTCTGGGATCTTCCGCTCGGCCTAGCATTGGTTGTTGGGGCCATACTCCTGGGCACCGCCCGCAACGAACGATCCTTCGGGTTCGGCGCCGCGATCGACGTGTCAGGGCCTCGCTTGATCTCTGGGGCCCCGAACGACTCGACCCTCGCTTTGGCATCTGGCGCGGCAATCCTGTACGGCAACACTGATGGCCATTGGGAGAAAGAGGCAACGTTTCGCCCTTTCTCCGACGCGCCGTACGCCCGATTCGGGGCTGCCGTAGCCGTCGACCGAGACATCGTGGTCGTGGGTGCACCGGGTGCCCAAGCAGCCATGGTCTACCAGCAAGTCGACGACCAGTGGAGTCCCAGCAAGAAATTCACGTCTCAATGGAGACTCGGTCCCAGCATTGCGAGCTCTAGCCTGCTCGTCGCCGCCACCTTCATGGCGTTCATGCCGTTCTTCAGCACCTTCGATAGCAACGCCAGCGGTGTGTTGCCGCTGCTCAGCCTGCTGACTCGCCCGCTGCACCTGGCGCTGCTATGGGGCGTCGCTGGCCTCTTGGTGCTCCCCTTCTTGGCCATAGCGCTCAAGAGTGTGTTCGTCGTGGGTAGTTGGAATACGAAGCGCTTCGGGGTCGCTTTCTTCGGAGGATTCACCCCGATCGCACTGTGGCTCCAACCCGTTTGGGCCCTCCCTCTCTTGATCGTATTGGTGCTGGTCTTCGCGCTGCATCAGGCCGGCTACCGAATGGCGCGCGCTGACGAATCCACATTCGCCTATAACCCCAAAGCGACCCTCGCTGTAGGCAGCATCATCATCGTCGGCGGGCTGCTATGGGATGCCATCAAGAACGTCGAGCGCGGGACAGGGGGTGAGCTCCTTGCCGTAGACCGATTGCTGGTCACCGTGCCCATGGCGATCGTCATCTCGCTCGCGGTCTACGGTGCCTGGACCATCGCCCATCGCGACTCCGAGGTACTCCGCACCGCTAACGATCCTACCAGCGCTCAAACCAAAGGCGATGCACTAGCACCCGCCCTTGGGCTGCTCGCCGTAGCAGGAGCCCTCGTCATGGGGGTTGAGCTATTCCACGTAGTCGACATCTTCGGTGGCGACTACCGGCGCATCAACACCATGTTCAAGCTCAACTACCAAGCGTGGCAGTTGTTTTCCGTGCTTGGCGGGTTCGCGGTCTGGTTCGTCACCACCAGGTGGAACCGGAAAGTGCTCAGCGGACGTATCGGAATCACAGTATGGACAGCTCTTCTATTGATCACGCTTGGCGCCATCAGCTACTACCCCCTGGCCGCCATCACGAGCCTAGCGGGCGACACAGGCGCCCTCGACCTTGACGGTCAGAGTCACATCAAACGAAACGCGCCCGCCGAATACGCAGCTATCCAATGGATCAAGGGCAACACCCCCGCTGACGCGGTGATCGTGGAAGCCGCCGTCGTACCCTGCGCCGGCGAAGTTCTCGGATGTCACTCCTATACCGACGCCGCACGGATATCGGGCAGCACGGGTAGACCCACGATAATCGGCTGGATCGGCCACGAACGTCAGTGGCGCCGAGCCGAGATGCACGCCGACTTGGACCGCCGCCTGCGTGACGTTCGCCTGATCTTCGAGACCACCGACGCCACTGAAGCTGCCGCCCTTCTGGCGCGCTACGACGCCGACTACGTAGTGGTGGGCCCACGTGAGCGAAATGCGTACGGGACTCAGGGCGAGCGCAAATTCGCCGAGTTCGGGTCACCGGTGTTCACCGACCTCGCCAACGGGCAGAACATCGTGATCTATGAGATCGCCAAGAGCACTGGCACCCAGGCCGCTGGCCTATGATTATCGATCGGATACGAGCCCGCGTTCGCCGCTACCTGGGGAAGATCAAACGATCGCTCCCGCGCCCCTCGAAACCCGGCACAGTTGGTTGGGCGTTCATCGCGATCGTGCTGGTCGCGTTGATCACACGCATGTGGGATCTCGGCGGTCGCACGCTGCACTACGACGAGATACTACATGCCTACTACTCGTGGCTGTTTGCGACTGGCTCGAGCTACAACCACACGCCACTGACACATGGCCCGTTCTTGTTCCACGGTGCCGCCGCCATGATGAAAGTGTTCGGCTCCAGCGACATCACCGTGCGTATGCTCCCAGCTTTGTTCGGCACAGTGCTCGTCGCGTTGCCCTACCTACTTCGCCGACAGATGGGCGTCCCTGGCGCTCTTGCCACGTCTGTGTTCTTGACCGTCTCGCCATCAATCCTGTACTTCGGCAGGTTCATCCGCAACGACATCTTCATGGCCGTCTGGGCACTCGCCCTATTCGTCATCATGTGGCACTACATCGAGCGCCCGCGAACAAGCCTCCTCGTTGCCTGGACTGCCATCTGGGCCTTCGCCTACACCACCAAAGAATCGTCTTTCCTACTGGCGGCGTCGTTCGGCCTCTTCCTTATCCTCCTCACGCTCCCTGATCTTTGGAAGTGGGCAAAAGGCACGCTCCGCCTCTCCAACGTCCGGCCTGCCGGTGATCTGCTGATCGTCCTCGGCACGATTTCGCTGCCTATGTGGGCGCCGTTCGTAGGGATGCTGCAGAACTTCGTCGGCATCACCCTCGTGAATGCCGATCCGAACGATCCGGGTATCGCCTCCGGCGATGTCATCCGTGCTGCCGTAGAGACCGGCGCCCCAGCCGGAGGCGCACTGTTCATCGCCCTATTCTTGGTACTCGTCCTTACGGGTATATCCATCACCATAGGCCTGCTGTGGGATAAGCGCCGTTGGCCGTGGCTCGCCCTACTGTTCGTAGGCATCACCCTGCCCCTCTTCACCAGCCTATTCACCAACGCCACCGGCTTCTTCACGGGATACTGGGGCTCCCTGGGATACTGGATAGCACAACACCCCGTAGAGCGCGCAAACCAGCCGATTTACTACTATGTCATCGGCCTCTCGGTCTACGAATTCCTGGTCCTCCTACCCACCCTGCTCGGTGGGCTATACCTCGCCATCAAGGGCCCCCGCTTCGACCGAGTGATCGTCGCGTGGGCCGCACTCTCCTTCATCCTCTTCACCCTCGCCGGCGAGCGCATGCCGTGGCTGCTCGTAGGCATCACGCTCCCCATGACCCTCGTGGCCGGGCGCAGCGTGGGACTGATGATCGGCCAGATCCGAGGCGCTAGATTCGCGCCTGCCGGTTTCGTTGGCGGCCTCGGCCTGATGTTCGCCCTACCATTCATGCTCCTCCAGATCATCCGCGCGGAGGATGTCACATCTAGCGTCGCCTTCTGGTTGGCCTTCGCGCTCGCAGCCACCGTCATCGCTGGCACCGTAGTGCTGGCGATGCAACTCCGCATGAATCCTGCGGTCGCGGCCGCAGCCGGCGCCCTTGGCGTGCTCACGCCAGAACGACGCTCACCCATCCTTGCGGCCGTCGCGCTGGGTGCTATCGCCACTTTGCTGGCATTCACCCTATTCGTCGGGTGGCGTGCGACCTACTCCTACGCGGGCTTCGAACGCCCGAATGAGTTGCTCGTCTACTCCCAAACTGGCCAAGAAACGACCTACGCCTCTGAGTGCATCAACCGCATCGCCGACGAGACGGGCCTCGGCACCGAAAGCCTGCGCCTGTTGATCGGCGAGTCGGACAACTTCGCGTGGCAATGGCGTTGGTACGCCAGGAACTACAAGAACGTCACCTTCCGATTCATGAACGATGACCAACCCACCGAGCCGCTCGACGTTGATGTCGTACTCATCAGCAGGTCGGTCGAGAGCAAGCTCACCACCGCACTGGAGGGCTACACGCGAGCAGGTGATATCAGTCACCTCTGGTGGTTCCCCAACTCCGCGTACAACAACATATCGCTGGACTCCCTGTTAACCGACGTGCGAAGCGCCGAGAGTTGGAAAGTAGCGACCGATTACTTCTTCGACCGCAAGTACAGCGGCGACATGTACGAATCCCACGGCGTGATCTACCTCGCCGACCGCCACGCGGAGTTCGTTGAAGGTTGCACCGATCTGCGGGCCACTACTCCTGAGGAAGCCTCCTAAGGGGCAGGCTGCGGCTGATACACTTGCCGGGTTTATCAGCGGAGCAGATTCCGCGGAGGTCACGTTGCTCACCAGCGTTCGGTTCTGGGTTGGGGCCGCCATCACGGCGGTCTTCCTCGCGCTGCTGGTGTTCCGCTTTGACTTCGGTGAGATGCGCGAATCCCTGGCATCCGCCAACTACGTCTACCTGATTCCCGCCATCGGCGTGTACTTCGTCTCCCTCTACTTTCGAGCGTTCCGGTGGAGCTACGTCCTGCGCCCCTTCGCCTCCACGCGCACCAACCGACTATTCCCTGTCGTTATGGTTGGCTACATGGCCAACAACGTGCTGCCCATGCGCATCGGAGAGCTAGCGCGCAGCTACTACCTATCGACTCGCGAGCCCGTCCGTGGCTCCACAGCCCTCGCGACGATCCTTATCGAGCGCGTCTTCGACGGCCTCACGCTGCTTTTCTTCCTGGCCGTCGGCACGCTATTCTTGCCCGTCACCGGCCTCACGGACAAGGTCAGCGAGACCGTCGCGCTCCCTTTCGGGATAGAGCCCTCCGGACCGCTGGTCGCCATCGTCGTGGTCACGCCATTCGTCGGAGTGCTCACCATGATGGTGCTTGCCGCCCTCTACCCGGAAACCTTCATCAAATGGGCCGAGCGCCTCTTCAAGATAGCCCCTGAAAAATATCGAGCACCTGCCCTCAGCCTCGTTGTGCGATTCCTCGGAGGGTTCGAAGGACTCCATCGCCCCAGCCGCGTTGGGACAGTCTTCCTACTCTCCCTCCCCATCTGGCTGGCCGAAGGAACCATGTACTACATCGTCGCCCTCGGGTTTGACCTCCAGGCTGAGTTCGACAGCGTCGGCCTCATGATCGTCGCCATGCTCGTCGTGACATCCGTCTCCAACCTAGCCACATCCATCCCCTCGTCCCAGGGCTCCGTTGGTCCCTTCGAATTCTTCGCAGCCCTATCGCTAACATTCCTCGGTGTCTCCCACGGCCTGGCCTTCGCCTACGCCGTCGTCCTCCACCTCGCCCTCCTACTCCCGGTGATCGTCACCGGTTTCATCCACCTGGCGTTTCGAAACGTCAGCCTTTCAGATCTCACGCGCCGTCGACTCGCGGACGCCCCAAAGGACCAGCTATGAAAATCGGAGTCATCGGTGGTGGTGCCGCCGGTCTAGCAGCAGCCTACGAACTGGGTCTGCGCGGTCACACTGCAGAGGTATTCGAAGGCGCTCCGTTCCTAGGCGGCCAGGCCTCCACTTTCGATGTTGGTGGCACGCCCGTCGAGAAGGGCTACCACCACCTCTTCCGCAGTGACACCGCCATGATCGACCTCATGAGCGAGCTTGGCATCGGCCATCAGCTCAAGTGGATCGACTCCAACGTCGGGTACTTCGTCGACGGTCGACTCTGGAAATTCACGTCGCCCTTCGACCTCATGCGCTTCAGCCCGCTGCCGCTGCTCGATCGCATCAAGCTGGGCCTCATGACCCTCATGCTCCAGCGACGCAAAGAATGGCATTCGTTGGAGCAGGTCACCGCCACTGAGTGGCTCAAAGAACACGCTGGTCGCAAGGGTTACGAAGTCATCTTCGAACCCATGCTCCGCGGCAAGTTTGGCGACCACCACGACCGCATCGCCATGTCTTGGCTGTGGAACAAATTCGCCCTCAGAACGGCATCAAGAGGCAAAGGCCTGCTTGGACGATTCAAAGAACAACTCGGTTACCCCGTCGGGTCATTCGCCGAAATCTTCGACGTACTCGCTGAACGCGTCCGATCCCAGGGTGGCCAGGTTCACATCAACGCCAAGGTTCAGGGCACCATCGTCGAAGACGGCCGCTGCGTAGGCCTGCGCGTCGCGGTTGATGGCGGCGAGCCTGAAACGCGCACCTACGACGCCGTGCTCTCCACCGTACCGTCCTACATCATGCCGCACGTCGCGCCCGACCTACCCGAGTCCTACGTCGCCCACCTCACGGACAAGACCTACCTCGCGGCGGTCCTCGTCGTGCTTGTCCTGGACAGGCCGCTCAGCCGGCACTACTGGACCTACGTCGGCGACCGCTCGATCCCATTCCTCGGCATCATCGAGCACACCAACTTCATCCCCGCCGAAAACTACGGCGGCGGACACATCGTCTACCTCACCAACTACCTTGAACGCGACTCACGGCTCTACCAGATGAGCGCCGAAGAACTGTACCGCGAGTACCTACCCCACCTAGCCCAGATCAACCCCGCGTTCGACGAGTCATGGGTCAAGGAACACCACCACCACAAAGTGGACGCTGCCCAACCCATCGTCACGCCCGGCTACGCCGACACCATCCCTGACCACCGCACACCCATCGCTGGGCTCTACCTCGCCAACACCACTCAGATCTACCCCGAAGACCGAGGCACCAACTACTCCGTCCGCATGGGCCGCCAAGTCGCCGCCCTCATCGACGACGACGCCAACTAACTCCCCGCAGGCGTCTCCTCAACGTCAGCCACAACAGCCTCCGGCTTCACCGGCACCGTCGCGAACGACATCGCCAGCAGCATCACGAAGAAGACGCCACCGAAGATCGAGTACGCGATCCGGTAGCTACCCGTCGTATCGAAGATGTACCCCGCCGCAGTCGGCCCCACTGGCGAGAGCAAGCGGAACGGCGCAGTGAACGCTCGTATCTCTCCCATGTGCCGTCGACCGAAGAAGTCCGACCACAACAGCGTTTCGACTAGCGACGACCCGCCCACCGCGAAGCCGAAGACCAGACCAAACAAGATTGCCATCGGATACGTATCGGCGATTATCAGCACTCCCATGGATAGCAACAGCAAAAAGCTGATCAGCATCGCGCCGAAGCGGATGTGCAGCTTCTCGAACACGAATCCCCACGGCACTCCAGTGAGCGCCGATGTCGCCGCGAACAGCGACAGGATGCTCACCGCCTGCACCGCGCTCAGTCCCTTGTCTTGGAAGCTGATCACCATGTGCAGGTTGATCGCACCCAATGCGAACCGGTCCACCGACACGAACATCACAATCATCCAGAACGCCCGCGTCCGGCGCGCCTCTTTCAGCGTCCACGAGATATCGCGAATGTCGCGACCGAACCCGCGCGGCGCGGCCGCCGACGCATCCGCCGGCTTCTCCCCATCGGGGTAGAGACCCAGATCCTCTGGTCTACGGCGCAGAAATATCGCCCCAGGGATGATGATCAACAACCCCGTCAGCACTGCCAGGATGCGCCACGCTTCTCGCCATCCTGTAACGGCGAGGATCGCGACGATCAGCATCGGGAAGATGGCCTGCCCAGCCCGCAACCCCGACTGGCGGATGGCGACAGCCCGAGGACGACGCCTCACGAACCAGTTCGCGATGGATATCCCCACACCGATCTGGATCCCACCCAAAGCCGAACCTCGGCCGAGCCCGAACAGGATCCAGAACTGCCACGGCTCCTGCATGAACGAGATGCCCAGCATCGCCAGCGTGATGATGACTCCCGCGATCACGACTATCGCCCGTGCCCCGTACTTGTCCAGCACTCGCCCGAAGGCGAACGTCGCCAGCGAACTCGTCATGCTGCCGAGCGTGAAAGCGAACGCCATCGTTGCGCGGCTCCACCCCAACTCTTCCTGGATCGGCTCGAAGAACACGCCCAGCACAGGCCCAAACATCGGCACCATGCCGAACGACGCCACGAATCCCGTCCACACGATCGCCCAACCGTAAAACACCCGCTTGAACGGCCACGCCTTCGGGATCTGCGAGTTTGGTTCGACTTCGCGATCAGCAGCCGGGTCTTGGGGAGATTCTTTCAAGTGCACACCTCTACTAGCATCACGGAACAGGGTCGCGCCGATGATACTCGTTACCCCTGGGTATTGCTGAGAATCATCCGCGAATACAGCATTCCCCCTGCTATACTCGCGCCTACCTCTCCACGGAGTTCGCGCATGGCTGATACATCCGCCAAGGCCCGCATCGACGAGCTCCGCGAACAACTCAACCTCCACAACTACCGCTACCACGTCCTCGACTCGCCTCTCATTGGCGATTCAGACTACGACGCCATGCTGGTAGAACTCCGGCAGCTTGAGTCGTTCAACCCCGATCTCGTCACGCCCGACTCACCCACGCAACGCGTAGGCGCAGCCCCGTCGCCCGAGTTCCACGAGGTCCAGCACCCTCAGCCCATGCTCAGCCTCGGCAACGCCTTCAACGACGACGACCTCCTGGCATGGCACACCCGCGCCGCTGGCCTCTTGGAAGTCGACTCGTTCGCCATGGTCTGCGAACCCAAGATCGACGGCCTCGCCATCGCCCTCACCTACGAGAACGGCAAGCTCCTGCGTGGTGCTACCCGTGGCGACGGCCTGCGTGGCGAGGACGTGACGCCCAACGTGCGTACGATCAGCTCCGTGCCCCTCGCCTTGCAGTCCGGCCAGAAGCTCCCCGCGCGCATAGAGGTTCGTGGCGAGGTCTACATGCCTCGCGACGCCTTCGCCCAACTCAACGAAGCCCGCACCGAACGTGGCGAACAACTCATCGCCAATCCCCGAAACGGCGCTGCCGGTTCCCTACGTCAACTCGACCCCAACATCACGGCGCAACGACGCCTCGACGTCTGGATCTACGCCCTAGGCTGGACCGAAGGTGGCACCACGCCCGACACCCACACGGACGTCATGGCCTGGCTACGCGACCTCGGATTCAGGGTCAACCCGGAACTACGTCGCGTCGAATCGCTTCAGGGCGTCACCGACTATCACACCGAGTGGAGCGAGTCCCGCTTCCACAAGAACTACCAAACCGACGGCGTCGTCATCAAGATCGACCGCCTCGACTACCAGCGTCACCTCGGGATCGTCGGCCGTGAGCCCCGCTGGGCCACCGCATTCAAGTTCCCCGCAGAACAGGCCATCACCAAGCTGCTCGCGATCAAGATCAACGTCGGACGTACCGGCGCCCTGAACCCCTACGCCGAACTTGAACCCGTCCAGGTCAGTGGCGTAACCATTCAAAACGCGACCCTCCACAACGAGCAGGACATCTCACGTAAAGACATCCGCGAAGGTGACTACGTCATCATCGAGCGTGCAGGCGAGGTCATCCCGCGCGTCGTTGGCCCGGTGCTCGACCGCCGTGACCCGGAGTCCGTTCCGTTCGAGATGCCCTCAGAATGCCCAAGCTGTGGCACCCCCGTCATCCACGAGGAGGGGGAGGCCGCCCACCGTTGCGTGAACTCACGCTGTCCTGCCCAGCAGTACGAACGCATACGCCACTTCGTATCCAAGGCCGCCATGGATATCGAAGGCCTCGGAGAAAAGCTCGTCGCCGTCCTCCTTGAGCAGGAGTTCATCGCCGACTTCCCCGACATCTACAAGCTCACCGAAGACCAACTCGCTGGCATGGAGCGCATGGGCGAAAAGAGCGCCGCCAATCTCGTCAGCGCCATCAAGCAGAGCAAAGCGCGCCCCCTCGCAGCCGTCATCGCCGCACTCGGGATATTCCACGTCGGCGGCGAAACCGCCGAGCTTCTCGCGCGCCGGTTCGGCTCGGTCCATCGCCTCATGGACACCACCGAGGACGAACTCCAGGCGATCCCCGGCATCGGCCCGATCGTCGCCCAGTCGATCGTCGAGCACTACCAGAACGAAGGCAATCGCCTCATCGTCACCGAGCTCGCACAAGCAGGCGTGACCCTGGAAGCCGAGGTATCCCCCGAGACCGACACTCCCCAGCCGTTCGTCGGCATGCGCTTCGTCGTCACCGGCCGCCTCGACGGCTTCACTCGTTCCGAAACCGAAGGGTTCATCAAGGAACGTGGTGGCCAGGTCACTGGCAGCGTCAGCAAGAAGACCAGCTACGTCGTCGTGGGTGAAGAGCCAGGCTCCAAGGCCGATGACGCCCAACGCCTTGAGATTCCCTCCCTCACGGAAGCAGCCCTCCGGGCGTTAGCCGAAGATTCCCAGATGGGCGAGGAACAGGCATGACCTCCGACACCTCAACGCCGACTCCTGTGTCCGTCGAACATCGGGGAATCATCTACACGGGCGAGGTCATTCGCACCGAATCCTGGCACTCCTCCCACGGTCAACCGCTCAAAGGAGACGCCTACTTCCGTGTCGTCTTCCTCGAAAACACATCCGCTGTGTTCCCACGCTCCCTCCACGACCATCGCATCGCCGTCTACGTACCGGGCGAGCGCTCAGTTGAACTCGAGCGTGCCGAAGCCTCCATACGCTCCATGCGTGAGGCCATGGGCACCTACGCCACCGATTCAGATACGTTCGATCTGCTTTCAGCCGAGACCCATGAGATCGAGGACCACGCCGTCGACGCGTGGGCCGCGTCCTTCCGCAGTGGGCACCTCATCGCCGCACCATCCCTCGACGTTAGCCTCCAGGAAATCTTCGCCGACGGCTACTGGTCCACGTGGGCTGAACGCATCGGCAAACTGCTCCTAGAACGCGCCTACCCTAGCACCCCCGTCAGAGCCGAACTCCTCCAGATTCCCATTCGTCCAGAATCGGGCGCCCCCGTCATCTTCAACGCCGCCGTCGGCCATCGCGGCGACGCAGGACATGACGATTCCACGGCGTTCGCCCTCGACTCTTTCGGACCAGCCCTCGGCCTTTCGTCGTCCCTCGCTCCTCGGGTGACCGACCTCTCAAAGTCCGAGGTCGCCCAGCGCATCTCAAGCATGGTCAACGATGGCTGGCCCCCCAGCGACATCGGCCATGCCCTCGCCCATGAGATGGGCCTCACCTACCCGCTCGCTACCGCATACCTCCTCCTGTGGATCAGCGTAGGCCGCCACTCCGTGCGCCTCCGACCTGGCCACGGCCTGCTGCAGCGCGACGGCACCCCACTCGAAACCGACTCCATCGGCCCCGACGACGCGCGATCTCTCCGCTGGCCCCTCGGACTCGGGGAACGCCTTGAAACCCTGAGCGAGGCCGATGCTCCCACAGCCGCCGACCCCTATCTCGCGGCCCTCGCGGGCCCAGTAAGCCAGGACGACGATATTCAGGCCGCTGCCTTGCGCCGCATCGGTGAGTTGCAGGACGACCTACCCCAGGTCGCACGCTCACTCACGCGGCTCGCAACCACCCAACGCAAGCAGGATCTACCGCGCGAACTAGCGCTCCTCCACCAGATCGCAACCGCCGACTCAGTGGACGCCGCGCTAGCTGCGGCCCGTCGTGGAACCCACACACCCGCCGTGTTCGTGGCGACCATGACGCTATGGCAAGCCTGGGCGAACTCGGACTCAGACGCGTCCGCCCTCGCAGACCTCAGCGACTGGCTCGCCGCCGCCACCATCGACGAGGCGTCCGGCGAAGCATTCACGGAACACGATCTACTCACTGAGCGCCTCCAAGCCCCACGCCTCCTCACGTCACCCCATGAATGGGCAGCGCTCGTAGAGACTGGCCACCTCTTCCAACATCGGTACGCCACCGCTTACCTGCGACAACATCGCGAGTATCACGCCAAGGTCGGCACTCTCGCCCATGCCGTAGATACCGCCTGGAGAAAAGCAAAAGCCCTCGACAGACTCAACTCTCTTCCTGCTCTGGGTGAGCCCGTGGGCGTTGGCCTCCCAGCCCTCGCCGAAGAGATGCGTAACGCCGTCATGGCTTGCGGAACCGAACGCGAGATCGCCGACGTAGAAGCTGCACCCATGTGCCCCACGTGCGGCATGCCCCGCCGCCTACAACAGATGTCGATCATCTAACCGCCTACGTAGATGAAGCGCTAGGCGAGCAGAATCGACGCCTCGCGCTCACCATGGCTCACCGCATACTCGAACGCCCTGGGCACGACCAGATCGATCGCTTCATCCAGGTGGTCCAGGTCAGCGACCTATCCGGGCTCGCGAACGTACTAGATGATGTAGTCGTCCAGTTCATCACCGAACTCATCGACCAACCGGAGGATCAGGGTGGCTAAGGTTTTCGATTGGCTATCGAGCCGCAGTAAGCAGAGCGACAAAGAGCCGCCGCTTCTGCTCATCGGCGTCGGCAACCCAGGAGAGAAGTACGCTGGCACCAGGCACAACGTGGGCTTCATGCTCATCGACCTCCTCGGCGAGCGCGCGCGCATCAGGCTCAACGACAAGCGCAAGGACACCATCCTCGGCCAAGGCACCATCGCGGGGAAAAGCGTCGTGCTCGCGCAGCCACGCACATTCGTCAACAAAAGCGGCGTCGCCGCCCGCTACCTCACCGCACGATTCAAGGCCAAGCCCGCCTCCATGCTCATCCTGATCGACGACCTAGACCTGCCTGTCGGCAAGATGCGACTCCGCAAGTCTGGCGGCTCCGGCGGCCACAACGGGCTCAACTCCATCAACGCCGACCTCGGCACCCAAGAATACCCTCGCCTCCGCATCGGTATCGGCAGGCCCATCCAAGGAGCCATCCAACACGTCCTTGGCGGGTTCTCCGGCGACGAAGCCACGTTGCTCAAAGAAACCCTAGAGCAGGCAGCCGTGGCCGTCGAAGCCTGGGTCGAGCATGGCACCGAGTACGCCATGAATCACTTCAACTAACCGTGAATGCACACGCGATCCTCGTCCTGGTCACCCTTGCGGTCGCGCTCGCTGCGCTAACCGCGTGCACCCCCGACCCGACGCCCACGCCCACGCTTGCGGCGACTCCAACCCCATCGTCGCCAACCCCCACGCCAGCCCCACTACCCACGGACTTTGAGATTCCACGACCGCCAGAAAGCAACTGGCTTGATCTCGTCGCGCGCTACCTCGGCAAGTCACCCGCCCCTCTAACAAGCGACACGCTGTACCGCGACGAACCGATCGGCACCCAAACGTCGTTCTGGGTCCATGACGTGGATGGCCCGCAGATGCGTGAGGTCACAGCCACCCTTCAACACGTCAGCGATACCGCGCTCTGGTACGTCTCTGACGCCATCAACGTGGACTCCGAAGACCTCGAACGTGCAGCCGATGCGTTCGACCATCGAGTGCTGCCTGAAGTCCTGCGTATCTTTGCGCCCGATCTCGAACTGCCAGGAAAGATCACCATCGTCAACGCCCGCACACCAGGGCTCGCGGGGTACTTCTCCAGCACTGACGTGCTGCCACAAGAAGCCCAAAGGTTCTCCAACGAGCGCGTCATGATGGTGATGAGCGGCTCCGATGCCGACTCGGAACGCTACCTCGGGACGCTCGCTCATGAACTCCAACACCTCATCCAATGGCACGTCGACCCCACCGAGGAAACCTGGATATCGGAAGGCCTCGCCGAGTTCGCAGCCGGATTCTTGGATCTGCCCAAACTCCCCCACGACGCCTACTTCGACAGCCCCGGAGTTTCGTTTGCCAACTGGCCGGAGGAGCCCGGAAAGTCGATTCCCGCCTATGCGGCCGCGTCACTATTCTTCAGCTACCTGCATACCCAAACAGGCCTCGACAGCATCCACCAGATCGTCAGCCAGCCGCTCGACAGTGCGGAAGGAATGACCGCATTCTTCGCAAGCCAGCCCTTGGACTTCGCTTCGTTCTTCGGCGACTGGCTCGCCGCCAACGTCGCCCGCGCAACCGATGGCCCCTACGCCTACGACACCCCGCCTGGCAACGTGCATGTCGATCACCTCGTCGCCACACCTGGCACCATCCAAGGCTCAGCTCCACAACTCGGCGGCTTGTACCAGCGCATCGACCCCCGCAACCTCACCTTCCAGGTGCGGTTCGATGGCACGTCAACCACCCCCGCGCTCCCTGTCGCACCGCACAGCGGCGACCGCTGCTGGTGGGGCAACCGAGGCGACAGCATCGACTCCACCCTCACCCGCGAGTTTGATCTACGCGCCATCGACCGTGCGACGCTGCGCTTCTGGTCTTGGTACGCCATCGAGGACGGCTTCGACCGCGCCTATGTGGCCGCATCCACCGACGGAGGTGTCTCTTGGCGCGCGTTGGAAGGCGAGCGCACCACTGACGATGACTCCTTAGGCACGTCCCTCGGCCCCTCGTACACCGGCGAGAGCGGCGGCTGGGTGGAAGAGCAGATTGACCTGGCTCAATACGCGGATTCCGTCGTCCTCATCCGCTTCAACTACGTCACGGACGAATCCGTCAATTCGGCTGGCTGGTGCATCGACGACATCAGCATCCCGGAATTAGGCTTCGCTGACGACGCCGAACTGGGCGCAGGCTGGCATAGCGAGGGCTTCGCGCGCATCCCCCGCGACGGCATCCCTCAACGCTTCGTGCTCCGCACCATCACAGGCACCGGCGACAACGCAATCGTTACCGCCATCGACCTCGACGGCAACAACGACGCGACCTTCGTCGTGAACGCTCCCCTCGTGCTCGTCGTTGGCGGGCTCACGCACCAGACGACCCAGCCAGGCTCCTTCACCCTCACCGCAACACGCTAGGGAACTTCCCACCCCCGCCGCGCGTCTGATAGGTGAGCACTAGCTGGTTGCCACTGGATACGTGCGGATCGATCCAGCGACTGAAACCTCTGGAACTCCTGTATATCGCGACTCACCGATGCGAACATGCCTCATACCCGAAGGAGCCTTCCATGCCCACAACATCATCAGGACGCTGGCTCGTCGGCATCGCCGTTGGTGTCGGCGCGCTCGTGATCCTCTCCTTGACAGTCACCCTGTTTTCATCCGGCACCCCTCCTCGGCCGCTGCCTGTAGGGTCGCCCGAGGCCCGCGTGCAGGACTTCATCCTCGCCATCGATGACGGTGAGCTCGACGCCGCATACGACATGCTCGACCCCGATGCCGTCGCTGATTGCTCCCGTGCTGATTTCAGGCAGCGCGCCTCCTACGGCGAGCGAGCCGGACTCCGCGTCGCCCTCCATTCCGTCGACATCTACGACGATCAAGCCGACGTGAGTGTCAGCGTGTCGAGCTTCTCCGGCTCACCGCCCTTCGACTTCTCCGAGAGCAACTACGATGTGCGGTTCGCCCTCGCCAAACACGATCAAACCTGGGCCATCACGCTGGCACCCTGGCCCTTCAGTGGCTGTCCCTTCACCGTGAAATCCAGGCCAGCCGCGACCCCGGTCCCTCTGACCACCCTCACTCCCAAAGATTCGGGTTCCTAGGAAGTACTCATGAATTTCTTCTTCCCCCTCGCGTCAGTCCTCGTAGGCCTACTCATACCCGTCGCGCTAATCGTCGGCATCGTCCTCGTTGTCCGCCGCGCACGTGACATCGAGCCAGCCCCAGGCATCGGCACCACTCGGCGCCTGTTCCTGTACTGGCTCGCGTTCATCTCCCTCATGCTCGCCGCGTCCGGCCTCACCATGCTGGTCGGCTCCACCCTAGAGCAACTCTTCGAGAGCTCCTTCGGGCGCGGCGGCAGCAGCGATCAGGCCGCCTTTGGGCTTGCCGCCACCATCGTCGGATTCCCCATCTGGTTGCTGCTCATGCGCGCCGGATCAAAGTCCCTCGCCACCTACCCTGGTGAAGCGGGCAGCCTCGGGCGCAAGTTCTACGCCTACTCCGTCCTGCTCATCTCCGCCAGCGTCGTCGCCTACACCGCCTCACAGACCCTCAGCGGTCTCTTTGCGTTCGATGACCTCGGAGCCTCCGACTTCGCTGCACCACTCGTCTGGGCTGCCGTCTGGTACTACCACTGGCGTGCCGAAGCGATCGAGGGCCAGCCGAGCCTCGTCGCCGTTGCCCTGCGGAAGGTCTACGTCTACCTGACCGCCGCCTACGGCCTCATCATGCTCGCCGCAGGCGCTGCCTTCCTGCTCCACGGCATACTCGACAACGCCTACGCCGATCTTTTCAGGACCAACCTCCTGATCGACCCCAAGTTCAGCGATTTCTGGAACAATGAAGTCCGCACGGCCACCGCGCTCGCCATCGTTGGCGGCGCATGGTGGTGGTTCCACTGGCACCGCGCCGCTAGCGGCGACCGCACCTCCGAGATTCGGCTCGCCGCCGTCTACGTCCTCGGCATATTCGGCGGTCTCGTTGTCACCGTATCTGGCATCTCTATCGCCGTATTCACCATCCTCCTTTGGTTCATCGACACCGAGTCCGACTCGTCTGCGGCAAATCATTTCGACACCTTGTCAACTGCCATCGCGGTCACCGTCGCGGGAGTCGCGCTCTGGATCTACCACCGTCGAGTCTCGCAGCAGGACTCCGCTGAAGACGCCCAGCGCGCCGAGTCCGGCGAACGCGTATACCGTTATCTGGCAGCCGCCGTCGGCCTCGCCACACTCGCCGTTGGTGTGTCGTTGCTCGTAGGCCGCATCGTCGCCCTGATCGTCGACGCCAGCACCAGCTCCGTCATCGGCTCCTTCAACGACGCCTCACCTACCGCTGGCGCGCTGACCGCTATTCTGGTTGGTGCTCCCATATGGGTTCGCTACTGGCTCCAGCGCCAAGCATCCATCGTCGCGGCCGGCGCCCGTGCCCATGAAATAACAACTCTATCGCGCCGTGCCTACATGTTCTCCGTCTTCGGCATAGCCATCCTCGCCACGCTCATCTCCGCCAGCGCCGTCCTTTTCCGCATCCTCCTCGCCGCCTTCGATGGCGACCTTCGGCCCCAGGTCTTCTTCGACTCCCAGTGGGGGATCGGCATCGTCGCAGCGGCGGCCCTAATCAGCGCCTACCACTGGCAAATCATGAAGGAGGATCGCGCCCTCGAACCCGAAAGCGCGTCCGAGCCCGAGCCTGAACTTCCACGCAAGCGCGTAACCGCAGTCGTGGCCAGCGACGCCCGTGCCACCGTCGAGCGCATCACCGCCCACGCCAACACGAGCGTCACCTACTGGGAACGCCGCGATGACGCTGGCGTACCCGTCCTCACCGATGAACAAGCATCCGATCTAGCAACCGTTGTATCCAACTCCCCAGGCGAGCACGTCCTACTAGTCGTCGACGGCTCGGGCGTGCAAGTTATCCCTCTTTAGGGCCAACCCGTGGCAAACTGAGGTGATTCGCTTCAGGAGTCCCATATGACAGACCGCGTTCTACTTGGAGTCTTCGCCCACCCGGACGACGAGACATCCTGCTCAGCCGCCCTCATGAAACGCTACGCCGCAGAAGGCGTCGACATCCACGTCATCACCGCTACCCGTGGCGAGATGGGTGCCCTCGGCACCGGCGGCGTCGTCATCGCCCGCGAAGACCTGCCAGCCGTGCGTGAAGCGGAGCAACGGTCGGTCCTCGAGTACCTCGGCGTACCCAACCCACCCATATACCTCGACTACCGAGACCAAGAAGTCGGCGATGCCGACCGTGAAGAGGTCGTCCTCAAGGTCCTCGCGGTCATGCAGCGAGTGAAACCCGATGTCGTTCTAGCCTTCGGCCCAACCGGGCTCTCCAACCACGTCGACCACATCGTCATGCACCACGCCGCAGTTGAAGCCTTCGATCGCTACCGTGCGTCCTCCGACAAAGAGCCCACGCTCTACTTCTGGGCGCTCGCACAGCATGTCGTGGACACCTTCGAGCTGGGCATCGACGGCGTTGAAGTCCAGCCCCACGTCATCATGGATGTCGCCGAAACGTGGTACGCCAAAATTCGATCCCTGCGCATGTACGCCTCACAGCAGGACGCCCAAGATATCGCCGCGATGATGGAAGACTTCCCTGAAAAATACGAGATATTCCACCAGGTCTACCCTGCCCTTCCTGATGGCACCATCTTCAACGACCTCTTCCACGACTAACCGCCGCAACGTGTCCCCCGTGGTACGCTCACCCCATGCCATCCGTCCGATTCGAGCACGCCCTTGACGCGCAACAGCTAGCGCTGCTCCAGGCGCTCGGCCAAGCCGCCGATGCCCACGGAGCCAAGCTTTGGGCAGTTGGCGGAATCGTGCGTGACACTCTGCTCGGCAGGCCCGTCCTCGACATCGACCTCACGTCTCAGACTCCCGCCAACGAGCTTGGCCACGCACTCGTCTCAACCCTCGGCGGCAGCGTTTCCCCAATCACGCCTTTCATGACCGTCAAGCTAACCATCGACAGCCATCGTTTCGACCTCGCCACCACACGAACCGAGACCTACCCCCAACCCGCGACGCTACCCGTCGTGACTCCAAGCACTCTCAGCGAGGATTTGAGCCGACGCGATTTCACCATCAACGCCATGGCCGCATCCCTCGCACCAGTTGACTTCGGCGACATGACCGACCCCTTTGGCGGCCAAGCCGACCTCGACGCCCACCTCCTTCGCGTTCTGCACCAACGCTCATTTCAAGACGACCCCACGCGCGCCTTCCGCGCCGTGCGCTACGCCGTCAGGCTCGGCTTCCGCATCGACCGTCGCACCGCTAGCTGGATGCGCCACGACGCGCCCCTCATCGAGCGCCTATCCGGTACGCGCATCCGTCATGAGATCGAGCGCATGCTTGACGAGCCCCGAGGCGCAACAGCCCTGCTGGAGGCCCACCGTCGCGGACTTCTCACCCGGATTCACCCCGCGCTTGGCGCGAGCGCAATCACGCGGGCTCTCCGCTCCGCCGCACGCGCCAACCTGACCGGCTTGGAACTCCTCGCGGCGCTGATGTACCCTTTATCTACGAGCGATGTCCTGTCCCTGACGCGCCGTCTCAGCCTGTCGAATCAGCAAGCGACCGTAGCGGAAGCCAACGCTCGCGCACACGGAGCTGAATCGCAGTTGAGCGGAGCGCCACCCAGCGTGGTCGACCGAATGATTGGCAATGCCCCAGCCGCAACCCTGA
The DNA here is from genome assembly GCA_027618515.1 of Chloroflexota bacterium. Classification (GTDB taxonomy): domain Bacteria; phylum Chloroflexota; class Dehalococcoidia; order Lucifugimonadales; family Australimonadaceae; genus CALGTL01. The sequence continues at coordinate 26,071 of JAQCEV010000010.1, read as the reverse complement.
CCGCGATAGCAAGCGTGTCAGCCGATTCAGCAGTCAGGGCATCGGTTCGACGTTACATCCGTCGCGCCGCGCACGTTCAACGGCACCTGGACGGCAAAGCGCTTGCCCACCTCAGCGTGCCGCCCGGCCCCCGGATCGGCGAAGCGCTGGCAGCACTGCGAAGCGCAGAACTCGACAACACAGTGCGAACCAGGCGCGGAGCCACGCACTTTATCAAGCAGTGGTTACAGGAGATCTAAGTTGAAAGCCGCCTTCATCCGCCAACATGGCGATCCTTCATCCATCGAAGTCGGGGACATGCCCGACCCCAAACCCGCAGCGGGCGAAGTTCTCGTCAGGGTCAGGGCAGCCTCCATCAACAGGCTTGATCTCTACACCCGCGCAGGGATCCGAGGCACCAAGCAGGCCGACGACCAATTCCCGCGCATCCTCGGCGGCGACTCCGCAGGCGACATCGTCGAAGTCGGCAATGGCGTCGCGGGCCTCACCGTTGGCCAGCGCGTCGTCATCAACCCACTGCTATCAACAACGCCGTTTCCCAAGATGATGGGTACCCACGTACAAGGCGCCTACGCTGAACTCGTCGCCGTGCCTGCGGGCAACGTCGTCCCCATCGCTGACACCCTCTCCTACGTCCAGGCAGCATCACTGCCCACCGTATTCCTTCCCACCTGGTCCATCATCGTCCGCGAAGGCCAGCTTCAGCAGCACGAGACAGCCATGGTGCTCTCCGCCTCCAGCGGTGTCGGCACCGCTGCCATCCAGATCATCAAGGGCGTCATCGGTGCGGAATGCATCGCCGTCACCAGCACCCCAGAAAAGATACAGAAGGCCCACGAGTTGGGCGCCGACCACAGCATCAACTACAAGACCGAAGACCTCGCCGAACGTGTCAAAGAGATCACCGGCGGTCGCGGCGTCGACCTCATCGTCGACAGCACCGGCGCGCTATTCTTCGAAGCAGCCTACGCATCCCTCGCCCGCGGCGGGCGTTTCGGCACCTGCGGCGTCACCAGCGGATACAAAGCCGAGATTCACTTAGGCCAACTCTTCTCCAAGGAATTGAAACTGTTCGGCGTCTTCATGGGCAGCACTGACGAGCTCGGCCAGATCGCCGATGCCGCAGGCAAAGGTCAGCTCAAGGGAGCTATCCATCGCGAACTCCCCCTTGAAGAGATAGCCGACGCCCACGACGAGATGGAGCGCTCCGACCACTTCGGCAAATTCGTCGTCAGGGTCGCCTAGCGCCTACATGCGCGACGACTCCTCTACGAAGGGCGGCGGCCCCAACAACAAACCTCCACGAAGGTTCTACGGCTGGACGATCATCGCTGTCGTCAGCCTCGTCTCGTTCGCCGGCGGCGTTGAAACCAACCCCATCCTGGGCGTCTTCCAAGAACCCATCACCCATGAGTTCGGCTGGACGCGCGCCATGTTCACGCTACCCATGGCCCTTGGCACCTTCGCCGGAGGCCTAGCCGCCATCTTCATGGGGCCCATCATGGATCGCTACGGCGGCCGATGGGTGATGACCGTCGCCGTCATCATCATGGGCGCAATCTTCATAGCCATGGGCATGATGCACTCGCTATGGCAGTACTTCATCCTGCAATTCCTAGGCCGCACGCTCGTAGCGTCCACGTTCTTCCTGATCGTGGGCGTCATCATCCCCAAATGGTTCATCGCCAAACGTGGCCGTGCCATCGGCATCGCCAGCCTTGGCCAACGACTCGGCCACGCCGCCTACCCCGTCATCATCGGTTGGGTCTTAGTCATCAGTGGCTGGAGAGCCGCTTCCATCGCGCTTGGTATTTCAGTGTGGGTTGTAGCGCTGCTCCCCAGCGCCTTGCTCCTCCGACGTCGCCCAGAAGACATCGGCCAGCATCCCGACGGCCGCATACCTGACCTGCGCTCGACCGGCGCACCCGGCTCAGCGCCTCCACCCGCCGAAGAAGTATCGTTCAGCCGCAAGCAAGCCTTGCGAACGCCCGCGTTCTACTTCCTGCTCGGCGCGCTAGCGACCCAAAGCTTCGTCGCCACCGGCATCAACTTCCACTGGTACTCCTACTTCACGGGCAACGGAGTAAGTACCAGCGCGACCGTCGCCTCCCTGGCTATCGCCCCACTCATGGGCATGCCCGCTACCATCCTCACCGGGTTCGTCGTTGAGAAAGTCGCGCCTCAATTCGTGCTGGCCTCCGCCTACCTGCTGACAGCCTCCAGCATCGTCGTACTGCTGTTCGTACACAGCACCCCGATGGCCATCCTCTTCGGAATCATGTACGGAACTGCTGCAGGGATTCAGATCACCAACAACCAAGTCATCTGGGCAGATTTCTTCGGCAGGCACTCCATCGGTGCCATCCGAGGGCTTATCTCACCTGTCCAGATGTTCACCAACGCTCTTGGACCGTTCGCCGCTGCCCTCTGGTTCGACCAAACCGGTGGCTACCGAGGCATCTTCGCCATCGGCATCGCCCTCCTCATAGGTGCCGCTGCTCTCTCAGCCTCCGCGCGCAAGCCCGTACTCAAAGCAGCGCCGAGCACCACGACGAAGTCCCACCAGGACTAGCCCTTCGGGCCCCACGACTGGCCGAAATCGCGGCGGCGCACCGCCTGCCCCGTGAACGTTTCCACCGTCTGCGCCAACGTCCACATCACCGACGGCACCACCGTCGACACGTCCTCGCCCAGGTGCCCAGACAGGTCTGTCGAGATCAACCCCGGCATCCACGCGTTCACCGCGATCCCGTGAGGCCGAAGTTCCTCCGCCAGGAACTGCGAGAACGTGTTCAATCCACCCTTGGTCATCCCCGTACCCCACGCGTCCCTCCGCGTAGGTCAACGCATAGCCGGATGAAATGTTCAGGATGTTGCCCGAACCCTGCTCCGTCATCTGCGGGATCACCGCCTTGCTCATCAAGAACGGCGCCGTCAGGTTGATCGCCAGCATGTCCCGCCACTCGCGCAGGTCCATCTCAACGATCTTCGAATCGGGGTACACACCCGCGTTATTCACCAACATATCAACGCGACCGAACGCCTTGATAGCCTGCTGCACGATATACTGCGGCCCCTGCTCATTCACGATCTCGGCAGCCACCGCCAGCGCCTTCGCGCCCAACGCCTCCGCCATCGCCGCCGTCTCCGCCAACGTACCGCCCGTGCCAGCCGACGACTCCAGTCGGCGTGCCGACACCACCACCGTCGCACCGCGCTCGGCCAACGCCAGCGTTATCGCCCGACCGATCCCTCGGCTCGCCCCCGTGATGATCGCGACCTGCCCCTCGAATTCTCGATCGGCCATTACACGTCACCCCACAGCTTGCCGAAATCTTCGCGACGCACGTTGTTATCGGTGAACGACTCCGCCGTCTGCGCCAGCAGCCAGATCGCTGACGGCTCCACGATATCAACCGGCTCGCCCGGCTGACGCCCAGCGTTCATGTCCGTTGCCAGGATCCCCGGCTGCCACGTATTCACTGCAATGTTGTGCTCCAGCAACTCACCTGCCAGGTTGTGGAACATCCTGTCCATCGCACCCTTCGTCGCCGCATACCCCGTATTGTCCGCCCGTGGTCGAGCGATGCCAGCACCAGACGAGACACCCATGATGTTCCCCGACTTCTGCTGCTTCATCGTCGGGATAACGTCGCGGGTCATCAGGAAAACTGCCGTGATGTTCACCGCGATCATGTTGTACCAAGCCTCATTGCTCATCTCCGTGATCGACACGCCCGGGTGAAACCCAGCGTTGTTCACCAGCATGTCGATCCGGCCGTACTCGTTGACCACCTGCTCCACCAGCGCCTTCACCGGCTCCGGCTCGGTGATGCTCCCCGCGATCGGCAAGCCCTTGCCGCCCGCCGCCGCAATCATGTCGAACGTCTCTCGCAACGTACCACCGGCACCCGGCGAATCGTCCATCTTGCGGGCCGTCCCCACCACCGTCGCACCGCGCTTCGCCAGCCCCAACGCGATCACCCTACCGATCCCACGGCTCGCGCCCGTAACGATCGCCACTTTGCCAGAAAAATCCTGCTCAGCCATAAACGCTCACACTCCCAGCCCGCTCAGATAGTGCCCGCAGGATATCGGCGAGGTGAACCAGCGGCAAACGCTGTTAAAACAACACGGGCCCCGTCTCAAGACGGAGCCCGCATCCAAAGGTTGATCCCTGCCTAGCGCTGTTTCGCGAAGTATAACTCGCGGTCGCCCTCCAGCGTCACCTTCGCATTCGCTGCAGCGAACCGAGGGTCCTTGAACCAGCCCATCGCCCGATCCATGTCCTCGACCACCAGGTGAACCAACGCCGAGTTCGGGTCGGTCGCGTCCTTATAGAACGGCCCGTCCGTGATACCTAATTCCTTACGTGCGTCCTCGCAAGAGTTGTGCGTGTCTTCCCAGTTCTGGTAGTTCTCTGCTGTCGCCGACACTCGGATGAAGATGTGCTCTGCCATGTCTGATCTCCCTTTTCAGTCTCAGTATGTTTTGCTAACTCTCGAACGCGTCTCTAGACCGCCGCCCGGCCCGCCAACTCGCCCTCGCGAGCTACCGATTTCTTACCGTAGAAACCCCAACCCGCTAGCGCCGTGGAAGCCACGAACAGCATCGGGCCCATCAATCCGTCTTGAAGCGCGATGTACCCAGGGATCAACAGCGCGATCACGAACGCCACATCTGCTGAACCCAGCACCAGAACGCTCAGTCCCAGCGCCAGCTTGCTTCCCTGCCACATCATCCGCGCCAGTACGATGCCGAACACGCCGAGGATCGCCAGGTTCGCCGAGTGCTGCCCCACCACGTTGCTCACCAACCCACCCGGGTCGCTGATCGTCCCCGTAACACCCGTCCCGAACACGCCCATCATCGCTGCCGATCCGTCCGTCCACAGACTGATCAGGGCGTACATCCCGGAGAACACGTGCAGCACGCCCCAGAGGAGCAACGCCACCGCACCAGCCTTCACCATCCTTACCGAGTTCGCTTGCATCGCATACCTCCTTGGGTTGACCATTGCTGATACTTGCTTGTGCAAGCAATTTATACGCTCATGGATTTACCCTGCCAATAGTTGTTTGCGCAAGTTCTTGAATCTAGACTAGAGACGTGGATACCCAGAAAATGAACACGTTGCGCGCGCTCCAGTGGGCCCACACCGTCATCCTCCGTACGCTCGAACGCGAGATGGAGGCCGAGGGTCTCCCCCTCGCCTGGTTCGACGTCCTGATCCACTTAGCGGAAGCGCCTGATGGTCAACTGCGCATGCAGGACCTCGCGGGCTCGATCGTCATGAGCCCCAGCGGCCTCACCAGGCTGATCGACCGCATGGAAAAGGCCGACTACGTAACCCGCCAGCGCACGGCTGAAGACCGCCGTGGTGCTTACGCAGTCATCACACCCAAGGGCAAAGCGGAGCTAGAACGCATCTGGCCCATCCACCTACGCGGCATCGAGCAGCACTTCGCCACCAACGTCGATGACGCCGACGTCCCCGCTCTCTACGCAGCCCTGTCCCGCATCATCGCCGGCGTCGAAGGCCCCACCGGTTCCTACGCATCCGACTAGCCCTCGCAGTTCTTCGATTTGGTATCATCACGCTCACCATGAGCCATGACACCCCTGACTCACCCACAGCCTTGCGCCCATCGACCATCCTTGCGGTCGTTTTCCTGACCGCGACCGCAGTCTGGGCTATCGGCTTCGTCTGGCACATATCCGTCAGTGAAGTGACCGGCCAGGGCCAATGGGCACAGCTTTACGCAACCAGGTCACTGATGTGGGCCGTGACCTTCAGCAGTCAACCGGGCTCCACCGCCTGGAACGTCCTCTACTCCCTATTCCTCCCGCTTGCCACCACCACCTTGTTCGCCATCGGCGCCATGCCTCCCCACCGCCACCCCGGCCTAATCTCCTGGGCAACCGCTCCTTGGCTGCTTGCCGCCCTCGCACTCATCCTCGTTGGAACCATCCCCCTCGCCAGCCATACCCAACGCATCATTGCCATCGTCGCCCTAGGCACCACCACCAGCGGCCTCGTCGTCGCTGCATTCGGGACCGCCGCCTTGCGCAGCCCCTTCCGATATCGCCACCGGATGGCCAACACCGCGCTCCTTGCCGCCATCCTCATCATCGCCAGTGGCCTCTCCATAATGGGATTCATCATCGTCCACAGTGGATCAAACATGTGGCCTGAGCCTCTCCTGGTAGCGGGATGGCCAGCATCTCTCGCGTTGCTCCTACTGGCCATCTGGGGCCGCCTCACGGGGGCCAGCAGCGCCGCGCTCCCTCTCCTCATCGCAGCCGCCGCAATCATCGTTGCCGCCATCGCTGGACCCCTCACCCTCTACCTAGATATCTATCACCTCGCCTCGGAGCGTAATTTCGACTTCCCCCTATCCAGAGTGGTCATGCTGGTCACGCAACTCTCGGTGCTACCCGCAGCCGTCGTCACCCTGGGCGCCATGCACGCCCTGTCGTTGACCTACCTACCGCCCCAGCGCATTCAGCGCATTGGATGGGCCGCCGCTGGCACCATCCTTGTGCCAACCCTCGCGACCTTGATCAGATGGACCACGCAGGCGGACGGTTTCCCGATCCACGCCCTGGCCATTGCAATCGTCAATTTCCCACTGGTAGGTGCCATAGCGCTAACCGCCGCGCCGCATCCGACTAGCCAACCTCACTGAGAGATGCGCATCGGCCTCGTGCTTTGCCGTGCGTTCCAGAACAGGTACTGATTCGCGTAACCAGCGTCCCCGCCCCACCGCTCCCACGCCCACTCCCGAGCGCCGTCGTAGCTGATGTTCGCGGGCAGGTCGTACAGATCGGTCAGCACCTTGCGCACCCAGCGATCCGCTGGAAAAGCCTCCAGGCGATCCAGCGAGAACAGCATCGCGCAATCCGCGATCTTCTCCCCCACACCCTTCAACTCTGTCAGTCGCCCCACAACATTCTCGTAGGGCGCGCCGCGAAGCTCGTCCAGCGGCAGCCGGCCCGTCGCAACAGCCTCAGCCGCCCCTGCCAGGTATGGCGCACGAAACCCGCAGCCCAACTCACGCAATCGCTGCTCGCCAGCCTCCGCCAGCGACTCCGCCGACGCGAACGTCCGACGTCGTATGCCGTCGAGTTCCACCTCATCGCCAAACGTGTCCGACAGCAGTTCCACGGTCTTGGAGATCCGCGGTATGTTGGATGTCGACGACAAGATGAACCCCGCCAGCGTCTCCCATGGCTCTTGCCGCATCAGACGCAATCCGGGGTAGTTGTCGAACGCCTCACGCAGGTGTGGGTCTCCGCCCAACCTCGCGTGCAGCCCTGGCAAGTCGTCATCCAGTCGCAGGTAGCCCGCGAGCGACTCAGCAAGTTCAGCGGTCGGCGTCGTCGAGCTCTCGATGATCAGCCCCTCCGGCCCCATGCTCAGACGCACCAGATCGCGACCCACCACGCCATTCCACGCGCCATCACCGTCCACGCGCCAGCGGAAGCACTGACCGCACGCCAACGTGCTCGTCAGGTCCAGCGGGAGTGTCTGTTGATCGATCGGCAGTACGAATGCCTGACTCACTAGACTCACGCGTTCGGCTCTTCGAGTTTCATTGCTGCTTGTGGATTTGGCGCCTCGGGTTCCCGCAACCAATCCCGCACACCGGCCATAACCTCCGCCAACGGTGCCCGCAGTGTCGTCGCAGGTGGCACCGACTCCAGGAACGCCTTGCCGTACGGCTTCGACGTGATCCTGCTATCCAGCACCACCACCGCCCCATGGTCATCCTTGTTCCGGATCAGCCGACCGAACCCCTGCCGGAAGCGCAGCACCGCCTGCGGCACCGCGTACTGCATGAAGGGCGAGTCATACAGCCCGGATCGAGCCGCGAACACCGGCTCCGTCGGCACGTTGAACGGCAACCGTGCCACCACCAACACCTTCATCGCATTGTTGGCGATGTCCACACCCTCCCAGAAGCTGGACGTGCCTAGCAGCACCGCCTTCGGGTTCTCCTGGAATCGCGCAATCAACTGCTGTGGCGTGCCATCCACGCCCTGCGCCAGCACGGGAATACCCTTGGCTGGCAATATCCGCCGTAACGCCGCCGCCGTGCCCCGCACGCCCGCGTGCGACGTGAACAGCGCCAGCGTCCGGCCGCCAGCCTCCAGCGCGAGTTGCGCCACGATATCGGCCACCGCCTCGGAATAGCCACGCACACGCGGCTCCGGCACATCCGTGGGCAGCGCCAGCAGCGCCGCCTTTCGATAGTCGAACGGCGAGCCCAGGCACAGCTCCTCGCTGTCCTCGACCCCAAGCCGCTCACGAACGTGCTTGAACCCACCCCGCACGGCCAACGTCGCACTCGTGAGGATCACCGACTTCTTCTGCGAGAACAGTTCGTCCTGCAAGCGCGACGCGACTTCCAGCGGCGCACCGTTCATCGACAGCGGCCCGTTTCCTCGGCCCAGCCAATAAACCATCATCGAGTCTGGGTCCGAAATGAACCCCATCACCCGCGTACGAATATCGTTCTGGTCAGCGGACCATTCCGACATCAGCCCCTTCAGGTCGTCCAAGCCTGGCACCAACTCAGAAGGAAGGTTCTCCATGATCCGCCACATCGCGTCTGCGCGATTCGACGCTTCATTCGCCGCCGTCTCGAAATCGTCCCACACGATCTCGATGTCAGACCACGCCGGTTGCGCCCGGAGCCCTGAGGTGATGCGCAACTCGCCGTCATCCCCGCCGTCCTGCTGCGCCTTCGTGAAGGCGATCAGCCCCGTCATCAGCTTCGCCCACCTATCACGAACCTCGGCCAGAGGCGCCTGCGTCTCCTCCATCCGTCGCTGAGCGTCGTCGCGTTTCTCCGGCTCGATCGGGCTCACCTTGAGCGCATTACCGAAGCTGTGGACGACGCTCCCCATCCGTTCGACCAGGTCTTCCACCGTGGTCTGCGACACCCGGAACCCGAATTGGCGAGTGGCCTCTTCCTCCAGGTTGTGCGCCTCATCGACGATCAGATAGTCGAAGTCGGGCAGCACCGTGCCATCCACCTGCATGTTGGAAAGCAGCAACGCGTGATTCACCACCAGCAGATGCGCAGCGTTCGCCTCATCGCGTGCGTGGCGGTAGAAGCACGCCCCCTCGCGCGCCCCAGGGCACGAGCCAAAGTTCGACGCGCTCATGCGGTTCCACGTATCCAAGTCGCTGCCTCGTAGCGACAGCTCAGCCCGGTCACCCGTCCGCGTGTGCCGCAGCCACCCCAGGGTCTTGGACATCGTCGCCGCATCATCCGGCGTCAGCAGGTCGCTATTAGCCAGCCCCTCCCACCGACGCAGGCACAGGTAGTTCGCCTTGCCCTTCAACTGCGTGTAGTGGAACTTCGACAGGTCCAGCCCACCCACAGAACCCAGCACCTCGATCAGCGCCGGTATGTCCTTCGAGATAAGCTGCTCCTGGAGGTTGATCGTATTCGTCGACACCACCACCCGCACGTTGTTGCGAGCAGCGAACAGGATCGCTGGCAGCAGGTACGCCACCGACTTGCCGATCCCGGTGCCTCCCTCGACGACCAAGTGATGCCCTTCGCCTGCGTTGTTGCGTGAAGCCAACGCCTGCGCTACCGCTCGCGCCATCGCGATCTGCTCAAGCCGTGGTTGGTAGCGCGGAAAGTGCCCCGACAGCGGGCCATCGATGGCCAGTAGTCGCGTGATCTCGTCAGGGTCAACCATCTGCTGCGCCTTCGATGGCGACCCGATCGGCCTAGGCCTATCCAGCCTACGTGCGATCTCGCGTGGGTCGATGCCCCCCATCGGCCCTTGGTCCGTGGACGTCGGCGCCTCAGCCAGCGCTGCGAGCAGTTCCGCCAACGGATTGCGCGCGCGAGCCATCAGGTCGGCCTGACGACGCATCACCGCCACCGGTTGCGCGCGCACCAACGCCACCAGCGCATCGTAAACACGCCACGTCGCCTGCGCCCGTTCCGCCACGCTGTCGTCGGCAGGCTCGTCCACGTTCAGTTGACGCGCCAACGCATCCAGCGTCGCATCGCCACCACCCGGCACCACCAACGACGCCAGTTCGCCCACGTCCCACCAGCCAGAGCCCAGCGCCACGCCCGCCTGCGCCAGCAGCGCGGCAGCCGTACTCAGCCCATAGCCCACGACCGGCGCTTCACCCACGAACGCAGGCAGTCCAGGCACCAGATCGCGTGGCGTCGCCTCGATCGAAGCGACCACCGCGCCAGCGTGGAACTTCACCGCCGCCACCGAGCGCAGCACGCCATCGTCCTGGTCGACGCCATCGATATCCACGGCCATCGCCACCACAGGCGAATCCAGAGGATGAACGCGCAGCAAGCGCATGTTGAAAAACTCAGTCACAGCCCGCCCACACTACGTGAGCGAGCAGGCGTGACACAAGCGCTACCAGACGCGTCTACGACCGTCGGGCCAGCTCTAGGCGCTAGCCACCAACACGTTCGTCGCCGACTTGATGATCAGATTGCCGCTAACGATGTGCGGCTCGATCGCGGCCAGCAGATCCGGCATCATCTGCCCGATCTTCGCCGACCGCTCCTCCGCAGAAAGCGACGCAAACTGAGGCAACACCGCTGCGGACCCCATCATCATCACCGGCATGAATTTCTCCGGCTCAGCGATCGACAAATCGATTGTTGCAACCTCGACGGTAGCCTCGGCGAACCCCGAGTCACGCGCCAACTGCGCGAACACTTCATCGTGGGCGAGCTTGAACCCAGCCTCGAAAGCACCCTCAGCGATGTGCTTCGACACCACGCCGTCCACCAACGCCATCAGCGGCTGCTCGTCGAGGCCACGCCACGTCGAAACCACGGCACGGCCACCGGGAACCAGCACTCGCCTCATCTCGCTCAGCCCGGCAGCTAGATCGGGAAAGAACTGTAAGCCCTGCTGGCACACCACCAGATCGAACGACCCATCTTCGAGGGGCATATCAGTCCCACTCGCCTCCACGAACTCCACTGGCGCCTGATCCGTCGGCACAAGCGTCCGAGCGACCCCAAGCATCATCGGGTTGAGGTCCAACCCAACGACTTTACCTTCACTGCCCACGAGCCCAACCAACACACGCGTCACAATCCCTGTACCGCACGCCACATCCAGCACGCGCTCACCCGGCTTCGGCGCCGCACGCTCCAGCAGATCCGCCCGCCACGGCACGAACACGTTCTGAGCTATCGTCTTCTCGTATGCTTCCGCAGGGTTCGGTTGAGGGGCATCCTGTGTCATTCAGATTCCTTCGATGATGTTTCAGCGCCACATATGCTCGGCGCGCAACGTTCGCCCACCTTCGCACCGAAGTCAACGCCTGCGCATCCACCCTTGACCCGCCAACCCTCACAGCGCACACTTGCGCACATCACGCGCACCCAGTGCTTCGGAGGCGACCCATGGCCACAGCAACCGACAACCAAGCGTTCGTTGACTCGCTGCTGAACGACATCATCCTCCCTGGCGTGGATGACCTGCTGGACAGCCGCTACTTCCGCGACCTGCGCGCAGGGAAACTCACCGTGCGCCGCATGCAAGGCTTCTCCATCCAGCACTACATCCACAACATGGGTATCTTGAAGGCCTTCGCCCTAGGCGCCGCCCAACACGCCCCGAGCGACCGCGCATTCATGGCCTACGCCCAAGGCATGGGTGAAGAGCTCACCCATCCAGCCCTCTGCATGCGCTTTGGCATCTCCCTAGGACTCACCGAAGCAGACTTCACGAACGCCCAGCCCGTATTCGGTCCCCTGACCCACACCGCTGTCTGCATCCATGACATGTACCTCGCCACCGAAGTCCAGATGCGCGCCAACGGCCTCTCCAACGAGACCATGGTTCAGCGCTACTCCACCGAATTCGACGAGTACCTCTCCAAAGCCCCCTACGACATGGACGCCAAGCAGCGAGCCTTCTTCATCGTCCACAAGGGCGCCGACATCGAGCACACCGCCCGAGCAGCCAAAGCCATCACCGAGCAAGCCACCTCCGACGAAGACCGCGCAAAAGTCGTTGCCATCTGCACCCACATGGCCAAACTCAAGCTCGGCAAATTCGACTCCATCTACGACGAGTACGCCTAGCGTCGCCGCCAGCGAAGCCTACGTCTCCAGCACCGTCTCGAAGAACAGATCCTCGACCGCCATCTTCTCCGGGATCAATCCCTGGTCGTACTCGTACCCGATGAACCGTTCTAGGTTCGCGCGATTAGCGGCCACACCGTAGGGCCACGGGTCATCGCCCAGGAGCTCACGCTCCTCCTCTAGGTGATGCCGGCCCCATGCCAGGCGCCCCCAGTTCGGGTCGTCCATGTAGTGCGACCAAACCTGCTTCGCCTCCAAGAACGTCCCGTACAGGTTCCCCGCCAGCCAGCCGTTCGCCTCGGCCAAGTCCTTCTTGATGGCGAGTACGTGCATGATGGGAAAGAAGCCGTTCTTCTTGAAGTACCCCACCTCTTCGGCTTGCGGGTCGTCGAACAGCCGCTTCACCTCAGGCGCGCCGTCCAGGTACGGCTGAGGCGGTCGAGGCGACAGGCACGCAGACACCTCACCGGACACCAACGCAGCGCCCAGTTTCTTGCCCTCACCTAGCCGCTCGATCTTCACGCCCGCCGGAGGATCGAACGCCACCGGCTCGTCCGCCGTCGTCACCCACGTTGGCCCGTTCAGCGGCACGTCGTACTCGTAACCCAAGTCGCCCTTGGCCAAGATCGACAGCGTCGTCTGGAACGACCGCAGCGCCACGCGCTTGCCGACCAGATCCGAGGGCTTCTCGATTCCCGCGTTCGCGTTCACGTACATCTGTGACTGACTGAACAATCGTCGAGGAAACACCGGGATCGCCGTCAGGTTCGCATCGCGGGCCTTCGCCATGATGTACGACCCCAACGACAACTCACACGCGTCCCACTCCTGGCGCGACAGCATGCGCTCGTGTCGCTTCCCCTCGCCTTCCACAGCGACGAACTGAACGTTGATGTCCAACCCCTTTGGGTGCAGCGACCCATCAAGGAACGGCATGTGCCGGTCGTAGTGCTCCAACGCCATCGATATCCGCAGTTCGTTCGCCATCGTGCCGCCCTCCTAAGCTTGGCTTACGCCAAATTGAACACCCGTTCCGCGTTTTGATACCGCAATTGGTCCTTCACCGCCTCCGTCAGGCGATCGTTCGCGGCCAGCAACTTCACGTCCTCGAACTTCATCGCGCCACCCGGATCGTCGTGCGGGTAGTCAGTCGCGAACAGGAACCGGTCGGCCCCCACGAAATCGATGCCACCGATAAGCTCCGGCTCTTCCGTCTCGATCGTCCAGTAGAAGTTCGTGCGGAAATAATGGCTAGGCAACTGTCGGTTCTTCTCTTTCGCCTCATCTGGCGTCACCAACTGCGGAGCCCTCGGCGAAAGCTTCCGGCGATTTCCTGGCACCACGCCCTCCCCCTCTTCGTACGCCGCGACAACCGGCCCATGCAGCCTGTCCAGCCACTCGGCCAACGGCTGGATGTACCCCGCGCCCTGCTCTGCATGGATGATCTTCAGGCTGGGGTACTTGTCCAACAAGCCCGTCGTGATCAGCGCCACTAGATTCATCTGCGCCTCGCTCGGCACGAAGATATCCAGGCCATCCATCTGAAAATTGCGAAGGTTCACCAACCGATGTCCATGCTGCACCGCGTGGAAGTAGATCGGCAGATCGAGCTCCGCGCACTTCGCGAAGAACGGCCACAACTCTCGGTGGGTCGCTGTAGGCGAACCCAGGCTGTTCTCGGCCACCGGGAACACGTAATCCAGCACCACCGCGCTGAACCCGTTAGCGTGCGCCCACTCCGCCTCTGCGATAGCGGTCGTCACGTCCTGCATCGCCACCAACGCCACCGGCATGACCGCACCAGCGTGTTCCTTGGCGAATCGCAACATCGACACGTTCAGCGAGTGCGCCAGCGCTTGGCCAAGCTCAGGCTCGATCGTGTATGACCACCACCCTGAGAACTGCGGAAGCACAAGCTGCTTCTCGATGCCCAGTTCTGCGTAGACCTCCATCCGCGACGGCCCGTCGGCCATCCCCAGATAGTGAGCCCCCGACCCTGGCGCGGGCAAAGGCGTCGCGCCACCAGCCGCTGACGGCCCCTCCGCGAACTCGATGTCGCGCAGCACGTCACCATCGAAGATCAGCCTTGGCCGCCGGTCAGCCAGGGAACCTTCGAGGTAATCAAACGCGTCCTTGGGAAAGAAATGTGTATCGCAATCAACGATCATCGTGCCCTCCTGAAACTCACTTGCGCTTCCGCTGTTCCATCCCCGCACCGATCGCGATGCCAACAGCGATCCAAACCGGCCCATCCGTCAACACGAACAGCACCACTCCGAAGATCAATCCGAGCCCAAGATGAAATCCAGTCTTCATCGCGCGCTCTCCAGCGGATCCCGCCTACTCTACGTAAGCGATCGCCTCGATCTCCAACATGAACTCAGGCCGCGCCAACCCACTGATCACCACCAACGTGCTCGTCGGCGGCTTGTCGCCGAAGCGTCCTGCCCTCGCTGCGCGTATCCCGTCCATGTTCTCCTGGCCAACCACGTACACCGTTGTCTTCACGACGTCCTTCAGCGTGCCACCAACCGACGCCAACGCTATCTCTAGGTTCTTGAACACCTGCTCCACCTGAGCCGCCGGATTACCGATACCCACCGGGTTCCCGTCTACATCAGACGGCGTCTGCCCTGCGATCTGGATCCAAGGCCCAACCTTCACCACATGCGAGTAGCGCCCGTGATTCTCCGGGCTCCCCTCGGGTCGAATGTGCTCTACCGTTGCCATGTCAGCCTCCTGGCCACCTGAATCTCCAAGATATCCAACCGCTTCAACTTCCAACATGAACTCGGGCCTAGCTAATCGCTCGATCAGCAACCTCGTACCCGTCGGCGGCTTCGGCCCATGCAACCCCGCGCGCGCTGCCGTGATAGCAGGCCACGCGTCACCAACCGTCCAGTACGTCTTCGTCAGCACGATATCTGCCAACGAACCTCCCACCGACTCCATCGCCCGGGCCAGCCGCGCGTAGACCTGCTTCGTCTGCGCCGACGCGTCACCGACGCCAACCACGCTGCCGTCCATATCGCCTGCCGTCTGCCCCGCCACCATCACCCAATCGCCGATCTTCACGACATGCGTGTAGGCACCATTGGTGGGCGGTAACGTCGACGGCAGTATGTACTCGATATCAGCCATGAAAACCTCTCCTAGTCAGCCTCAAGCCCGTTCCCAGGCCACGGCCGCAGCAAGCCCACTAGATGCGCCTCGTACCCCGCAAGCTCCATGCTCGCCCTGATCCTCTCGCCCACCACCTCATCTTCCACCAACGTGAACAGCGACGGCCCAGCGCCAGCAAGCATCGTCGTGCCCGCCTCCGTAGTGCCGAAGATGGTACACGTCATCTCGTACGATGCATGCGCCACCGAAGCAACTGCTGCAAACGTATTTCGCATCGCATTGCCCACCGGCTGGCCCTTCGTGATCCGAAACACCACCGCACCAGTACTGGATCCATCAGAGAAATGCTGCGGCTTCAGCAGCCCATACAGCCGCGACGTCTTCGCATCGTCAGCCCCAAGCCCACGAGGAGTCACCACTACCGCGAGGCGTTCCACCGGCATCGGCAGCAGCTCCAGCGCATCGCCCTTACCGCTTCCGATCGCCGTCCCCCCACGCAGGAAGAAAGGCACATCCGCGCCCAGCGACGCCGCGATCCGATAGATAGCGCTCTTATCGCGATCGACTCCCCACAGCCGACGAAGCCCCAACAGCGTCGCAGCCGCATCAGAACTCCCGCCGCCGAGCCCAGCCGCCACAGGAATACGCTTCGTCAGCGTGATCGCCGCGCCAGCGCTCACCCCCGTCGCCTCCCGCAGCGCCTCTGCCGCCCGCAGCACCAGATTCCCCTCAACCGGCACGGCCCCCACGGGCTCCACCGTCAGCCGAATCTCGTCCGCCTCCTCGATCTCCACCACATCGGCCAGATCGATAGCCTGCAGAACCGTCCGCACCTCATGAAACCCATCGTCCCGCCGCCCGATAACCTCGAACGACAGATTTATCTTTGCCGGAGCCAATAAACGAATCACGCCGCAATCCTACCAGGCAGCGTGCCCTGCACTCACCTGCTTCAACTCGAACCAACGCCCCGCTCTCCCGTGAGCGCAGTCCGACGCGAATCCCTCCAACCCCACCCATCGCAACGGGTCCTCTCTATGAGATCAAGCGGGATTGATTACCGGTTCCCTCGGCTTCGCAGTAGAATCACCCCAAGCCGTTTTATACAGGATTCAACACGGCTTCATCGTGAACGGATTGGCTCTCGAAACCGACCCCACCCCGCAACCTACAGGCACCTCCGGCGACGAAATGCCCGCCGACAACTCGGCCGCCACCATGTTCATGGTCGGGTTCGTCGTCTTCATGGGCGTCCTCATCGTCGCTTGGAAGGTAGCTGGTGCAATGGTTGCTACCAACAACCCTGTTGCCGGCGAAATCGTGTTCAGAACCCGCATCCTCAACCACGTAATCATCCTTTTGATCGGCTCCGTGATCCTCGCGAGCTTTGCCTCACTACCAGCGATCGGGCTGAACAGTGTGGTTGAGAGATACTGGCCCGCGCGGACCCGACTGAATTGGAAGCGATGTTCGGCCGGCAACGGCGGAGTCTCCCACCCCGTTGGGCAACTCACGGAGTGCCATGGGTAGTCGGCCTCGCCGGATTCGCCCTCCTCATCTACATCGCCGCGATCTGGTTCGATGTGCAAACTGAAATTCGAGTGAATCGAGCCGATCAAACAGTCGTGGTACGCAACATTCACTGGTTCCACGATGACTCGGTCGAAACGGTCGAGTTCTCCGAGATTGCCGAGGTGCGCTACAGCGAGTACTAGGATGAGACAACGATTCAAGGCAGCGTCGCCCTAGACCTCCATGACGGCCGAACCGTCTGGGCGATCAGCAGCACATCAGTCAGGAACGCCCAATCGTTCAGGGACGAACTCGAACAAGCCATCCGTTAGGGAAGGGACCCCCACCTCACCCACCAAACGCCACGGCCCTAGCTCATCCCCCCATCGCGATGACCAACAGCGGTAGCAGAGGTCAAATCAACTTCGGTATCGAGTGAGGCATTGGCAACTGAAGGGTACTATTGCGTGACTCATGGGCTCCGAGATACGGGCCCCCCATTGAATCGCTCGAGAACGTGATGCTGCCCCTGATACGGGAAGAAGACGTTGAGCATCGCCACACCCATGCCGCCCACGAATAAGCTTCCCAGCATCACAGCAATAATCACCCCCGGCAAGGGGTCCGAGAATGGCAAGACTGCCGCAGCAGCGAGAAATCCAACGCCAATCGCCAGTAGCCATACTCTACCCGCGGGGTTTCGGAGCAGAATCGCTGCTTCACTCGCGTCCGTGGGTTTGAACAACAGCGTGAAGTACTGACCCGACAAGCTCCTCTCCACGTTGGCGGCCTGCTCCTTTTGTAATCCCATCCTCTCCCACGTTTGCAGGTATGTGTTGCCATCGATTTCGTACCGGATCCCGCAGGTCACTTCCCACTCGGTGGCTGTATCGGCGTTGATACCAGTAGCCTGTTCATATGCACTCATGCGGACAGACGAGACCTCCGCAACAACCTCAGGCCAAACCCAAGTCGCACGGCATGCGCGGATCTCATGTACCCCGTAAACCAAGAACGCGGCCCCTGGAAAGGAGAGCAACGCCCACCAGTAATACGAAGCGCTCGTTAGATAACCGAAGCCTGCTTCAAGTGCGACCCAAGTCAAAACAAAGGCTACCAAGAGAGCGATGACTATCAATACGACGCGTAGCTCTGCATATAGGTGTCCCAGAATACTCAAGTCACCGAATCCTCCCGCGTTTTGGCATGATTCAGGCGCGATGGCAGCACGCAACAAGCCCTCGAATGAGAGCCCGTCCTCAACGTGAGCCCACCACGAGCGCCAGCCAACCAGCGGCTAGATCGCATCACGCTCCACTCATCACCCGCCCTAGCTCGCCCGAGGCCACTTCGACAAGCTACGCAACTCCCTTGGCGGATCAAGGTGACGCCCACCCATCGTGAACGACACCTCAGCCACGAACAGCGCACCGTGCGAATCCACCGCGATACCGTGCGGCGCCACGAACTCGCCCGCGCCTGAGCCCTCTTGCGACGCCCCGAACCGCGCCTGCAACTTACCGTTCAGATCGTAAACGCCCACCCGGTGCCCCATGTCCGGCGCATCGCCCAAGCCATCCATCCCATTCAGTTCGCCGATGTAGATATGGTTGTCCCACAGCACCATGCAGTCCGGTCGGTGGATGTTGCTCCACATCGTCAGGAACTTACCCTTCGCATCGAACACCTGCACCCGGTGCGCCTCACGATCCACCACGTACACCCGATCGTCACTGTCGATCGCGATATTGTGCGGACGCATGAATTGCCCCTCGTCGATGCCCGAGCTACCCCACGAGAACTTGTACTCGCCCTCGCCCGTGAAGCAGTGGATGCGCGCGTTCCCGTACCCATCCGACACATAGATGTCGCCGTTGGATGGCATGATCGCCGCCGACGTCGGTCGATTGAACGGCTCGCCGCCCCACTTGGTCTTCGGCTTCTCCCGCTCACCGATTTCCATCAGCTTCGTACCGTCCGGGCTGAACTTCTGGATCGTGTGCAGAGCGTCGTCCGCGATCAGCAACGTGTCATCGTGAGCGATGTACAGGCCGTGCGTTCGGTTCGTGAAGTTACCTTTCCCGAACGACCGCAGGAAATTGCCATCTTTGTCGAACACCATCACCGGGTGCTCGCCACGCGTCAGCACGAACACGTTGTCCTGGGAATCGACCGCCACGCCGGGACACTCCAGGAACGTCGTCCCGCCCGGGAGCTTCGCCCACCCATCCGCATAGCTGAACTTGAAATCGCCGCTGCCGTACGTCTCTGCCATAATCAGCCCCCTAGCGCGCTAACGTGATGCGCGGAAGCATACGCGCCAAACTACGCGCTGCGCACCTATCCTCTAAGCAAGCTTCGGAGCGTTAGTCCGTTTGCACCGCGACTGCATCAAACGACGCAGCATCGCGCTGGTTAAGGGGGTAACGTTCCCCCATCACCGATCGGGAACGACCGGAGCCAAGCCGTAGCACGCACAGGAGACCGACAAATGACATCACCCAGCGAACCGCTGCCTCAATTCCTCGCAGAAGCCTCCAGGATCGGCCAGGAGATCAGCGTCACCGGCAAATGGATACCCACGCCGAAGAGTGGACTCTTCAGCAAATCCCCGGCGTCAACAGAGATGCTCAAGGTCTGGGAAGACATCCGCGCCATTTCCCAAACCGACCCCGGACTCCTGTCCATCGAGATCAATTACGTCGTCCTTCTAGGCGCCGTTTTCGTCCACCAGATATTCAAAGACTCCGACGCGGTCGTCTCCTACTTTTCCACGACGGTGGCTCTGCTCATGGCCTCGCTCCTCAAGGTCGCCCGACCGGAATTGCACCTCGTACGCGGCTTGGACCTCCCCACGGCGGCCAGAGAAGCGATCGCCGCCATTCAGCCAGCGGCAGTATTCGGACAGTATCTCGAGGGCGAGTACAAGTTCTCGTGGGGTAGCTCGGGCATCTCTTCGGGTACGTAAAGGAAGATTACCGGCGCCCCGACCAGGTGAGTTCCATCAACGTCACCGCCAAATGGACGTGCAAGACGGGCGACTCCTCGCGTCTCGACCAGCTCAAGTACTGGTGGCAGCGTGTCGGGACTGACGCGCACTCGATGGAGACCGGCCTCGTTCGCTTTGAGGCCTACCAGGTGGACGGCGAAGACGCCCTCATCATCCACGAGACATTCGAGAACACCGCTGAACTCAAATTCCACCTGATGAAGGGCACCGCCAAGAAGTACAAGAAAGACATCGACCAAGTCGCCGTGCCTGAGCGCTACTTCTTCCGAGGCCCGGTTTCGTGGCTGATACGGACCTACTCCAAGGTACTCCGCCTACCAGCCACCTACTCCACGCGGGCCAGTGACCACACACGCTCAGGTGGCAGCATGAGCGATGGCACGACCAACGCCTAGCCAATAGCTCTAGACGACGGCCCTCGCCAACGCTGCCCACTCCTCCAACGCCAACGACTCCGCACGACGCTTCGGGTCGATCCCGGCTGCCAGCAACAGCACCTCCGCCTCATCGCCCGAAATCCCCAGCCCGTTGCCCAGCGAATTGCGAAGCTGCTTGCGTGGCCCCGAGAACCCCGCTCGCGCCACACGGAAGAATCCCTTCACGTCCGTCACGCCACCTGCAGGCACGTCGTACACCTCTATAGCAACCACCGCTGACATGATCTTCGGCGGAGGAACAAACGCCCCAGGCGGCACCCGACGCGCCACCCGTGGCTTGCCGAACAGTTGCACGCCCAGCGACGCCAACGACATGTCCCCAGGCGCCGCGCACAGGTTCCGCGCAACCTCAAGCTGCACGAGGATCGCCGCATGCGTCGGCCGACAATCGCTCTCTAGAAACGACCGCAGTATCGGCATCGCCGCGTAATAAGGAAGATTCCCCAACATCTTGTAAGGCCCGCACCCGCCGATCAGCTCCGCCGGGCTCACCCCGCGAGCGTCCTGGTGCAGCACCTCCACGTTTGCTGGCATCGTCTGGCGTAGCGACTCCACCAACGCCCCGTCCAACTCCACCGCCACCACCCGCTTCGCCCGCTCAGCCAACACCTGCGTCAGCGAACCGCGCCCCGGCCCCACCTCAATCACAACGTCGTCCGGCCCAACGCCCGCCGCATCGGCGATCGCGCCCAATATATTCCTGTCCTTCAGGAAATGTTGGCCCAGGCTCTTCTTCGGTGCTGCGTCTGCCATACCCACGACACTACCGCCCCCAGCCCCCCACGGCAAGGCAACAGCCACCAACGCCGCTCATACATTCCGACTGCCCATTGGTACTAGACCAATGCCCCTTTGGTACCAGAAGAGCACTCTTGGGAACTGACTTCAACGGAGAACTAGACGATTCTCCACTCGCTTGTTGCACGCACTGAATCGCCCTGCCCTGGTATTCCTTGCGCCCAACGACTGTCAGTGACCGAAACACACAAGAGCGAATTTGGAGGCAACCGAGATGTCACATTTGGTCGGTAATATAGGAAACGCGAGAAGCGTTGGTTTGTTAGGGATGGTGATTCTCGTCTTAATGGCGATGATCGTTCCGTCCGCTATGGCCAGCCATGGCGCGGTAACCGGAGGAGTCGTCGAAGTCGACGGTTTCGTTCGGAACGCTGCCGATGGCATCGAATCGGGCTACCTGGGCTCAGGCTCTGGTATCGCTTACGTTCAAGACACTGGTAGCACCAACCAATATGTTGGCGCGCTGTTCTCGAACGTCGGCAGCAACGACGACTACTACTACTTCGCGTTTGAAGAAGACGTGAACAACAACGACAACTCTTACGGTGACGGTTCCTCTGCCATGTGGGGAAACCGAGGCCACTACTTGAATGACCTGATTGCCAGTGAGCACGCTGAGATTCAGCTGCTCGGTGTAACAGGCACATCATCGGCAGAACTCACCAACCCAACGGTTATAGGTCAGTTCTCCCTTGATTATGGCTACGACCTCAACACCTACAACAAGGTGAAGGGCCAGGACCAAATCGACGGAGCTTGGCTCGCTGAGAACGTCGGCACTTACTGCCAAGAAGGCGGTGATGGCGCGATCATCAGCGGCATCCAGCCCGTCGATTGCGGCACTTCCGTTGTTTGGAACATCCAGAACGTTGAAGACGGGGCGGACCCGCTCAGCAGCCCGGTTGCCTTCGGGAGCGACAGCCGGTGGGTTAACGAACTCGTATACGAGTTCGCCATCAGCAAGGCGGATGTGGCGGCCTCGGGGATGATCATTCACCCCTTCACGCCTATTCGGATCGTGGAGGTCCACAACTCCCCCTTCCGCATCGGCAACCTTCCTGGTTCGGTTTCCGCAACCCTGAACAAGGTTTCTGATCCTGCGAGCGGCGAGACGATCTCTCGTGCGCAGGACATCACCTACACGGTCTCGTTCACGAACCAGAACATCGACCCAATCACCAACGTGGTGATCACGGACCCGATCGACGACAACTTGACCGTTATTGATTCCGGTACCGGCACAGTTGTTCCTTACACCGGTCCTTGCGATTCCACAGGCCTCACGGCCGGTTGTGGCTTCGCGCTCCAGTGGACGCTCTCGAGCGTTGCGGGATTCACGACCGTGGACCTTTCGTACACTGCCGAGCTAGCCAGCACCGCAGTTCTTCCTTCCACGGGACTCACGGTTTATGACCAGGCGTACGCGACCTGGGACGAAATGCCGACGAACCTCCCGGGGGACGGCCTAGCTTGGACCCCCCAGGTAAATCACACGATCATCGGCGCACCCGCGATCGAGATCGACAAGTTGGTTTCTTCCGCTATCGATGGCACGTACGTTGACACGTTGCACATCTCTGCGGCGGGCGAGGTTTACTGGAAGGTCACCTACCTGAACGTTGGTGACGTTGACCTCGACACGTTGGCTTTGACCGAGAGCGGAACAACGCTCACGATCGAATCCGCAACCACCAACGACCTCGTTCTTGACGCTGACGCTTCAGGTCAAGGCAATGGCGAGATCATCACGATCATCTACAGCCAAGTGATCACACAGGCTGAGTTGGACTCTGATTCGATCTACAACCTGGCGACAATCTCAGCCCAGGATGTCAACAACGACAACACTTACATCTACACCCCAGATGGGCTAGGTGGTCGTGTCCAAGACAGCGACCCGGCAAACGTCGTCGCGGACCCCGTGCCGGCGATTGAGGTCATCAAGACTGCGTCCACGAACGAAGTGGCAGCCGCTGATGACGTGGTGGTCTACGGATTCACCGTCACCAACACGGGCAACGTCACCCTCACCAACGTCACACTCGTTGACGACGTGGAAGGTGCCATCACCCTTGGTGCAACAACGCTCGCCCCTGGTGCTTCCACCACCGGCAGCGCAAGCCACACCATGACCCAAGATGAGATCGACGCTGGTTCACTGACCAACATCGCCGTCGCCACCGGCACGCCTCCCACAGGCGCTGACGTCTCCGACGACGACACCCAGACCGTTGACGCTCCCGCAGCGCCTGCGATCGAGGTCATCAAGACCCAGTCGTTGACAGTTGACCTCAACGGCAACGGCGAGCCAGAACCAGTCGCTTGCCCTCACTGTTGAGATGGTACAGATCCACTTTCCCGGACTTCAGGATGAACAAACGTTCACTGGCATCCTGTGGCGTGAAAAACACCGTCCCCGGCGAGCACTCTCGCATAGACAACGTAGCGGAAAATTCCTCGATATCCACCGCAGGCAGATCGCGGAACATATCCAGCGCTTTGAGGTACTCGGTCACTGGTAAGACGCTAGGACCCGCCTTGCGGCCCCAGCGACGGTTGCGAAGCAAAGGGGACAGGGTGAATAGCCTTTACGACTGAAGTGCCGCCTAGCGCTGAAGCGCCTAACAGCCTTTTTGATGGCTCCAACAGCAAAACGGTACCGGCGCTCAAGCCAGCGACCCGCTCCACCACCACCACGAGACACCCTACCTGCCATCGTAAGCGTCTGATTCCACTTATTGCTCCTCAAGACTTGTACTATTCCATATAGGTGTCGACCTTGATCGGACGCTCAGCCCCTACCGCTGCCATCCAGAGTGATTCATTTCTGGATGTCAGCTTTACCATGTCGAACACCTTAGAGATGTTGCGGGGATATTCACTTTAAGGTATATTCAGTATAAGGAATATACAGTGCCCTCAGAGCAGATTCCCAAGGCCATAAGGCTGGAGGAGTTTTACAGGCGGCTCACGGCCACTCCTCCTGCGTCAGACTTTGAATCAGCATTCAAACTGATTGAGAGCACCTTGAACGAAGTCGAAGACGAGTTGACTGAAATTCCGTTCGATCCGAGCCAATGGCAAGTTGACGGACGGCTCTACCCTCCGCAAGCGGATGCTGAAACGGCTCTACCTGATTGGCCGTCCGTCAGGCGGTTTAGAGTTCGCCGCCACCATACGAACATCGCCGCTAACGGCGCGATCGAAATCGCTACCGTCACCGGGTCGATTGAATGGTCAAAACCGGGCAATGATGGGAAGGGAGTGTGGGAGACATGAACCTGATCGAAGAATTGCTAGAGAAACTTCGAGGCCAGTTCCCTGACCTGCTGGTAATGATGGATCCCCCTCTCAACGCGGCAGGGGTCTGGTGGGCCGATCTCGATCTGAACGGGCACCCAGCAACCGTCGAATGGCGTCCGAGCCTAGGGTTCGGTGTTTCCTCTTCGGATGACTCCGTATTCGGCCAGGGCTCTGATGAGGTTTATCCCGACGTGGAATCAGCGTCTAGGCGCTTATATGCCCTACTCATGGGGCGCGAGCGAACTCAGCCACCGACAGAGATTGCGCTAGCCAAACTTCGCAAGGTCAAATCGATGTCCCAAGAAGACCTCGCGGAACGCTTGCAGGTCAAGCAAGCTGCCATATCCCGACTCGAAAACCGCCCCGACAGTCGCATAAGCACAATACGCGCAACCATCGAAGCGCTGGGAGGGGAACTGGAACTGAGAGCCCGGTTTCCCGATGGCGTCTACACCCTAGAGCAACCAGAAACTCAGAATCCCCGTCGCAAGACTGCGCCATCTCAAGGGAAGTAAGCTTCCCATGCTGCGGCTCATTTTTCCTCTCCCCCACTCCCCCCAAAACAAAAAAAGGCCCCGGACTTACGTCCGGGGCCAAACAGCAAAAAAGAGCCGTGCACCCTCTGTCGACCCGGCGACCCAACACTTAACCCATTGGACCTGAACTCAAGCCAGGCTGGTCTGCGGCACCCGAAGCACTCCGCTTACCGCTGCTTCCTTCCGGATCTGACGGGGTTCACAGGGCTCCGCCGCGCAGGGCCCAGCTATCAATGTCCCTGTCCGAGCAAGAGGTGTTGGGACCGGTCCTAGAGAGGGAATTCAACCCCGCTATAGCGGATTGCGGGTACAGGGCACCGCTGGCTCCCCATCTAGCACGGCCACAACCATCGTACCACGACAGCCAACCCCTACCAGGCGTCCGCTACGCCCCGTCCGGCGCCAATCGCACCTCAACGTCACGCACCTCAAACGGATGCGCCAGCGCGAACACACCACACACCGCCGAAGCACCCGCCGCGAACACCAACGCATAGCGAAGATCGTTCGTACCAGCCAGCCCAGCCAGCAAACCACCCAACGCACCCAAGCCATCCATCACTCCGTAGATCAGGCCCAGCGCCGTCGACTCTCGACGGCCCACCATCTCCACCGCGCCAGCCAGGTACACCGGACGCATCCCCGCCAGAACCGTCCCTGCCACCACCACCCCCAGCACCAGCAACACCGGGTGCGACGAGAACGCCGTCAGCAAAATCCCAGCGGCGCCCACGAAAGCGGAGAGCACCACCACCTGCTTCCTGCCCCACCTATCGGAAAGCTGCCCCATGATCGGCGCAGCGATACCGCCGCCAAACAACATCGCAGCGAACGCGGCCCCAGTCCACGCGGTCGAATAGCCGTGGTAGTTCTGGAAGAACAACGGCGACATCGCCATCAACCCCACGAACGCCATGCTGTACGACACACCCAAACCGAACATCGCCAGCCCAGCGGGCGTCTTCCACACCCTCAGCACATCCCCAAAATCGGCCTTCGTCATCTTCGGTTCCGCTGAGGGAAGGATGAACCGATGGAAGTACAGCAGCGCCACCGCCATCAACACAGCCGGAATGATCGCCAACCGGAAAACCACCTGCCACTCGTAGTACGCCAGCAAGATCCCGACGCCCAGCGGCCCCACAACCTCAGCCATCATCCCGCCCGTCAGATGCACGCCCAACGCCAGCGCTCGCCGCTTCGGCATATGCTGCACCATCGTCCCCGTCGCCATCGGGTGCCACGCCG